>NZ_JBSHBL010000003.1:0-148732 GCF_053611985.1 Streptomyces sp. NPDC054770
CGGCTGTCACCGTGGCGGCCGCGACGGCGACGGTGGTGGCGGCGGCGGTGGCGGCGGTGGCGGCGGCGCCCACCAGCGCCCGCCGGGAAATCTTCGCCTGATCCATACCGCCAGCATGGCGAGCGGACCCCGCCCGGATCAGCTCCCGAAAGTCTGCGCCCGCCCATCTTTCGTAGCTGTCTCGACATCCCGAAGTCGCACCGGGAGCGGGACCGGACGGGCCGAGGTGCGGGGGTCCCCGGCCGCGACCAACAAACCTTTGATGGCACGCTCGTTGAGCGTCCGGTGCGGATATCCCTCCAGCAGCCCGCCGTACGTCGACTGGGCGGCAGGTCGGGCGGTCGGGGGCCGGCGGTGTTCGATTTTCAGGAGCGGCCGTGTGCGAGCTCTCAGGGGCGGGCGTCGGGGTTGTCTCAGGGCCGGTGGCCGGTCATCCGGGCCGCCGAGGCGATCGTCGCGCGGGCCTCGTGTTCCGTCAGGCCGGTGTGGACCGCCGCGTCGATCAGCGGGGCCCGCAGGGCGCGGCCGATGCCGTTCTCGTAGGCGCGGCAGGCCGCCCAGAAGAGGCGGGTGTTGCGCTGGCCCTCGTGGGCGGAGAGGACGAACTGGACCAGGCCCTGGCCCCGGTTTCCGACCGAGGGGTGGGTCGAGGGGTGGGGTGGGCGCGGGGGCGGGAGCAGGAGGCGCAGGAGGGACGGGGGGCAGGGGGCGGGGACCAGGTGCTCGGTGCCGGGGGCGGTGGCGTAGACGCCGTGGTCGGTGCGGGAGCCGGGGCCGACCAGGTAGCCGCCGGCCCCGCGGATGTCGATGCCGGGGGCGAGCCGGCCGGCCGAGTTGGGGACGACGGCGTCCGGCGGCCCGGTCAGCCAGAGGTGGCGGCCGCCGCTCGGGGTGAGGACGACGACGGTCGGCGGGATGGTGAACAGGTGCCGCAGGGCTAGTTCGCGCAGGGCGGCCGTGGCGTCCGTACCGGACTTCACGTCGAGGTCGACGCCGATGAGGCGGTACGGGGGCAGCCCGCAGGCGATGCCGTAGCCGGTCGCCCAGGGCGCCGCGGCGAACAGTTCGCGGATGCGGGCCGGATCGGTGGTGGCGTCGTACACCCCGTGGCCGGGGCGGCCGCACTCGCCGTGGCAGGGCGGCGGCGCGGGGTCCGGGTCGTGGTGGTGGGGGGAGCGCAGGGCGGGGAGTTTCGTCCGGGACAGGGGGATGACGGCCAGGCCGCGCTCGGCGGCTGACAGGGCGTGTGCGAGGGCCAGCGTCGTGGCCTGCCGGTCGGTGGTGGCCATGCATCCATGTTCGTACGTACGTTCGAAAAAGGGAAGAGGGCCTCGGTGTGACACGCCGAGAGCGGTGAGGTGGTCGCGAGGTGGGGCCGGAACGATTTTTCCCTTGCCGCGCTTGATGGCAGTTGATGTCCGGAGTCGTCACGAGTGGGGCTGGAGTCGACCAAAAATGGCGAAAGGGGTTTATCGACTTGTCATCACGCTTGAGGGCGAATAGCGGCTTCCGGGGTGGTTCGCCGGGGATTCGGTGGGCAACTCTGGTCTCGCGACGTCGATGAAAACCACCGAAGCGGTCGGCCAACTGCTCCGGAAAAAGCCTTACTTGACGTACTTCCGGCACAGCCGGGCTCTGAGAGGAAACAACATGGCAAGCATCCGTACCGCCCGCGTTCTCGCCGCCGTCTCCGCCCTCCCGCTCGCCGCCGCCCTCTTCGCCGGTGTCGCGGCCGCGGACAACGGCGCGATCGCGGACAACGGATCGAGCGCCAACGCCGGCGTCGCGGGCATCATCGGCAGCGGGGTCGGCCACGACAACAACGGCAACTCCTCCACCACCCAGCAGAACGCGGTGGGCAACGGTGCCTCGAACCAGAGCAACACCGCTCAGGTCAAGGGCTCCGCGTGGACCGCGATCCAGCAGGGCAACGACAACGTCGCCGTCCACTTCACCCAGCTGTGGTAAGCCCCGGTTGAACCCTGGTGGGGGTGTGGTCTGTGGGGATGGGCAGTGCGTCCGCGCGGCGGTGCTTCGGCACCGCCGCGCAGGCGTTTTCCGGTCCGCGCACAGTCCGTTCGACCTTGACAGCGAGCGGTATCTGACGGACAGTCAGAAACCATGCATCTGGCTCCCACCGAACGCCAGCAGCGGCTGCGTGCCGAACTCCGCGCCTACTTCCGGTCCTTGATCCCGTCCCCCGCCCCCGAGGACCCCGCCGAACGCCGTGCCCTGCTGCGCCGCATCGGCGCGGACGGCCTGCTGGGACTCGGCTGGCCCGTTGAGTACGGAGGTCAGGGCCGGGGCGCCGACGAGCAGTTCGTGTTCTTCGACGAGGCGTACCGGGCCGGCGCCCCCGTCTCGATGGTCACCCTGAACACGGTCGGGCCGACACTGATGAAGTACGGCAGCGAGGAGCAGAAGGCCCGCTTCCTGCCCGGCATCCTCCGCGGCGACCTCGTCTTCGCCATCGGCTACAGCGAACCCTCCGCCGGTACCGACCTGGCCTCGCTGCGCACCCGGGCGGTACGGGACGGCGACGGCTGGCGGATCGACGGGCAGAAGATCTTCACCTCGGGCGCCCAGCACGCCGACTGGATCTGGCTGGCCTGCCGCACCGACCCCGAGGCACCGAAGCACCGCGGCATCTCGATCCTGCTGGTCCCCACCGACGCGCCCGGGTTCTCCTGGACGCCGATCGAGACGGTGGGCGGCCAGGTCACGACGGCGACGTACTACGACGGCGTCCGCGTCCCCGCCGGGAACCTGGTCGGCACCGAGCACGACGGCTGGTCGCTCATCACCAACCAGCTCAACCACGAGCGGGTCGCCCTCGCCGCGACCGGCATGCAGGCCGAGGACTTCTACGCGGCCGCGCTCACCGCCGCCCGCACCCCCGATCCGGTGACGGGTCGACGCCGTGTTGACGAGCCGTGGATTCGTTTCCGGCTGGCCGAAGCGCATGCCCGGCTGGCGGCGAACCGCCTGCTCAGCTGGCGTCTGGTGGGGGACGCGGGGGCGGGCCGGGTGGCCCCCGCGGAGGCCAGCGGGGTGAAGTTCGCGGGAACGGAATCGGCAGTCGCGACGTATCGCATGTGTCAGGAGATCGTCGGCGAGACGGCATTGGTCCGGTCCGGTTCGCCGGGGGCGTTCGAGGACGGCGAGCTGGAGCGGCTCAACAGAGCGGCGCAGATCAACACGTTCGGGGGCGGGGTGAGCGAGGTGCAGCGGGAGATCGTCGCGACGATGCGGCTCGGGATGCGGAGGACGGGGAGGGGTGGCGACCGTGGCAGGGGCGAGTGACGCATCCGGGGACCGGTCGCCGACGGACGGTCTCGGAGTACGGCTCAGGGCGTACGAGGGGCAGCCGGCGGCCCGCGCGGGCATCGCCAAGGACCCGGTCAACCTGCCCATGATCCGGCACTGGTGCGAGGCGATGGGCGACACCTCCGCGGCGTACGAGGGACCGGACGCCGTCGCCCCGCCCACCATGCTCCAGGCCTGGACGATGGGCGGCCTCTCCGGGCACACGTCCCGCACCGGCGCGTACGACGAGATGCTCACCCTCCTCGACGAGGCGGGCTGCACGTCGATCGTCGCCACCGACTGCGAGCAGGAGTACCTGAGGCCCCTGCGGCCGGGCGACGAGGTCGCCTTCGACACGGTGATCGAGTCGGTCTCCGACCGGAAGACCACCAAGCTGGGCACGGGCTACTTCGTCACGACCCGTACGGACGTCCGCGTCGGGGACGACCTCGTCGGCACCCACCGTTTCCGTGTCCTCAAGTACGCGCCGAGCGGCCGCAGGCGCAAGCCGCCGCCGCGCCCCCGCCCGGTGGTCAACCGGGACAACGCCGGCTTCTGGGAGGGCGTGGCCGAGGAGCGCCTCCTCATCCAGCGGTGCGCGGACTGCGGCACCCTGCGCCACCCCTGGCTGCCGGGCTGCAACGCCTGCGGCTCCCTCGACTGGGACACGGTCGAGTCCTGCGGCGAGGGCACGGTCTGGTCGTACGTCGTGATGCACCACCCGCCCTTCCCGGCCTTCGCCCCTCCGTACGCCGTCGGCCTGATCGAACTCGCCGAAGGCGTGCGGATGGTGAGCAGCGTGGTGGGGGTGCCGTACGACAAGGTGCGGATCGGGCTGCCGGTACGGGTGGAGTTCCGCCGGTACGAGGACGAGGCGGGGGCGTTGACCCTGCCCGTCTTCCGGGCCGCCGACGCGCTCGGAGCCCCCGGTGTCGCCGGTGCTCCCGGCGGGGAGGCCTGACATGGACTTCACGCCAACCGAGGCCCAGGCCGAGGCCCGTGACCTGGCCGCCAGGATCTTCGCCGACCTCGCCACCCCTGAGCGGCTGCGGGCGGCCGGCACCGGCAGCGACCCGGAGCTGTGGAAGGCGCTGTGCGCGGCCGGACTGGTGGCCGCGGTGGCGGAGCTGGGCCTGCTGGGACTGGTGCTCCTCCTGGAGGAACAGGGGCGTACCACGGCCCAGGTGCCGTATGCGGCGAGCTGCGTGTACGGGCAGCTGGCGATCGCCGCGCACGGCACGGACGACCAGCGGGCGCGGCTGCTGCCGGGCATCGGGGACGGGTCGGTGGTGGTGACCGGTGCGCTTCCGGCCCAGGCAGCGGTACGACCCACCGCGCGTCCCGCGCTGAGCGGCACCGTCCCCGTCGTCCCGTGGCTGCGGGACGCCACGCATGTCCTGGTCGCCGACACCGGCCGGCGGCTGTGGCTGGTGCCGCTCGGCGAGGGCACCGGCACCGAGGAGGTCGAGCTGACCGCACCCTGGTCCGCGGGACGCCTCACGCTCGACGAGGCACCCGCCGAGATCCTGGGCGGCGAGGACGCCTGCGCCGACGTCCTGGCCACCGCCCGCACCGCCTTCGCCGGCCTCCAGGCGGGCGTCTGCGCCGGCTCGCTCGCCCGGGCCGTGGCGCACACCAACACCCGCGAGCAGTTCGGGCGCCCGCTCGCCACCCGGCAGGGCGTCCAGCTCCGCGCCGCCGACGCCCACATGGACACCGAGGCGATCCGGGTGACGGCGTACGAGGCGGCCTGGCGGCGGGACGCCGGACTGCCGTACGCCACGCACGCGCTGACCGCGGCCTGGTGGGCGTCCGAGGCCGGGCAGCGGGTGGTGCACACGGGCCAGCACCTCCACGGCGGCGCGGGTGCCGACGTCGACCACCCGGTGCACCGGCACTTCCTGTGGGGACGGCAACTGGACGCGTATCTGGGCAGCGGGGGCGAAGTGCTCCAGGAACTGGGGGAGTTGATCGCGAATGGCGACTGAGACGACACGCCTGGCCGCGGGCACGGCGCTGCCGCCGCTGGAGATCCCGGTCACGCGGACGCTGATCGTGGCCGGGGCGATCGCGTCCCGGGACTACCAGGACGTGCACCACGACGCCGAACTGGCCCGGCAGAAGGGCTCCCCGGACATCTTCATGAACATCCTGACGACGAACGGCCTGGTCGGCCGGTACATCACCGACCACTTCGGCCCGGCGGCCGTGCTTCGCAAGGTCGCCATCCGGCTGGGGGCGCCCAACTACCCGGGCGACACGATGGTGCTGTCCGGCCGGATCGAGGAACTGGACGTCGAGACGGGTACGGGGGCGGCGACGGCGACGGTCCGGGTGGTCGGCGCCAACAGCATCGGCAACCACGTGACCGGCACGGTGACCGTCGCCTTCCCCGAAGCCACGGCGACCGTCACCCTCACCGACGAGGAGGCCTCATGAGCGTGCGGGGCCGGGACTCGCTCGGCGGGCGGGCGGCGATCGTCGGCATCGGGGCCACCGAGTTCTCCAAGGACTCGGGGCGCAGCGAGCTGCGGCTGGCGGCGGAGGCGGTGCGGGCCGCGCTGGACGACGCGGGGCTGACCCCGGCCGACGTGGACGGGATGGTCACGTTCACGATGGACACCAGCCCGGAGATCACCGTGGCCCAGGCCTGCGGGATCGGCGAGCTGTCCTTCTTCTCCCGCGTCCACTACGGCGGCGGCGCGGCCTGCGCGACCGTCCAGCAGGCGGCGCTCGCCGTGGCGGCCGGGATCGCCGAGGTGGTGGTCTGCTACCGCGCCTTCAACGAGAGATCGGGCCGCCGCTTCGGCTCGGGCGTGCAGCACCGGGAGCCGTCCGCGGAGGGGGTGGCACTCGGCTGGGCACTGCCGTTCGGGCTGCTCACCCCGGCGTCCTGGGTGGCGATGGCGGCCCAGCGCTACCTGCACACGTACGGGCTGACCCCGGAGGCGTTCGGGCATGTGGCGGTGGTGGACCGGAAGTACGCGGCGACCAACCCGGCCGCCTACTTCCACGGCCGCCCCATCACCCTCGCGGACCACGCGGCCTCCCGCTGGATCGTCGAGCCGCTGCGTCTCCTGGACTGCTGCCAGGAGACGGACGGCGGACAGGCCCTCGTCGTCACCTCGGTGGAGCGGGCGCGCGCTCTGCCGCACCCGCCGGCCGTGATCGCGGCGGCCGCACAGGGCGCCGGCCGGGCCCAGGAGCAGATGACCAGCTTCTACCGGGACGACCTGACCGGGCTGCCGGAGATGGGCGTGGTGGCCCGGCAGCTGTGGCGCACCAGCGGACTGGCCCCGGCCGACATCGACGTGGGGATCCTGTACGACCACTTCACCCCGTTCGTGCTGATGCAGCTGGAGGAGTTCGGGTTCTGCGGGCGGGGGGAGGCGGCGGACTTCGTGGCCGAGGAGCGGCTACCGCTGAACACGCACGGGGGACAGCTCGGGGAGGCGTACCTGCACGGGATGAACGGGGTGGCGGAGGGGGTGCGCCAGCTGCGCGGCACGGCTGCGAACCCGATACCGAGGGCGAACCGGGTCCTGGTGACGGCCGGCACCGGCGTACCGACGTCCGGGCTGGTCCTGACCTCGGACGAGTGAGGTCTCCCGACCGCGGACAGGTGCGGTCTCCCGACCTCGGACGGGTGAGGCCGCGGCACCTGTCGTACTCCTCCCTCAGGGGTAAACCCGCAGGAGTATTGCACCCGTACTCCACCTTCAGGAGGTGTAGGCAGCCCCACCCCTACAACCTGAGGGGGACTTTGCTTCGGGACCTGCGGCCGATCCGCCGCGACACCGCTCGCTCATAGCGTGGAGCCATGACCACACCCGTCTGCACCAGCGCGTCGGACGCCGCTGTCTCGGCGAGGCAGACCCGCCCGTACGCCCATCCCTACCCGTCGTTCGCGTCGTACGTCAGGGCCCGCCAGCCGGTCCTGCTGCGCACCGCCCGTTCGCTGACCGCGAACCCGAGTGATGCCGAGGACCTGCTCCAGACCGCGCTCGCCAAGACGTACGTGGCCTGGGAGCGGATCGAGGACCACCGGGCGCTCGACGGCTATGTGCGCCGGGCCCTGCTGAACACGCGGACCTCGCAGTGGCGCAAGCGCCGGGTCGACGAGTTCGTCTGCGACGAGCTGCCCGAGCCCGAGCCGGCGGCCGGCGAGGACGACTCGGCCGAACGGCAGGCGCTGCGCGACGCGATGTGGCGGGCGATCATGAAACTGCCCGCGCGGCAGCGGGCGATGGTCGTGCTGCGGTACTACGAGGACCTGAGCGAGGTGCAGACGGCCGAGGTGCTCGGGGTGTCGGTGGGCACGGTGAAGTCGGCCGTGTCGCGTGCGCTCGGCAAGCTGCGCGAGGACCCCGAGCTGGTCCTCGCCCGATAGCGGCCGGAGCAGCCGGAGCTGCCGGAGCAGCCGGACCGGGGCAGGACGGGCTTTGTTGGCTTTCTCCTAGTGACATACCGCCTGGTATGTGAGCAGAATCAGCGCAGCCCCTTTACCACCGAGTAGGCAATGTCGCCCCCGGGAGGACGCCGTGCTGAGCACCATGCAGGACGTACCGCTGCTGATCTCAAGGATCCTGACCCACGGGTCGAGGGTTCACGGCGCATCACAGGTGACCACCTGGACCGGCGAGGACGAGCCGCACCGCCGCAGCTTCGCCGAGATCGGTGACCGGGCCGCCCGGCTGGCGCACGCCCTGCGGGACGACCTCGGGGTCAGGGGCGACGACCGCGTGGCCACCCTGATGTGGAACAACGCGGAACACACCGAGGCGTACTTCGCGATTCCCTCCATGGGCGCGGTCCTGCACACCCTCAACCTCCGCCTGCCTGCCGACCAGCTGGTCTGGATCGTCAACCACGCGGCCGACAAGGTCGTCCTCGTCAACGGCTCGCTGATCCCGATGATCGCGCCGCTGCTGGCCAAGCTGCCGACCGTCGAGCACATCGTGGTCTCCGGCCCGGGGGACCGTTCCCTCCTCGACGGCGCGACCGCGACCGTGCACGAGTACGAGGAACTCCTCGCCGGCAAGCCGACCGCCTACGACTGGCCGGAGCTCGACGAACGCCAGGCCGCCGCCATGTGCTACACCTCCGGCACCACCGGCGACCCCAAGGGCGTGGTCTACAGCCACCGTTCGATCTACCTGCACTCCATGCAGGTCAACATGGCCCAGTCGATGGGCCTGACCGACCAGGACACCTCGCTGGTCGTCGTACCGCAGTTCCACGTCAACGCCTGGGGCCTGCCGCACGCCACCTTCATGACCGGCGTCAACCTGCTGATGCCGGACCGCTTCCTGCAGCCCGGCCCGCTCGCCGAGATGATCGAGCGCGAGCGCCCCACGCACGCGGCCGCGGTCCCCACCATCTGGCAGGGCCTGCTCGGCGAGCTCACCGCCCGCCCCCGGGACGTCTCCTCGCTCACCCAGGTCACCATCGGCGGCGCCGCCTGCCCGCCCTCCCTCATGACGGCCTTCGACAAGCTGGGCATGCGGGTCTGCCACGCCTGGGGCATGACCGAGACCTCTCCGCTCGGCACCATCGCCCGCCCGCCGGCCCATGTGGTGGGCACGGAGGAGGAGTTCGCGTACCGCCTCACGCAGGGCCGCTTCCCCGCGTCCGTAGAGGCCCGGCTGAGCGGTCCCGCCGGGGAACGCCTCCCCTGGGACGGCGAGTCGGCGGGCGAGCTGGAGGTGCGCGGCCCCTGGATCGCGGGCGCCTACTACAACGGCCCCGACGCCGAACCGCTGCGCCCCGCCGACAAGTTCAGCGAGGACGGCTGGCTGAAGACCGGCGACGTCGGCACCATCTCCGCCGACGGCTTCCTCACCCTCACCGACCGCGCGAAGGACGTCATCAAGTCCGGCGGCGAGTGGATCTCCTCGGTCGAGCTGGAGAACGCGCTGATGTCCCACCCGGACGTCGCCGAGGCCGCGGTCGTGGCCGTCCCCGACGAGAAGTGGGGCGAGCGCCCGCTGGCGACGGTCGTCCTGCGGGAGGGCTCCACGGCCACCTTCGAGACCCTGCGCATCTTCCTCGCCGAGGAGGGCAAGATCGCCAGGTGGCAGCTCCCCGAGCGTTGGACGGTCATCGAGTCGGTGCCGAAGACCAGCGTGGGCAAGTTCGACAAGAAGGTACTCAGGAGGCGGTACGCCGACGGGGAACTGGACGTCACCAGCCTCTGAGCGCCCCGCACTGGAGCGCCCCGCAGGGGCGCGGGGAACTGCGCGACCAGCCACGAACAACCCGCGGCCGAAGGTCGGCAGTTCCCCAACGGCGCTCGATTCAGTTCGTCCCGATGCGGGCCAGCAAGTCCACGATCCGGCTCTGCACCTCGGAACTCGTCGACCGCTCCGCCAGGAACAGCACCGTCTCCCCCGACGCCAGCCGAGGCAGGTCCGCCTGGTCGACGGCCGCCGTGTAGACGACCAGCGGCGTCCGGTTCAGCTGCCCGTTCGCCCGCAGCCAGTCGATGATCCCGGCCTGCCGGCGGTGCACCTGCATCAGGTCCATCACCACCAGGTTCGGCCGCAGCTGCCCGGCCAGCGTCACCGCGTCCGCGTCGCTCGCCGCCCGCGCCACCTGCATACCGCGCCGCTCCAGCGTCGAGGTCAGCGCCAGCGCGATCTCCGCGTGCTCCTCGATCAGCAGCACCCGCGGCGGATGCTGCTCGCTGTCCCGGGGCGCGAGCGCCTTCAGGAGCACGGCGGGATCGGCGCCGTACGCCGCCTCGCGCGTCGCCTGTCCCAGCCCGGCCGTCACCATCACCGGCACCTCGGCCGCCACCGCCGCCTGCCGCAGCGACTGCAACGCGGTCCGGGTGATCGGCCCGGTCAGCGGGTCCACGAACAGCGCCGCCGGGAACGCGGCGATCTGCGCGTCGACCTCCTCACGGGAGTGCACGATCACCGGCCGGTAGCCGCGGTCGCTCAGCTCCTGCTGGGTGGTGACGTCCGGTGCGGGCCACACCAGCAGCCGGCGCGGGTTGTCCAGCGGCTCCGGGGGCAGTTCGTCGTCCATCGGCTGCGGGCGCGGCGGGTCCGCGACCTCGACCGCCCCGCCCGGACCGTCCAGCGGCTCCGGGCCCTCGGCGGCGTTCACGTCCGGGGCGCCTATCGCGTACGACCGTCCGGCGCCGTCGGTGGCGCCCACCAGCCGGGACTGCCCGGCCAGCGACGGCTGCGGCAGCGGCTGGGCGGCGGCCGGCTTGGCGGCGACCGGCTGCTCGGCCGGCGGATGCGGCCGGGCCGACTGCTCGGGCTGCGGCTGCGGCTGCTCGGCACGGGTGCCCGGGTCCGGGGGCGTGCCCAGCTTGCGGCGCCGGCCGTTGCCGCCCGGCTGGTGCGGGGGCGGGGTCGCCGTCGGCTGCTGCACCTGCGCGGCCTGCCGCGAGAACGGCACCCCCTGCCCCAGCGTCCGCACACTGAACGCCCGACCCTGCGTGGAGTCCGGGTCGACGGGTGCCGGTGCCGGGGCGGGGGCGGGTGCGGGGGCCGGTGCCGCCGCGGCTGCGGTCGCCTCGGCGGGCAACGGCTGTGCGGCACGCGCCGGTTGAGCGGCGGCGGGGGCGTCGCCGCCGCCCGGCCACTGCTGCGGTACGGCGGCCGCCTGCGCGGCCTCCGCCGGAAGCGGCTGGGCGGGAGCCGGGGCGGCTTCGGCGGCGGCCGGGGCAGGCTGCCCGGGAACCACCGGAGCGGCACCCTGCGCCTGCGGCGGCGCCTGCGCCGGTACGGCAGCGCCCGGCAGCGCCTGCGCGGCCGGAAGCGCCGGCCGGCCCTGGCCCTGGCCCGCAGGCCCGCCCTGCACCGGGACGCCCTGCGGCTGCCCGGCCTGGACGGGAATGCCCTGCGGCTGCACCGGCTGCGGCTGTCCGGGAGCGGCCGCCTGCGCGGGCACCGTCGGCACCGCCGGCCCGGCCGGGGCGTTCGGGGCTGCCGGGGCGTCCTGGGTGTGCTCCGCCGCCGGCTGGCCCACGGCCCGTCGGCGGCGGCCGGTCGGCGCGTTGGTGGGGTGCGGCTGCGGCGGGGTGTGGTCCTCGGCCTGGTCGTGCGCCACGGCGTCGTGCCGGCCCTCGTCGCCCGCCGCCTCGATCGAACCGACCGCCTCGAAGGCTTCGGCCGGCTCGGGGGCGCGGTCGGCCTCGGCCGGCGGCAGCGCGAAGACCGGGCGGGGACCCGCCTGCTGCTGCTCGGCCCGCTCGGCCGCGGCGGCCAGCGCACGGCGCCGGCGTCCGCCGGACCGGCCCTCTTCGGCGGCCGGCTCGGACGGGGCCGAGGGCAGCGCCGGCGGCAGCGCCTGCCGCTCGTCGGGCTCACGCCGGGCGCGCCGCCCCGACGCAGGTACCGGCACGCCCTGCGGCGGAACGGTGCCGCCCAGGCCCGTACCCACGGCGGCCGCCCCGGCGCCCTGCTCGGCCGCCGTCATCACGGCACCCTCGGCGACCCCCGGGTCACCGTCGCCCGGGCGCCCGCGCCGCCGACCGGTACCGCCGGACGCCGACTCCGCGCTCTCCAGCGCGGCGGGCCCGCTCTCCAGAGCCTCCGCGTCGGCGGCCCGCCGGCGCCGCCGCCCGGTCGGCGCGGTCGGTACCTCGCCCTCGCCGCCCGGCTCGCCGGGAACATCGCTCTCCAGGAAGGCGTCCACGGAGGACCGCCGGGCCCGCCGCCGGCCACCGGTCTCGACACCGGCCTCGCCGACGGCCTCGGCGGCGGCCGGGATCGTGGCCACCTCGGTTCCGGCCGGCATGGGCACCGCTCCGGCACCGCCCCCGATCGGCACCTCCAGCACGAACGCGCTGCCGCTCATCCCCGGCACCTCATGGGTCTGCAGCACTCCGCCGTGGGCCCGCACGATCCCGCGCACGATCGGCTCGTGCACCGGGTCTCCCCCGGCGTACGGCCCGCGCACCTCGATACGGACGACCTCGCCGCGCTGGGCCGCCGCGACCACCACCGTGTTGTCCATGTAGCCGCCCGCGGAGACGGGCGCGTTGCCGGTCGCGTCGACACCGGCCACGTCCGCGATGAGATGCGCGAGCGCGACGGCGAGCCGCTGCGGGTCCACCTCGGCCTCGATGGGCGGCGCGTGCACGGCGAACTGCACCCGCCCGGGGCCGATCAGCTCCACCGCGCCCTCCACACCGGCGGAGACGACGGCGTCGAGCATCACCTTCGTACGGGTGATGTCCTCGGTCCCGGCGTCCAGCGCCTGGTAGCCGAGCACGTTGTCGATGAGCTGGGTGATGCGCGAGTAACCGGCCGAGAGATGGTGAAGCACCTGGTTGGCCTCGGGCCACAGCTGCCCGGCGTCGTCGGCGGCGAGCGCGGCCAGTTCCCGGCGCAGCTCGTCGAGGGGGCCGCGCAGCGACTGCGCGAGCAGCGTCAGCAGCTGCTCGTGGCGTCCGGAGAGGGCCTCGTACCGGTCCTTCTCGCGCTCGCCGAGGGCCGCGTACCGGTCCTCGCCGGCCGCCAGCTCCTCGGCATGCCGTTCGAGCAGCTCCTCCACCTCGGTGACGTGCTTCTGGCGCAGCGCGGTCAGGTCGGAGGCGTGCTCCTCGGAGAGCTTCTCCAGCTCGTCGGCGTGCGCCTTCTCCTGGGCCGTCTTCTCGTCGACGACGGTGTCGTACGGCCGCCGGTCGGTGAAGGTCATCACGGCGCCGACCAGCTGGTCGCCGTCGCGCACCGGCGCGGTCGTCAGGTCGACCGGCACCTTCTTGTCGCCCTTGGCCCACAGCACCTGCCCGCGCACCCGGTGCTTGCGTCCGGAGCGCAGGGTGTCGGCGAGCGGCGACTCGGCGTACGGGAAGGGGGAGCCGTCGGCGCGCGAGTGCAGCACGAGGTCGTGCAGCTCCTTGCCGCCCAGCTCACCGGCCCGGTATCCCAGTATCTGGGCGGCGGCCGGGTTGACGAGCACGATCCGCCCGTCGGTGTCCGTCCCCACGACACCCTCGCTCGCCGCCCGAAGGATCATCTCGGTCTGCCGCTGCGAGCGGGCCAGCTCGGCCTCGGTGTCCACGGTGCCGGTCAGGTCGCGGACGACGAGCATCAGCAGCTCGTCGGCGCTGTAGCCGTAACCGTCGTACGCCTGCTGGCCGTTCTCCAGGTTGGCGCTGGTGACCTCGACCGGGAACTCGGTCCCGTCGGTGCGCCGCGCGACCATCCGCGTCGGCTTCGTCCGGCCACGGGGATCCATGTGGTCGGGCCGCCGCATGGACCCCGGGATCAGCCGGGAGTCGAACTGCGGGAGCAGATCGAGCAGCCCGCGTCCCACCAGCGCGGTGCCCGGCGCCTCGAAGGCCTCCAGGGCGATGGTGTTCGCGTTGACGACGGTGCCGTTGGCGTTGACCAGCACCAACGCATCCGGCAGCGCGTCCAGTATGGCTGCGAGGCGAGCAGCGCCTCGGGATGGCCTGCTGCTCACGAGACGCTTCCTCCCTGTTACCGCACCTTGCCGACCGCTCGGGCCATCTTGCCAACCGGCCCGCGACGTGTCACGCGAGGGAGTCTAAAGGCACCCGTTGCGCTCGCGACGCCGGATGAGAGGGAGGTCGCACGACGAAGTGACGGCGAACATGTGACCGACACGCCTCACCTCCGTCATCCCTTCGCGGGACTTTCACGGCAGCGGGGCCGCGCCCGTGAACCGACTGCGCCGCTCGATTGCCGCTCGTACGGCTCATGGGCCCAGGTCGGGCAGTAGCGGCACCATCCGGTTCCAGCGCCCGATCTCGCAGCCGTTGCTGCGGTCGTACACGGCGTCGACCGGGCGGCCGGCCCAGGCCCCGGTGACATGGGCGGTGGCCGGGCCGCCGTAGAGCATGGTGCAGGCGGTGCCTGGGGCGACCGGGGCGAAGGTGTCCCGGCCCCAGCGGGTGTTCCGGTCCAGCGCCTGGCAGGCCCCGCCCACGTCCGGGTGACTGCCGGCGCCGGGGTGACAGGACAGCTCGTACGTCCCGTCCCGCCCGTCCCCGGCGTGCCGGACGGTGACGGTGAGGTGGTCGGCCGTCACGGCGGCGGCGGAGGCGGGCAGGGCGGAGGCAGAGGCGGAGGCGGGCAGGGCGGAGGCAAAGGCAGAGGCGGGCAGGGCGGCGGCGGACCCCAGGACGGCGGCGACGGCCCCGAGGGCGCCCCGCACGGCGGAACGCGGCCTGATCCGAGACGAGACGTGAGACATGCCCTGCCCAACGCGCGGCCCGTCCGGACGTTGCGGCGCCCCGCCGACGGGAAGGGCTTTGCCCTGCGGCCCGGCTGCCTAGTACCGTGGGAGCCGATTGGTGACAGCGCGCTCGACTGTGTCATCATCTGCACGCACCACTCGCGCTCACGCGAGCGGCTGTGCTGGAGGCGTCGCCTAGTCCGGTCTATGGCGCCGCACTGCTAATGCGGTTTGGGCCTTAAAGCCCATCGAGGGTTCAAATCCCTCCGCCTCCGCTCTCCGTCTCAGGGAGTCCATGCCTCATGGCATGGGCTCCCTGAGACGTTTTCACGGCGTTACCCGATCTGTGTGTGGTCCGTGAGGGAAACGGGGAAAACGCTTGTCATACAAGGCGATTGATGCACTCTGGGTCATCACGCAGATCTGAGTCATCACGTGGATACGTCACGTAGGCGCATGCCAGGGGGAGTGTGCCATGCCGGAGTGGCCTGGGCGGTCGGCCAGAGACCAGGCGATACGCCGTTACGTCGATGAGCACGTGGACCGCACGCCCGGGCCGGACCTGACCACCCCGCCCGCTCTGCTGCTGCTCGGGCCGCACGGCAGCGGGAAGAGCTCCCTGCTGGGGTATCTCGAACACTGGGCGCAGCGGCATCCCCTGGCCTCGGTCGACCTGGCCGCCGCCACCTCCGAGGGCCAGAGCAAGTCGTTCTTCGACGCGCTGACCGAGGTGGTCTTCAGGCTCCAGGAGGTCAAGGACGACTACCCCCCGCTGGTGTTCCCCTCCTTCAGCGTGCTGCTCATGGCCGTCGTCACCGGCGTCAGCACGCAGTCCCGGGAGCGGGCCGTGCAGGAGATGCGCGCGGCCTTCCAGCCCGACGGGCAGGACGGGCAGCAGGAGTACGCCTACGAGAAGCTCCAGCCGCTGATCCAGGGGGTCGCGACGGCGGTCGGCGGGGTGCCGGCCTGGGTCACCCAGGTCATCCCGGTCATCCGCGGCGGCCAGCGCATCCGCGCCGCGGTGGAGATCCGCCGCAGGGTCTCGCACGCCGCCCGCGACGCGGGCCACCACCACGCGCCCATGGACTTCCTGGTGCGGGTCAACCGGCTCTTCAACGGCCCGTCCGTGCAGCGGGACGAGGCGGAGGCGCTGCTGATGCGGGCCTTCCTGGCCGATCTGCGCGCCGTCTACACGGGCAGGCGCGGCCGAAGACGCCGTAACGCGAACTGCCTGCTGCTCCTCGACAACGCCGACCACGAGGCCGGGAACCGGCTGCTGAGGCTGCTGCTGGAGTCCCGTACCGCCCGGGAGCACGCCGACCCGCTGCTCGTCGTGGCCGCCGCCCGCACCCGGCCGGAGGTGCTGGCCCGGCGGGAGGAGGGCACCCTCTCCGCCGTGCTGGACTACCGCACCGGGAGCTGGCCGGACGAGACGGCCTTCGCGCCGGTCCGGGTACGGGGCCTGTCCGTCGGCTGGTTACGCGACCTGAACCGCGAAGAGGTACTGCACCACGCGGCCGAGGTGCTCAAGGCGCTGCCCGAGCGGGCGGCACAGCCCGAGGCCCGCGACCCGGCGGAGTGGCTGGGATGGGTGGTGTACGGGGCCACCCGGGGCCAGCCCGCCGCGACCGGCGTGGTGCTGCGGGCGCTGGGCCGGTTCCCCGCCGACACGGACTGGGAGAGCCGGGTCCGCCAGTGTCTGGCCCTGCCGCGGGCGGTGTCCGGCCTCGACCCCGAGCCGACCGCCGCGGAACAGATCCTCGACCGGCTGCTGCCCCACCTGGAGACCGCGCTGTGGCGGGCGCTGCCGAGCACCGCCGCCGCCCTGACACCCGACCAGGCGGAGGCCGCGCCGGGACTGCTCCCGAGCCTGTCGGCGCGCAACTGGTACGAGGCGGTCGCCACGGACGTGGCCCAGCCGGTCGTGCGCTTCCTGCTGCTGCGCCTGCTCGACGCGGCACCCGGGGACCGCGGGGCGGGCCCGTGGGAGAACGCCTGCCGGATCCTGCGGGCCGCGGCCGGTGACGAGCGGACGCGGGCCTACTACGACCTGGCGTGCGAGGACGTCACCGGGGCGGTCGAGTACCTGCGGCGGCGGTTCGGCGAGGTGCCGGCCGCCCAGTGGTGCGCGGACCTGTCCTGGCTCCAGCGCGCCCCCGCCCGCTGGTGGGGCGGCCTGCCCGAACCGGCCCGGGCGCGGTACGAGCGGCTGGTGGGCGGCGCGGTGGGCGACGAGGCCCGCCAGGTGATCACCCGGCTGCTGGTGGCGGGCTGGATCACCGCGCATCCGCGTACCGACCCGTGCGCGGAGCTGTACGAGGACCCGTTCGGCGACCCCTACGCCGAGCTGTACGGCGACATCGCCGAGGACTTCAGGGCGCTGCGCAGGCTCGCCCGGGACGCGAACGACCTGTTCGTCTTCCGCGAGCGGGCCGAACAGTACGAGAGGAAACCCTGGTG
This sequence comes from Streptomyces sp. NPDC054770, assembly GCF_053611985.1. Taxonomy (NCBI): domain Bacteria; kingdom Bacillati; phylum Actinomycetota; class Actinomycetes; order Kitasatosporales; family Streptomycetaceae; genus Streptomyces; species Streptomyces sp. NPDC054770. Next base: position 16,933 of record NZ_JBSHBL010000003.1, read on the forward strand.
AGCCCCAACGACCCGGACATCCGGCAACCGCCCCGGCCACCGCGTCGCAAGTGGCCCTGGGTGGCCGGCGTGCTGGTGCTCGTGCTGGCCGGCGTGTTCGCGTTCCGCAAGGTCACGCACGAGATGGACGAGTGCGGGCCGGGAGTGCGGAAGACCGGCCCGCAGCACGAGTGCATCGGGGTGAGCGACGGCTCGTACGCCTTCCGCAGTTCCCTGAAGCCCGTCATGGACAAGATCAGGGACGAGAACCGGCGGGTCGAGAACTCCCACCGCAAGTGGGTCAGCGTCGCCTACGTCGAACCGCTCTCGTCCGACCCGGCCGACGAGTCGGCCAAGTACCAGGTCATCGAGGAGCTGAAGGGCGCCTACCTGGCCCAGCGGCAGCTGAACGACAACCAGCTCGGCGGAGTCGGCGACCTCCCCCAGATCCGGCTGCTCGTGGCCAACATCGGGGAACGGTCGCAGCAGTGGAAGCCGCTGACCGACCAGCTGATCGCCATGGCCCACGGGGGCAGCGACCGGCTGGTGGCGGTCGCGGGCTTCGGCACCAGCCGGGGCGGGACGCTGAAGGCCGTGGACGCGCTGCGCGCGGCGAAGGTGCCGATGATGGGCTCGACGGTGACGGCCGACGGCCTGAGCTCGGCGAGCACGGTGGGCTTCTTCCGGGTCTCCGCGCCCAACGCCGACCAGGCGAGCGCGGCGGCGGCCTACCTGGCCGGCCGGCAGAAGGCGCAGCACGGCTACAAGGTGCTGGTCATCCGGGACCGCAACGAGGACGACATCTACAACACCTCCCTCTACCAGGACTTCATGTCGGCGTCCCGGACCAAGGGGCTCGCCCTCATGGACGGCGAGGTGCAGTACGCCTCCGGGATCGACGGCATCAGCAACGCCTTCTCGGCGGTCGCCCAGCAGGTCTGCTACAAGAAACCCGACGCGATCTTCTTCGCGGGCCGCGGGGCCAACCTCCGCGGCTTCGTCATCGCCATGTCGGCGGCCGGCCGCCGCTGCCCCGTGACGGTACTGACCGGGGACGACGCGGTGGGCGTGTACTACGACGCCGGCACCGCCGACGCGACGGTGAAGCAGTTCCAACGGGACTGGGCGACCAGCCGGGTGACGGCGTTCTACACCGCCCTCGGCCATCCCGAACTGGCCAACAGGCTCTACAAGAAGGCCGACAACCCTCTCCCCGCCTTCCTCGACCTCTACCACCGCACGTTCGGCGGCGCCGGCGAGGACGACCTCCAGGACGGCCAGGCGATCCTCGGCCACGACGCCGTCTGGACCCTGGGCGTCGCCGTCCACCTGGCGGCCGGCGACGACGGCTCCGCCCCCGTGAACGCCGAGAGCACCCTGAGCCAGCTCGTGACCGGAGTGACGGCATCCGGCGTCACCGGCCCCATCCAGCTCGACTCCGACGGCAACCCGCGCAACAAGCCGATGGCCCTCGTCCGCCTGGAACCGGAGGGCCGCTACGCCTTCCAGCAGGTGATCAAGCCATAGCCCCGAAACACCGTTTCCGCAGGTCACAAGGGGTGGACCTAACGGATTTCACATGGCGGCGGCAGTCATGTAATGTTCTTCCTGTCGCCACGAACGGCCCCGAATGGCCAGGACGGCGACAGAAAAACAGAACAAGCACTCGTAGCTTAACGGATAGAGCATCTGACTACGGATCAGAAGGTTGCAGGTTCGAATCCTGCCGAGTGCACACAGGTGAGGGCCCCGGAGAGATCCGGGGCTTCTTGCGTTTCAGGGGCGTACGGGAGCGAAGTACAGCAACGGGCCCAGGGCGGGTCCCGTTGCATCACCGCCACGATCGCGGCAGCCGTGGCCGCCGTGTGAGGCAACGCCGGCGCAAGGCGATGCGGGCCGTGCCGTGGGATCGTGGGGTCAGATGGGGGTCACGGGTAGTTGTCCGTCGACCAACGCGTGGCCCAGGGCGGTGCGCAGGGATGTGGTCTCGCGGCCGGTTCGTCTGCTGACCACGAGGCCGGCTGCCCGCAGGAGCGCCAGGTGCTGCGACACCGCGCCGGGAGTGATGCCCAGCTGATCGGCGAGTTCGCCCACCGTCGCAGGATGTTCGAGTGCCCGGAGCAGGCGGGCGCGGTTACGCCCCAGCACCGCCTGGAGCGCGGTGCCCGATGGTGTGCGGGTGTGCTGCCACAGTGAGCCGAAGCCCCGGGCCGGGTAGCAGAGTGCGATCCGGTGCGGGGTGTATCTCAGGTAGACGTCGGGCCACACGAACGCGGAGGGCACGAACACCAGGTCGCGGTCGTTCGCGGGCCGGGCGGTCGCCCGCGCCGGATCACCGATCACGATCGAGCCGGCGACCCACCGGACCGAGTCATGGAGCCGGGGCACCACGTAGGGGACGCCGAACTCCACCAGCTGCGCCGCGCGCCATTCGATGTCGCCTTCCAGTACGCCCGCGAGCCGCGGCCATATCGGCGTGATCAGAGCGTCGTGACAGGCGGCAAGCCGTTCACCGAGTCTCCGGCAGGTGTCCTCGGGCCGGTCCGCGGCCGCACGTACGGCCGCGGGGAGTTCGTCGTCACCGAAGGCCGACTCGAAGGCCGCGCGCACCCGCACCGCGGGAGTGGCGATCACGGCGTCGATCTCGGTGGCGATGGACACCGAACGCAGGCCCGGCGTGACCACCAGGAATTCCGGGACTTCGGCTCCTGAGGTCAGTAACCACAGGAGGAGACGGAACCATCGATCGTCCCGCAGATGCGTGAGCCGGCCGTCGGCCCAGGCGGCCCATCGCCCGTACACGGCCTGGCGCCGGGAACGGGCGAGAACGCGGAGGCCGGACACCGTCTCCCACAGCGGCGACACCGAGAACCGCGTTCCCTCGGCGACCTGGCCGGTGAGAGCGACCGCCTGCTGCTGCGTGCCCGACTGTTTAGCCACAGCTGAAATGTAGGGAGCACCGAGGCTCTTCGCGACCATGCGCGTATGGGGAACACCGCTGTACGACCGTCGGCTTGGCGGAACCTGCAGGGCATCGCACTGGGCGCGTCCAGCGCGGAGGGGCTGCTGCTCACCGCCCTGCCGGTGATGGCCGTGGCCGTCACCACCGACCCCAGGGGCGTCTCGCTGGTGACGGCCGCGAGCCAGGCGCCGTGGCTGATCCTTCCCCTGGCCGTGGGTGTGGTCATCGACCACGTCCGCAAGCCGCCGTTGCTCGGTGTCGCGTTGGGCATGCAGACGGCCGGATACCTGAGCCTCGCGGTGGCCGTCCTCACAGGCACGGCATCGCTGCCGGCGCTGATGGCGGTGGCATTCGTGGTCGTCGTGGGCCAGGTGGTCGGCGAAGGCACCCGCGCAGCCCTGGTGCCGTGGGCGGTGGGGCCGGCCGGCCTGGACGCCGCGAACGCCCGGCTGCTGTTCATCGACGTGGGTGTCGTCCGCTTTCTGATCCCGCCGTTGGCCGGCTTCCTCGTGGTCTGGCGCCCGGACTCCGTCGGCTGGGCGGCCTGTGCCGTCTCAGCGGTGACAATGCTGCTGACGAAGCGGCTGCGAGCCCCCGCTGCCCGGCCCGCAGCCCCGCGCCTGCGCCCGGTCCACGAGGTGCAGTTGGGCCTGCGCCATCTCGTCGGCAGCCGACTGCTCCGGTCGATCACGATCGAGGTGCTGGCCGCGTCGTTCGCCTGGTTCATGGGATACGCGACGCTCGCGCTCTACGTCGAGCAGGTCCTCCGTCTCGACCGCTGGTGGTACGGCGTACTGCTGGCCTGCATGGCCGCGGGCTTCGCCGCCGCGGCCCCGTTCTCCGCCCGCCTCGTCGCCCGGCTCGGCTGTCCCACGGCGATGCGCGCCGCGATCGTCGGCGAGGTCACCTGCAAGCTGCTGCTCGCCGTCATCCCGCCCCACTGGGCCGCAACGGGAACCGTGCTGGCGGTTCACGCGTTCGCGACATTCGTCTGGAACGTCGGTTCCCAGTCGAGCAGGCAACGGTTCACACCACCGGAACTGCTGGGGCGGGTGCTGACAAGCCATCGGGCCCTGTCGTGGGGCGTCGCGCCGCTTGGTGCCGCAGCCGGCGGCATCGTCGCGGCAGCATGGGGCCTCGGCACCGTGTGGGCCGTCGCGGCCGCCGCCCAGGCCGTAGGTGTCGTACTGGTGTGGCGCAACCTCTCCGTCCGCGCATTCGATGAGGCCCGCCTCAGCCTCCTGAGCGGGGACGACCGGGCCGGAGCGGTGTCAGGTTGACTGGAGCTTGTCGTACCCCACGAAGGTGAAGACGCGGGTGCCGAGTCGGAGGGGCTTGGGCTGATCGGTGAAGCGGTGTACGCCCACCGCCTGGAGTTCGTCCGGGGCGGTGAGCCACTCGGATGTGAAGCCGTGCTCGGTGAACCAGTCGCAGATCAGGGGGACACGGTCCGGTGGCTTGCGGTTCCTCGTCCAGATGACGCGGCCCCCGGTCCTGCACAGCTGCGGGCACGCGCTGACGGTGCGCTCGATGTCCGGGTCCGCGATGTTGCCGAACACCCCGCAGATCAGCACCACGTCGGCCGGTGCCATCCCGGCGTAGTGATCGAGCAACGCGGCGTCCGCGGCCACGGCTTCGATCCCCTGCAGCCCGGCCGACCTGGCCGTCTCGGCCGCCGATTCGACGTTCCGCGGGTCGAGTTCCACCAGCCGTGCGCGTACGTCCTGGCCGCGTGGATGAGTACGCAGCACTTCCAGCAGGTCGCGTCCCTGGCCCGCGCAGAGGCTCAGCACGTGCAGCGGGCCGGGCGGGCAGTCGTCCAGCGCCGCACGGATGCGCTTCTGCACGGTGACGAGTCGGCGGGCGAGGGGTGAGGCGGGGGCGTCGTAGCGGTCCTGCCACTTGTGCCAGTCCATGCGCGGCTCCTGACTGCCGAGGTCCGAAGGTCAGTCGGGGCGCCGGGCCATGACGACCAGGCCCGGTCCGCTGTACTCCTCCGGGGGGAGCCGGAGTTCGGCGACCGGATCCAGGCCGGCCTGCTCGATCAGGTTCACGAATTGTTCCGGCCGCCATTTGTGTGTCGTCCAGCGAACGGGCACGCCCCCGTACGCCTCGGTGCGCACCGCGTCCTCGTCCCCGACGTGTGTCGCGGTGATGAAGTGGCCGCCTGGCTTCAACGCGCGCGCGAACAGGGCGAACACCTGGGGAAGGACGTCACGGGGGAGGTTGAAGAGGGACCACCAGCCGAGCACGCCGCCGAGGGACGCCTCGCCGAGGTCGAGGTCGGTGGCGGAGGCGACGCTGAAGCGGCAGTGCGGATGACGACGGCGCGCGTTCTCGATCATGCGCGGAGACAGATCCACCCCGGACACGTCGAGTCCGCGTTCGGCGAGGTAGGCGGTCACCGTACCGGGGCCGCAGCCGACGTCGAGGACGGGCCCGGACTCGCCCACGGTGTCGGCGAAGGCGTCGATCGATGCCTTGAGCCATGGGTGGCGACGGATGTCGCCGATACCCGTCGTCGTCACCATGTGGGCGTAGTTGTCGGCCACCCGGTCGTAGGACTCACGGACCACGTCGAGATCGGCCGGGCGGTCAATGTGGTGTGCGCGCATCGGCCAACGATAGGACCCGGCGCGATGGCCGTCAGGACGATTCAGAGACAGCCGCCCATCGTTAGGATCTCTGCTCGTGGACACGTCAATGGGTGGGGATTCCTTGCGGCAGGGTGCGGATGACGGCACGGCCGTCGAGTTCGGGTACCGGCTGACGGCCGCGGACTTCGAAGAGGCCCTCCGGGCGCGGGCGCGTCGGTCGCCGGCGGCCCGGGCGCAGATGCTCATGGCGCCGCTCGCCGCGGCTGTCGCCGTGGTCGCCGTCTCGGTCTTCACCGACACCACGCCGACCGTCGCGATCATCACGCTGGTGCTCTGCGTGGCGGTCACCACTTGGGGTGCGGTACGCGGGCTGCGCAGGATGGCCCGCAGGATGGCCGGCTTCATGGAGAGCTACGGGCAGACCCGCCTGGTCGCCGACGAACACGGCGCGGCCATCACCGGTGAGCAGGTCTCCAGCACCGTCGCGTGGACGGTGTACCGGGAGTACCTGGAGACACCCGGGCTCTTCGTGCTGCTCGGCGGCGATCGGGCGGTCGGATTCGCCGTACTGCCCAAGAGAGGGGCGCGGGACGAGGCGGACGTGGAGCGGCTCCGGGGGATCCTGGACCGGAACCTGAAGCGGCTCTAGGCGGGCAACGGCTTCGTGCCGCGCCCGAGTTCAGCAGGGTTCCGCCGAGTCGTCCCTGTTGAGCCGCTCCAGGTACTCGTGTGCCAGGGCCGTGGCCCGGGTGAACCAGTCGGTGAGGGTGGCGAGTTCGTCGGGGGTGTAGTCGGCGAACAGGTCGCTGAGGCGTGCGTAGTGGCCGGCGTAGACCGCCTCGACGCGGGTCACCGCTTCCGGGACGGCCGCCACGCGGACCCGGCGGCGGTCGTCGGGGTCGGGGCGGCGGGTGACGTATCCCGCGCGTTCCAGGCGGTTGAGGATGCCCGTCACCGCGCCCGTCGTCACATGGGCGCGGCCGGCCAGGTCGCCTGCGGTGAGCAGGTCGTCGCCCGCCTCCAGGACGAAGGCGAAGCAGGTGAGGTCCGTGACGCTCAGCCCGAGCCGCCGGGCCAGCTCCTGCTGGCCGATCACATGGGCCGCGATGAGGTGGTCCATCGCGGACAGCGCCCGGGCCGCGTCCGCGGCCGGTCGCGGCTTGCCGTGCATGTGGATTCCGTTTCCCTGGGGAATTCCCTTAGCGCGTGAGAGGTATGGGGAGTAAATTTCTTACCCGGTGAGGGATTCTAGTCGCCCTCGCGTCGGACTGTGTGTTTCCGCTGCCCATGAGAGGGAGACGGGTACGTGAGTCAGCACGACGAAGGCCACACGGTGGCAGGGTGGACCGGTACCGCGATCGCGACCGTCGGAAGCGGTCTGCTGGGGCTGGGTGTGTGTACGGTCTCGGCCGCCGCCCTGGTCGCGGGGCTCGCGGTGTGTGCCGTGAGCGTCCTGGTCACCTGGTATCTGCATCTGGCGGGCTGGGGCAAGCCGCCGGGGCCGCGGCCCCGGGCACAGTGGCCCCTCCGGGTGCGGGACACCGGCGCCCGCGAGGGCCACCCCGGATGCGTCTCGTGCCGGCTGGCGGGCCGGGGGCGGCGTACCGCGTCCCAGCTCCAGCCGGTGTCCGCCGCCGGTGAGGCGGAGACGGTGACCGCGGAGGCGGGTGGCTGAGGCCGTCCTGCCCCGCCCCGCCCCGTCCTGCCCCGCCCCGTCCTGTCCCGTCCCGTCCCGTTGTCAGTGCCTGCCCCTACCCTCGCAAGTGATGGCACACGTATGGAAATGCTCGGGGCTGCGGTGGTCGGACGACGGGCCCGTGCTGGTGTGGAGCGGCGGGCGGCGCAGTCCGCTCGCCCGGGGGAAGCGTGTGGCCTTCGCGATCGCGGAAGGGCGCGCGGGCAAGGGGGTGCGGGAGTGTGTGGGGGCGCGGGGGCATGCCTGCCCGACCCGGACATCCGTGTCCGGCAGGAGTACCGGTGCCCGATGCGAGGAGTGTGCGCGGCTGGACCGGGCGCACTCCGTGGCCGCCGACACCCTCGCCGACGATCCCCGGCCGTACCACGTGTACCTGGCGTGGTTCGGGCCCGGCATGGTCAAGGTGGGGATCACGGCCGTCGAGCGGGGGCCGGCCCGGCTGCTGGAGCAGGGCGCCGTGTGCTTCAGCTGGCTCGGTGCCGGGCCGCTGATGGCCGCCCGGCGGGCCGAGGAGCTGCTGCGGGCCGCGCTCCGGGTGCCGGACCGGATCCCGTACGGGGACAAGCGCGCCGTACGCGCCCTGCTGCCGGCGACCCGGGCCGAACGGGCGGCCGAGATCGAAGAACTGCACGCGCTTTCTGTCGCGCTCGGCGGCTGGCCCGAGTCCCTCGTCCCCGAGCCCTGCCAAGTGGTCGACCATTTAGGGGTGTTCGGGCTGGACGGGGTTCCCGCCGCCGTCGGCGAGGTGACCGAGCTGGTGCCGGGCGGTGTGGTGAGCGGTGAGCTGGTCGCGGCGGCCGGGCCGGATCTGCATCTCGCCGCCCGGCGCGGTGTCGTCGTCCTCGACACGCGCTTGCTGCCCGGCTGGGAGCTGACCGCCGCCCGTACCGAGGAGGAAGGGCAAGTCAGCGTGCCGGTAAGGGAGTTCGCGGCACCCCAGGACGGGCTCTTCTGAACCCCGCGGAGCCGCACCGCGCGGGACCCGCTCCGCCTCGGTACGCTCTCATCAGCGGTTCATCGCCCCTTCATGAACGGTGCGGGGCAGGGCCCGGACGTACATGATCCGCACAGCCCGGCGCGGGCGCGGTCACGAGTTCATGCGCACGTGATGGGATTCCCAGGCGTTCCCTGAGAGGCGCCTGTGTGTTTCTTAGGGAAATCACAGATTAGTGAAAGCGTGTTCTCAGAGGACCCCGACATGGTGTCCACCATGACCACGACCTCGCCCCAGGGGCGCACCGAACTGCTGAGGCCGGACGGGAGCCCCGTCCGGGTGCTTGTGGTGGACGACGAGCTGTCGATCACCGAACTCCTTTCCATGGCCCTCCGTTACGAGGGCTGGCAGATCAGGAGTGCCGGTGACGGCCAGGGTGCGATACAGACCGCACGGGAGTTCCGGCCCGACGCCGTCGTCCTCGACATGATGCTGCCCGACATGGACGGCCTCACCGTGCTGGGGCGCCTGCGGCGCGAACTGCCGGACGTGCCGGTGCTGTTCCTGACCGCGAAGGACGCGGTCGAGGACCGCATCGCCGGTCTCACCGCCGGCGGCGACGACTACGTCACCAAGCCCTTCAGCCTCGAAGAGGTCGTGGCCCGGCTGCGCGGGCTCATCCGCCGCTCCGGTGCCGCCGACCGGCGGTCCGACTCGGTGCTCGTCGTCGGTGACCTCACCCTGGACGAGGACAGCCACGAGGTCTCGCGGGCCGGGGAGTCGATCCACCTCACCGCCACCGAGTTCGAGCTGCTGCGCTTCCTGATGCGCAACCCGCGGCGCGTGCTCAGCAAGGCCCAGATACTCGACCGGGTGTGGTCGTACGACTTCGGCGGGCAGGCCAACGTGGTCGAGCTCTACATCTCGTACCTGCGCCGGAAGATCGACGCCGGCCGGGAGCCGATGATCCACACCCGGCGCGGCGCCGGCTACCTGATCAAGCCAGCCGCCTCATGAGCGGGCGACGACGGCCGCAGACGCAGAAGCGACGAGCGGGAAAGCCGCGCACCCTGCGGACTCGGCTCGTCGTCGTGTCGGTGACGCTGATCGCCGTGGTCTGCGCGGTGATCGGGACCGTCACCACCCTCGTGCTGCGCGACCATCTGTACGGGCAGCTGGACAGCAACCTGCGGGAGGTCGCCGCGCGTGCCTCCGGCGGACCGAACGGGGGCCCCGAGGGCAAGGGCCCCGGCGGCACGGGCAACCTTCTCGGCGGCAAGGCGCTCGATCCGTCCGACCAGACGACCGACCTCACCAAGTTCGTCTCCCAGGGGCCGCAGCCGCAGCGGACTCTCGTGGCCAGGGTCGAGAACGGGTCGATCACCAGCGGCAAGGTCGGCACCAAGGAGAACAACTCCGCCGGCTACACGGACATGAGCGCCGAGACCCTCACCGAGGCCCAGATCAAGGTGATCGGCTCTGTCGCCCAGGACGGCAAGCCGCACACGGTCAGCATTCCCAGTCTCGGCAGCTATCAGGTCCAGTCCGTCAGCGGTAACAAGGGCACCTACTACGTGGGCATCCCGACCTCCGACGCCGACGGCACCATCGGCACCCTGATCCTGGTCGAGATCAGCCTCACCGTCTCCGGCCTGATCGCCGCGACCCTCGCCGGCACCGTCATCGTCGGCGTCGCCACCCGCCCCCTCCGCCGGGTCGCCACCACCGCCACCCGCGTCTCCGAACTCACCCTCCACACCGGAGAGGTGAACCTCAGCGAGCGGGTGCCGGACACCGAGTGCGACCCGCACACCGAGGTCGGCCAGGTCGGTGCCGCGCTCAACCGCATGCTCAACCACGTGCACGGCGCCCTGCACGCCCGCCAGCAGAGCGAGATGCGGGTACGGCAGTTCGTCGCCGACGCGAGTCACGAGCTGCGGACCCCGCTCGCCTCGATCCGCGGGTACGCGGAGCTCACCCGGCGCGGCAGGGAGCAGGTCGGGCCCGACACCCGGCACGCCCTCGGCCGTATCGAGTCCGAGGCGGGCCGGATGACCCTCCTGGTGGAGGACCTGCTGCTGCTCGCCAGGCTGGACGCAGGCCGTCCGCTGCAGTTCGAGCACACCGACCTCATCCCGCTCGTCGTCGACACGATCAGCGACACGCGTGCCGCCGGCATGGACCACAACTGGCGCCTGGACCTGCCCGACGAGCCGGCGCTGGTCGCCGCCGACGCGGCCCGGATCCAGCAGGTGCTGATCAACCTGCTCGGCAACGCGCGCAAGCACACCCCGCCGGGCACCACGGTCACCGCGCGCATCCAGCGGCGCGGGCCCTGGATGTGCGTGGACGTCGAGGACAACGGCCAGGGCATCCCGCCGGATCTGCTGCCGCACGTCTTCGAGCGGTTCGCGCGCGGCGACTCCGCGCGCTCACGGTCCACGGGCTCCACCGGTCTCGGCCTCGCCATCGTGCAGGCCGTCGCGTCCGCACACGGCGGCGCCGTCACCGTGGACAGCGTCCCCGGCCGTACGGTGTTCACCCTCTATCTGCCCGCGCTTGCCCCGGCGGCTCCGCAGCCTTCCCCCGAAACGAATTGGCAATCGCACTCACAGGCACAGCACAGTGCCACCACATGGGTGCAACAGGGCGCTTGACGAGAGTCGATGCCATGCGAACCGACTCTTCTCCCGGCACCCTGCCGGCGCGGGAGCACCTCCCGGCCGGCAATGCCGGAACGCCTGTCCTGGACGTTGTGATCCCCGTCTACAACGAGGAGAAGGACCTCGGCCCATGCGTCCTCAGACTGCATGAGCATCTCAAGCGAACGTTTCCGTACGCGTACCGCATCACCATCGCGGACAACGCGTCCACGGACACCACCCCCCAGGTGGCCAAGCAGCTTGAGGCGGAGATCGCCGAGGTGAAGTCGTTCCGGCTGGAGCAGAAGGGCCGCGGCCGCGCGCTGCGGACCGTCTGGTCGGCCTCGGACGCGCCGATCCTCGCGTACATGGACGTCGACCTGTCGACCGACCTGAACGCGCTGCTGCCGCTGGTGGCGCCGCTCATCTCCGGCCACTCCGACCTGGCGATCGGTTCCCGGCTGGCCCGCTCGTCGCGCGTGGTGCGCGGCGCCAAGCGGGAGTTCATCAGCCGCTCGTACAACCTGATCCTGCGCGGTTCGCTGCAGGCCCGCTTCTCGGACGCGCAGTGCGGCTTCAAGGCGATCCGGCGCGATGTCGCCCAGGTGCTGCTGCCGATGGTCGAGGACACCGGCTGGTTCTTCGACACCGAGATGCTGGTGATCGCCGAGCGTGCGGGCCTGCGCATCCACGAGGTGCCGGTCGACTGGGTCGACGACCCGAACTCGACCGTGCACATCGTGAAGACGGCGACCGAGGACCTCAAGGGCGTGTGGCGGGTCGGCAAGGCCCTGGCCACCGGTTCGCTGCCGCTGGACCGGGTCGCCCGCCCGTTCGGCGACGACCCGCGCGACCGCGACATCCAGGACGTGCCGAAGGGCCTGGCCCGCCAGCTCGTCGGGTTCTGCGTGGTCGGCGGCCTGTCGACCCTCTTCTACCTGGTCCTCTACAGCCTCTTCCGGGAGTTCTCCGGTTCGCAGATAGCCAACGCGCTCGCGCTGCTGGTGTCGGCGGTGGCGAACACGGCCGCCAACCGGCGCCTCACCTTCGGAGTACGCGGCCGGGGCGGGGCGGTCCGGCACCAGGCGCAGGGCCTGGTCGTCTTCGGGATCGGCCTCGCGCTCACCAGCGGCTCCCTCGCCGCCCTGAACGCGGCGACCACCGACCCCGCGCACTCCACCGAGCTGGCGGTGCTGATCGCCGCCAACCTCGCGGCGACCGTGCTGCGATTCCTGCTCTTCCGCGCCTGGGTCTTCCCGGACCGCGACGGCACCGGCACCGGTCCGCACGAGTCGATGGTGGTGGCGACGCACAACCCGTCGTCCCCGACCTACCAGACCGGCGGACAGCAGCAGTACCAGCCGCAGGGCCCGCTCCCGCAGCGCCCGACGCACCAGCCGTACGCCCAGAGCGGCACCACGACCACCCAGTTCCGCGCCGGTGAAGCCGCGGACGGCACCTGGAGGGACAGCACCATGCAGTTGCAGCCGGTGCGCCCGCACGACAGCGACCCGGGGGAACCCCGATGAGTACGAACACCGATCCCACCACCCAGTGGGGCCCGCCCCCGACCGCCCCGCCCGCCGCTCCCCCGCAGCCGCAGCACGCGCCCGAGGTGCAGCACGCGCCCGAGGTGCAGCCCCCCGCGCCCGCGCCGCAGACGGGCTCGGGCGAGCCCGAGCCGCCCTTCGCCCAGAGACTGTGGCGCGGCCGCCCCGAGGACCCCCGCTGGGTGCGCCCGGCCTTCCTCGGCCTGCTGCTCGCCACCGCGGTGCTGTACTTCTACAACCTGAGCGTCAACGGCTACTCCAACTCCTTCTACTCGGCCGCCGTCCAGGCGGGCACCAAGAGCTGGAAGGCGATGTTCTTCGGCTCGCTGGACGCGGGCAACGCGATCACCGTCGACAAGCCCTCGGCGTTCATGTGGCCGATGGAGATCGCGGCCCGGATCTTCGGCCTGAACTCCTGGACGATCCTCGGCCCCGAGGTCCTCATGGGCGTCGGCACGGTCGCGGTCGTCTACGCCTCCGTGCGCCGCCGGTTCAGCCCCGCGGCCGGCCTGATCGCGGGCGCCGTGCTCGCGCTCACCCCCGTCGCGGCGCTGATGTTCCGGTTCAACAACCCGGACGCGATGCTCGCCCTGCTGATGGCGCTGGCCTGCTACTTCGTGGTCCGGGCCGTCGAGGACGGGCGGACGAAGTGGCTGGTGTGGGCGGGTGTGGCGATCGGCTTCGCCTTCCTCGCCAAGACCCTCCAGGCCTTCCTGATCCTGCCGGCGCTGGCGTTCGTGTACGCGGCCGTCGGCCCGCACACGTGGAAGAAGCGGATCGGCCAACTGGCCCTCGCAACGGGTGCGCTGGTCGTCTCCGGCGGCTGGTGGGTGGCGATCGTCGAGCTGTGGCCGGCCTCCTCCCGCCCCTACATCGGCGGCTCGCAGGACAACAGCTTCCTGTCGCTGACCTTCGGCTACAACGGCCTCGGCCGCATCAGCGGCGACGAGACCGGCAGCGTCGGCGGCGGTGGCGGCACCGGCACCGGTCGCTGGGGCGCGACCGGCTGGAACCGGATGTTCAACGACGAGATCGGCAGCCAGATCTCCTGGCTGATCCCGGCCGCGCTGATCCTCCTGGCCGCCGGTCTGGTGGCGACCCGCAAGCTCAAGCGGACCTCGGTGACCCGGGCCTCGTTCCTGGTCTGGGGCGGCTCGCTGCTGATGACCATGATCGTGTTCAGCTACATGGCGGGCATCTTCCACCAGTACTACACGGTCGCCCTCGCCCCCTACATCGCCGCCGTGGTCGGCATGGGCGCGGGCCTGCTCTGGGAGAAGCGCGCCGAGCTGTGGGCGTCGATCACCCTCGCCGCCGCCGTGGTCTCGGCCGCGGTCTGGGGCTACGTCCTGCTCGACCGCACCTCCACCTACCTGCCCTGGCTGAAGTACCTGGTCCTGACCGGCGGCCTGGCCGCCGCGCTCGGCCTGATCTTCGCGGGCCGGATCTCGCGTCAGCTCGCCCTCGGCGCGGCCGCGGTCGGCCTGGTGGCCGCGCTGGCGGGCCCGACGGCGTACACCTTCAGCACGGTGGGCTCCGCGCACACCGGCTCCATCCCGACGGCGGGCCCGGCGGGCGCGAGCACGATGGGCTTCGGCGGCGGTGGCGGTCCCGGCGGCGGCCGGGGCGGCTTCGGCGGCGGCACGGGCGGCGGCTTCGGCCAGAACCAGCAGGGCGGCAACGGCACCACGCAGGGCCAGGGCCAGAACGGCACCGGCGGCTTCCCGGGCGGCGGCATGCCGGGCCAGAACCAGCAGAACGGCAACGGCAGCACGCAGAACGGCACCGGCGGCTTCCCGGGCGCCGGCCGGACGGGCGAGGCCGGTGGCATGGGCGGCGGTATGGGCGGTGGCGCCGGCGGTCTGCTGAACGGCGCGACCGTCAGCTCCGCGGCGAAGGCCCTGCTGCAGAAGAACTCCTCCCAGTACACCTGGGTCGCGGCGGCCATCGGCGCCCAGAACGCGGCGAGCTACCAGCTCTCCACCGGCGACGCGGTGATGGCGATCGGCGGCTTCAACGGCACCGACCCGTCCCCGACGCTGGCCCAGTTCGAGAAGTACGTGGCCGAAGGCAAGATCCACTACTTCATCTCCTCCGGCACCGGCGGCGGAATGATGGGCGGCAGCAGCAGCGGCACGTCCTCGCAGATCTCCACCTGGGTCGAGAAGAACTTCAAGAAGGTGACGGTGGGTTCGGCCACCTTCTACGACCTCACACAGAAGGCGAGCACCAGCTGACGAACTCCTGAGCAGCGGCGCAAGGGCGGTGACCTCCCGGTCACCGCTCTTTGCCGTTGCCGCTGCCCTTGCCGGGCGGCCCGGGAGAAACTCTGTTGTACGCCGTATAGGAACCGCCTTACGGTGTACAACATGACTTCTCAGGGCCACCCCCGACGCTGGCTGATCCTCGGTGTCATCTGCCTCGCACAGCTCACCGTGCTGCTCGACAACACCGTTCTGAACGTGGCCATCCCCTCCCTCACCCGGGAGCTGCACGCGGCCACCGCCGACATCCAGTGGATGATCAACGCGTACTCGCTCGTCCAGTCCGGCCTGCTGCTCACGGCGGGCAGCGCGGCCGACCGCTACGGCCGCAAGAAGATGCTGGTCGCGGGCCTGGTCCTGTTCGGTGCGGGTTCGCTGGCCGCGGGCCTGGCCGGATCGACGGGCCAACTGGTCGCGGCGCGGGCCGGCATGGGCGTGGGCGGCGCGCTGCTGCTGACGACCACCCTGGCCGTGGCGATGCAGATCTTCACCCCCGACGAACAGCCCAGGGCCATCGGCATCTGGAGCGCCGTCAACGCGCTGGGCTTCGCCGCCGGTCCGCTGATCGGCGGGTTCATGCTCAACCACTTCTGGTGGGGCGCGATCTTCCTGATCAACCTCCCGGTGGCGGCGCTGGCCCTGGCCGCCGTCATCACCCTGGTCCCCGAGTCGAAGAACCCCCAGGGCGACCGCCCCGACCTGTTCGGCGCGCTGCTCTCCACGGTCGGCATGGCCGCGCTGGTCTTCGCGATCATCTCCGGCCCGGAGCACGGCTGGACGTCGGCGCGGGTGCTGGGCACGGCCGCCGTGGCCGTGTCGGTGCTGAGCCTCTTCGCGTACTGGGAGAACCGGATCGCATACCCGATGCTCGACCCGCACTTCTTCAGGGACCGCCGCTTCATGGGCGCCCTCGCCGGGGCGGTCCTCATCACCTTCGGTATGGGCGGAGCGCTGTTCCTCCTCACCCAGCACCTGCAGTTCGTCCTCGGCTACCGCCCGTTGGAGGCCGGCCTGCGCACGGCACCGCTCGCGCTGACGGTCGTCGCCCTCAACTTCAGCGGCCTGTCGGCCAGGTGGGCGACCCGACTGGGCACGCCGGTGGCGATAGCCCTGGGGATGCTGCTGATGTCACTGGGCCTGGTGTCGATCGCCGTACTCGATTCGAGCGGTTACGGCGGCACCCTGCTCGGTCTGCTGCTGATCGGCGCGGGGTGCGCGATCGCCAACCCGGCGATGGCCCACGCCATCATGAGCGCGATTCCTCCGGAGAAGGCCGGGGTGGGCGCCGGGATCAACGGCACGCTGGCCGAGTTCGGGAACGGGTTGGGGGTGGCGGTGCTGGGCGCGGTGCTCAGTTCCTGGGTGGCGTCGGGGAAGTCGCTGTCGGCGGGGTTGGGGGCGGGGCAGTTGGTGGGGGCCGCGGCCGTCGTTGCCGGGGGGTTCGTGGCTGCGGCGCTTCTCAGGAAGGCGGAGAAGAATGTCGCCTGAAGGGGAGGGGGTACATGTCCAGCGGCGGGTGCGGGGTGGATTGTGGCTGATCGCGCCCACGCGGCGGAGCCGCATGTCGGACACCGCCCGCGCCCCTAAAAAAACGGGGCGTTGCGGTCTTAGCATCTTGAGAAGTGGTCGTGGAGGAAGGTGTCGTGATGGCGCGGGCCAGTGTGTGGCTGGAGGAGAAGGCCGGTAAGGGCGGTCGGAGTGGTCAGCCATCCGGTCTCGACCGGGCCCGTATCACCTCCGTCACCGTTCGGCTCCTCGACTCCGACGGGCTCGACAAGTTCTCCATGCGGCGGCTGGCGGCCGAGCTCAAGGTGACCGCCATGTCCGTGTACTGGTACGTCGACACCAAGGACGACCTGCTCGAACTCGCCCTCGACGCGGCCTTCGGCGAGCTGTCGCTGCCCGATGCCGCCGTCGGCGACTGGCGGGAGCAACTGCGGGCGCTGGCCACGGAGTACCGCGCCCTGCTGGTCCGCCACCCCTGGTTCTCCCCGCTGGCCGGCCGCTACCTCAACATCGGCCCCCACTCGCTCGCCTTCTCCCGGGTGGTCCAGCAGGTGGTCCGCCGCGCCGGCCTGCCCGCACACGGCGTGACCGGCGCGATCTCGGCCGTCTTCCAGTTCGTCTACGGCTACGGCACGATCGAGGGCCACTTCGCCGAGCGCGTGGCAGCGGCCGGCATGACCCCGGACGAATACTTCAGCACCGCGATGACCGCGGTGACCGAGACCCCGGAGACAGCGGCGATCATTGAGGAGTCCAGGGACCTCATGGCGGCAAGGGGCGGCGACACGGTCGCCGAAATGCTGGACAGGGACTTCACGTTCGCACTGGATCTGCTGATCGCTGGAATCGAGGCCATGGTGCAGCGCTCCTGAAAGGGGCGCGGGGCTGTGTCCGATATGCGGCTCCGCCGCGTGGGCGCGAGCAACCACACACAACCCGCACTCGCGCACTCACACCGCACCCCACCCCACTAGGCGTCCGGCGAAGCCAACCGCGCAGGAAAGCCCCCTGTCGCCACCGGCCCCCACTTCTCCGGCGTCACCCGAATGATCGACTTCCCCTGCTTCACCATCGCCGCCCGGTACTCGTCCCAGTCGGGATGCTCCCCGGCGATGTTCCGGTAGTACTCCACCAGCGGCTCCACCGACTCCGGTGAGTCGAGCACCTCGGCCCGCCCGTCCACCTGCACCCACGGCCCGTTCCAGTCGTCGCTCAGGACGATCACGCTGACCCGCTCGTCCCGCTTCGCGTTCCGCGTCTTCGCCCGTTCGGGGTAGGTGGAGGCGACGATGCGCCCGGAGTCGTCGACCCCGCAGGTCAGCGGCGACCCCTGCGGGCTCCCGTCGGCGCGTCGGGTGAGCAGGATCGCGCGGTGGCGGGGTCGTACGAAGTCCAGCAGTTCGTCGAGGGAGACGGCGGTGTTCGTCGCGATGTTCGGTGCCATGGCGTCAGCCTAGGGCCGCAGGGCCCGCTCAGCCTGTCCCTGCGGGGCTCATGTTCACGCCTGCGGCAGTGACTCGCCCTGGACCGCCTGGATCTCCAGCTCGATCTTGAGGGTGGTGCCGATGGCGGCGATGCCCGCCTGCACGACCTGGTTGTAGTTCATCGCGAAGTCCTCGCGGTGCAGCTCGGTCGTCGCGCGGAACGCGGCTCGCGTGCCGCCCCACGGGTCGGCGCCGGTGCCGAGGTAGGCGAGGGCGAGGTCGACCGGTCGTACGACACCGTGCAGCGAGAGCTCGCCGTGGACCGTCCAGCGGTCGGAGCCGGCCGCCGTCAGGCCCGTCGAGATGTAGGTGATCTCGGGGTGGCGCTCGACGTCCAGGAAGTCGGCGGAGCGCAGGTGGGTGTCGCGCATGCCGTTGCCGGTGTCGATCGAGGCCGCGCGGATCACCGCTTGGACCCGGGACTTGGCGACGTCGTCGGGGGCGATCTCGATGACGGCGGAGAAGTCCGTGAAACGGCCGCGGACGCTGGAGATGCCCAGGTGCTGGGCGACCGCGCCCACGGTGGAGTGCGCCGGGTCCACCGTCCACGGGCCCGGCGGAGGCAGCTCGGTGCCGCCCTGCCGCGCCAGCGTCACCGTGCCGATCTCGGCGCGGCCGCTCGCGGTGACGATGGCGCTGGAGGCGGCGGGCGCGTAGCCCAGTGCGGTGACGATGACGGTGTACGCCCCGGGCGCCAGCGGGTTCGGGTCGCGAACCGTGCCCTCGTCGTCGGTCTCGGCGCGCAGCACCTGCGAGCCGGTCATGTCGGTCACCGTGACGACCGCGTGCGACACGGCCCATCCGTCCCGGGTGCGGATCCTCGCGGTCAGTCCCATCCCGTTTCTCCCTGCGAACACTCGGACGTTCATACCGTCCGACAGTCAAACAATTACAAATCGGCCTTATGGAACCGGCCCGCGGCGGGCGCCTCCTTGTGGGCGCGCCCGCCACGGGCCGGAGTGGGAACTACTCGCCCGGGTGGGAGAGTTCGATGTCGTGGCCGTCGACACCGGTACCGGTGACGTTCAGGGCCGTGGCGACCGGCGGGTAGCCCGTCGCGATCACGGTGTAGTCACCGCCGTCCAGGTCGGCGAAGGCGTACGCGCCGTCCGTGCCGGTGGTGGCCGTGCCGACCACGTTGCCCGCCGCGTCCACGAGGGTCACGCGGGCGTCCGCCAGCGGTCCGTGCGGGGCCCGTACGACACCCAGCAGCTGGGCGCCGGCGTCCAGGTCGACCTCGATCCGGGTGACCCCGGTGGTGCCGATCTCGACCGGCAGGGCGCGGGGCCGGTACCCGGCCGCGTTCACCGCGACCGTCACGACGCCCGGCACCAGCTCGCCGAAGCGGAAGTCGCCCTGCTCACCGGTGGCCGCGGTGGCCAGCAGGTCGCCGCGCACATCGGTGACGATGACCATGGCGTCCTTGACCGGGAGCGCGCTGCCCGCGCCGCGGACCACACCGCTCAGCCCGCTGGTGCCGCTGAGCAGGATGTCGTACGGCACCGGCTCCTCGCCCACCATGACGGTGGAGGCCTGCGGCTGGTAGCCGTCGGCGGAGGCGATCAGCACGTACGAGCCCGCGCCGGGCGCGTCCAGGCGGTAGGAACCGTCGTACCCCGCGACCGAACGGCCCAGCTGGCGGCCGGACAGCGAGATCAGGGTGACCGCGGCCTGCGCGACCGGGGCGCTCTCGGCGCCGCGCACGAATCCGTGCACCGGGGTGCCGCCGGAGCCGGCCGACTGCTCCGGGGCGGCGATGGTGGCGACGGCGGCGAACTGCAGGGTGGCTTCCGGCGCGGCCGCGGCCTCGGTGGCGCTGCTCACGACGGGGGCGGCCCAGCTGGGGACCTGCTGCTCCTGAACGGGAGCCGCGACGGCGGCAGCGACCGGGGCGCTCTCGACGCTCCCCGCGTTCTCCGCCTCGGCGGCCTGGGCGAGCCCACCCTTGGTCTTCAGCGGGACCTCCTTGATGAACAGGCTGATCAGGAACGCCAGGGCGGCGAGCCCGCCGGCGATCATGAAGACGTCGGCGATGGCGTGGCCGTACGCGCTCTCCACGAGGGTGCGGATCGGCTTCGGGTACTTGCCCAGGTCCGGGATGCTGTCCGTGGACGAGCTCGAACCGGCCAGGGCGGCCTGGTACTTGGGGGAGAGGGAGGCGATGCCGTCCGTGATGTAGTGCGTGATCCGGTTGGCCATCACCGCGCCCAGCGCCGAGACGCCGACCGCACCGCCGAGGGACCGGAAGAAGGTGACCGTGGAGCTGGCCGAGCCGAGGTCGCTCGGGGCGACCTGGTTCTGCGTGCAGAGCACCAGGTTCTGCATCATCATGCCGATGCCGAGACCCAGCAGCGCCATGAAGATCGACATCTTCCAGTACGCCGTGTCGTAGCGGATGGTCCCGAGCAGGCCCAGGCCCGCCGTCACCAGCACGCCACCGCTGACCAGCCAGGCCTTCCAGCGGCCGGTGCGGGTGATGAACTGGCCCGAGACGGTGGAGGAGATGAACAGACCGCCGATCATCGGGATCGTCATCACACCGGACATCGTCGGGGACTTGTCGCGGGCCAGCTGGAAGTACTGGCTGAAGAACACCGTGCCGGTGAACATCGCGACACCGACGAACAGGGAGGCCAGCGAGGCCAGCGTGATGGTGCGGTTGCGGAACAGCCGCAGCGGGATGATCGGCTCCTTGGCCTTCGACTCGACCAGGAGGAAGATCAGGGCGAGGACGATCGAACCGCCGACCATCGCGTACGTCTGCCAGGAGATCCAGTCGTACTTGTCACCGGCGAAGGTGACCCAGAGCAGCAGCACCGAGACGGCGGCGGCGACGAAGAACGCGCCGGCCCAGTCGACCTTGACGTCCCGCTTCACGGTGGGCAGGTGCAGGGTCTTCTGCAGCACGATCAGCGCGATGACGGCGAAGGGGACGCCGACGTAGAAGCACCAGCGCCAGCCCAGCCACGAGGTGTCGGTGATGACACCGCCGAGCAGCGGGCCGCCGACGGTGGCGACGGCGAAGGTCGCGCCCAGGTAGCCGGAGTAGCGGCCGCGCTCACGCGGCGAGATCATCGCGGCCATGACGATCTGGGCGAGCGCCGACAGACCGCCGACGCCGATGCCCTGGACGACACGGCAGGCGATCAGCATGCCGGAGTTCTGCGAGAGACCGGCCGCCGCGGAGCCCAGGACGTAGATGACCAGGGCTATCTGGACGAGCGCCTTCTTGCTGTACAGGTCGGAGAGCTTGCCCCAGAGCGGGGTGGTGGCCGTCATGGCCAGCAGCGAGGCGCTGACGACCCAGGTGTAGGCGGACTGGCCGCCGCCGAGGTCGCTGATGATGTGCGGCAGGGCGTTGGTGACGATCGTGGACGACAGGATCGCCACGAACATGCCGAGCAGCAGGCCGGAGATGGCCTCCATGATCTGCCGGTGGGACATCGGCGCCTGCTCGACGGAGCTGCCGGAGCCGCCTCCCCCGTGCTTGGCGTGGGCCCGCACACCGGCTGGTGTGGTCGTTGCCATGGGCTTCCTTTTCTTACGTGTTATGCGGGTGTACGGGTGGTCGTCGGTTCGAGTACGGGGGTGGGGGCGCGGGCGGCGGAGGTGACGCCGGCCATGGCCCTGGCCTCGCCCGTGGCCTTCGGGGCGCCGGGGGCAGGGGCCGTGCCGACGGCGGGCCGGGGGTGCGGGGCCGGGGCCCGGCAGTCGCCGAAGCTGTCCCGGAGCCGGGTCATCAGCCCGATCAGCTGGTCGACCTCCTCGTCGCTCCAGTCACCGAGCCGCTCGGCGAGCAGCTCGGTGCTGCGCCGGGACAGTTCCAGCAGGGTCGCCTCGCCCGCGGGCGTGAGGTGCAGGATGCGGGAGCGCTTGTCCGCCGGGTCGGCGGAGCGCTCGATCCAGCCGCGCTCGGCGACGTGCGCCACATGCCGGCTGGTCACGGACATGTCCACGGCGAGCAGCTCGGCGAGCTTGCTCATGCGCATGGAGCCGTGACGGCCGAGCAGCGTCAGTACGGCCGCGGAACCGGCCGGGCAGTCGTGCGGCATGATCCGCGCGAGGTCCCGCTTCACGGCTCCGACGGCGCTGAGCTGACGCGCCAGCTCCTCGAACTGCGCCTGCCTCGCCATCACGTACACCTCCTCACCACCGTATTCGTTGCTTGGGGCAACCATAGAACTGCTTGGTTGCCACAGGCAAATATATCGGCGGGGGGTGGGGATAAAAACTTGGCAAAGGCAAGTATTGCTGACGTAAACGCGCAGGTGGGGTCGCCTGGTTACAGCGGAGGCCCCCCACTTGGGCCACACCCCCGGATTCGCTAGTGTCTCGGGCCATGGCTAACACCCAGGGCCCCCAGGGCAACTACGACCCCGCCGGCAGCACCCAGATGTTCCGCGCGTTCGTCGACGAGGCCCCGCAGACGCCCCAGCAGACGGCGACCACCTACTCCTCCTCCGGCCCCCGCCTCGGCCTGATCCTCGGCATCGTCGCCGTGGTGGTCGTGGTGGCGGCGGTGGCCTGGCTCGCGCTCATGTAGGACGGCGGCTGTCGCAGGACAGCCGCCGTACGGCGGTCACGCCGACGGAGCGACGAAGGCGAACCCGGGGTCCCGCGCCCCGGGCTTTCGTCATGCTCAGCTCCAGTCGACCGCCACGACCCGGGTCTCGACGTGCATGCCGAGCGGCACCCGCCAGTCGTCCACGCAGACCGTCCAGGTCTTGTTCTCACGGGAGCCGGGGTCGATCGGCGCCGGCAGGGCCTCGGTCGACCTGATCGTCGACCAGTCGATGCCCAGCAGGTCGATGATGTGCGTGCCGAGCGTGACCGTGCCGGAACGCACCGCCGTACCGCCGGAGTTGACGAAGGTGACGGTCACCTTCTCGCACCATCTCTTGTCCGTGGCCTCGCGGGTGGGGGTGCTCCAGGTGAGCGCGGCGGGTGCGGCGGGCGCGGGGGAGGCCGAAGAGGCGCCGGGTTGCGGTGAGTTCGGCGCCGCCGGATCGCTTCGTCGTGGCTGGGTGCCGTTGCGGCGGGAAGAGGAACCGGGTGAACCCGTCGCGGGAGACGGTGAAGTGGCGGCCGCGGCGGTCGTGGTGGCGGCCGGCGCCGGCCCGGTCACCGCAGCCGTCGGTCCGCCCGCCTTCCTCGCCCCGTCCAGCGGGACCAGCGTCACCGACCCCGTCGGCCGTGCCGACGTTCTCGGCTCGCCGCCTGCCGCACCCACCGCCGTATAGCCGCCGTTGTCCCCGCCCGCGCACGCCGTGAGTGCGGCGGCCAGGCAGGCGGCGACCGCCGAGGCCGCCGTGACGGTGCCCCACCGGCCGCCCGACGCCCTGCGTCGACGCGTCGGGCCGGCCGCCGGTGCCGCGGGGGCGTCGGTCCGGCGGCCGCTCGGTGTCGTCGGTGTCCTCGGCGTCCGGTGGATCGGTGCCCTACGGATCCCTGTCCTGCGGAGCGGCATCGCGCCAGTGTGGCTGACACTCCGTCAGTAAGGAAGCCGTAGGCACGACTTCAGTCCGAGATCAGGCCCTCGCGGAGCTGGGCCAGGGTGCGGGTCAGCAGGCGGGAGACGTGCATCTGGGAGATGCCGACCTCCTCGCCGATCTGGGACTGGGTCATGTTCGCGAAGAAGCGGAGCATGATGATCCGGCGCTCGCGCGGCGGGAGCTTGGCGAGCAGCGGCTTCAGCGACTCGCGGTACTCGACGCCCTCCAGGGCCGTGTCCTCGTAGCCGAGGCGGTCGGCCAGGGAGCCCTCGCCGCCGTCGTCCTCGGGGGCCGGGGAGTCGAGGGAGGAGGCGGTGTAGGCGTTGCCGACGGCGAGGCCGTCGACCACGTCCTCCTCGGAGACGCCCAGGACGGCCGCCAGCTCCGTCACCGTCGGGGAGCGGTCCAGCTTCTGGGAGAGCTCGTCGCTGGCCTTGGTGAGGGCCAGGCGCAGCTCCTGGAGGCGGCGCGGCACGCGCACCGACCACGAGGTGTCGCGGAAGAAGCGCTTGATCTCGCCCACGACCGTCGGCATCGCGAACGTCGGGAACTCCACGCCCCGTTCGCAGTCGAAGCGGTCGATCGCCTTGATCAGGCCGATGGTGCCGACCTGGACGATGTCCTCCATCGGCTCGTTGCGGCTGCGGAAGCGGGCCGCCGCGTAGCGCACGAGGGGGAGGTTGAGTTCGATCAGGGTGTCCCGGACGTAGGCACGCTCGGGGCTGTCCTCTCCGAGTGCGGCAAGGCGCAGGAACAGGGAGCGGGACAGGGTGCGGGTGTCGAGGTTCTCCGAGACCACCGGGACTTCCGGGGTCGGAGGGGCCTCCAGCGCCGGGGCGCCTTCGATGGCGCCATCGATGCTGTCGAGCACGTCGATGGCGTCGAGCTCCTTGGGCGCTGCCTCGCTCTTCGTGGGCATGAGCACCTTCGAGCTGCCCTGGTCTGCGGACATGCCACCCCCTTTGGGTCGCGGGACGGTCGCGGCGGCGTTCCCTGCTAGGAACGATGCCTTCACCTGAATACCGGAGCCGGAGCCCCGGCAAACGCGCTTCCGGCAGAATGTCACATGTCGGCAACACGCTGTAGTGACATGTCGACATGCGAGATGCGAATCCGCCCTGGATGAAGGGGGTCTGACGCTTTTTCGACCCTCAACTGTCGGGAAGTGCGCTGGTGAGCGATTCGCTCTCGCCGGTGATGGCTCGATCCTGTTTGCGGTTACGGCCGTACCAAGTCGCTCGGGGCGGGTCTCGGACCGGTAACGGGCCCGGCGGTGGGGGCCCGGACGGGCCCTGTGCCTGCCCTAGGCCTCGATGCGGTTCGCCGAGCGCAGGCGCTGGAAGCTGCGGGCCAGGAGGCGGGAGACGTGCATCTGGGAGACGCCGAGCTCCGCGCTGATCTGCGACTGGGTGAGGTTGCTGTAGTAGCGCAGCAGCAGGATCCGCTGCTCCCGCTCGGGCAGTTGGACGAGCAGGTGGCGGACCAGGTCGCGGTGTTCCACGCCGTCCAGGGCCGGGTCCTCGTAGCCGATGCGGTCCAGGAGGCCCGGCAGCCCGTCGCCCTCCTGGGCGGCCTCCAGGGAGGTCGCGTGGTACGACCGGCCGGCCTCGATGCAGGAGAGCACCTCCTCCTCGCTGATCCGCAGCCGTTCGGCGATCTCGGCGGTGGAGGGGGACCGGCCGAAGGCGGTGGTCAGGTCCTCGGTCGCGCTGTTCACCTGGACCCAGAGCTCGTGCAGCCGGCGCGGGACGTGCACGGTGCGGACGTTGTCCCGGAAGTAGCGCTTGATCTCGCCGACGACGGTCGGCATCGCGAAGGTCGGGAACTGCACGCCCCGGTCCGGGTCGAAGCGGTCGATGGCGTTGATGAGCCCGATGGTGCCGACCTGGACGACGTCCTCCATCGGCTCGTTGCGGGAGCGGAAGCGGGCGGCCGCGTAGCGCACGAGCGGGAGGTTCGCCTCGATGAGCGCCGCGCGCACCCGGTTGTGCTCCGGCGTGCCCGGCTTGAGCTCCTTCAGCTGGCCGAAGAGCACCTGGGTCAGCGCCCGGGTGTCGGCGCCCCTTCGCTTCTCCGGGGCGGGGGCGTCGGCTTGGGCGGGGGTGGCGGCGGTCTGGGTGGCGGCTTGGGCGGGGGTCTGGGTGGAGGCCTGGGCGGGGGTCTGGGCGGGGGTCTGAGTAGGGGCGGGCGCCTCTTCCTGGGGCGGCGCAGAACTGGCCGACACGGTCAACGCCACCTCTTCATCGGTCAATCATCCGTCAAAAGCGGTCATAGCATCACAAGACATGTGCACTGTGTGCAAGCACCGCATAACGTCGTGTTGGGTATTAATACTGGCAAGTTGAGGCATAAGGCGCAGTAAAGCCCCCCGCCGTCGCGGCGAGGGGCTCAGGATCCGGAGGTGGCCGTACGGCTCAGAACTCGTAGTCGGCGATCACCCAGGTGGCGAACTCCCGCCACTGCGCCGCGGCCGCCTGGTGGGCCGGGTGCTCCAGGTACCGCTTCAGCGCGTCCTGGTCCTCGACCGCCGAGTTGATCGCGAAGTCGTGGGCGATGGGGCGGTCGGTGATGTTCCAGCCGCACTCCCAGAAGCGCAGCTCCTCGATCTGCTCGCCGAGGGCGAAGAAGGCGGCGGCGCCCGCGACGGCACGCGGATCGTCGCGCCCGACGCCCTCGTTGAGCTTGAAGAGGACCAGGTGGCGGATCATGGGCACTCCCAGTGCGTCTACTTCGCCCCGTCGGCCAGCCAGGTGAAGAAGTCGCCGACGGACTTCGCGGCGTCCGATATGCCTTGGAAGACTATCTGGACCCAGTCCGCCGCCCTGGGCGGGTCGGTGATGATCACGTAGAGCGCGAAGATCACGAGTACGTAGACGGCGATCTTCTTGGCGTTCACGGCCACCTGGCCTCTCCCCTGTCCGTTCCCCCGTTTTCCGGGCGCGAGTGTAACCCTCCGATCGTTTTGTATGACCAACGGCACGATGTGTGCCGGATTTTTTCTCCGATTCTCCGAAGATCCGATGCCCCGAAGATCCGATGCCCCGAAGCGTGAACCGATCGCGGGGGCCGCTCCGATGAAGGGCCGAGGGAACGAAGACGGAGGGAACGCACAGATGCTGATGACAACGATGGCCTTCGGGCTCGTCGCCCTGCTGATCGTGCTCGTCGTGGCGGCGCTGCTCGACTGCGTCCGCACACCGGCGGAGCGGGTCAGGTACGTCCCGAAGTGGCTCTGGCTGCTGTTCCTGCTGCACGCCCCGGTCTTCGGGGCCCTCGTCTGGAACTACGCGGGCAAGCGCCCCGAGCCGTCGGCGTAACGCACGAAGGGCGGCTCCGATGCGGAGCCGCCCTTCACGTGACAGCGGTAGCGGAGGGATTTGAACCCTCGGTGACTTGCGCCACACTCGCTTTCGAGGCGAGCTCCTTCGGCCGCTCGGACACGCTACCGAGGGAGACCTTACAGCACGGGGGCCCGTGCTCTGAAATCGGTATTCGGGGCCGCGGACGGGGCGTCAGCGGGTGCGGAAGAAATCCGTGAGGAGGCGGGCGGATTCGTCCGCAAGGACGCCCTCGACGACCTCGGGGCGGTGGTTCAGGCGCCGGTCGCGGACGACGTCCCAGAGGGACCCCGCGGCGCCGGCCTTCTCGTCGCGGGCGCCGTAGACGACCCGGTCCACCCGGGACTGGACCAGGGCGCCGGCGCACATCGTGCAGGGCTCCAGGGTGACGACCAGGGTGCAGCCGGTGAGCCGCCACTCCCCGAGCGCCGCGGCGGCCCGGCGCAGGGCGAGGACCTCGGCGTGTGCGGTGGGGTCGCCGGTGGCCTCGCGCTCGTTGTGCCCGGTCGCGAGGACCGTCGTACCGTCCGGGGACAGCACGACGGCGCCGACGGGGACGTCCCCGCCCCGGACGGCCCGGCCGGCCTCGTCCAGGGCGAGCCGCATCACGGCCCGCCAGCGGTCGCGTACCGGGTCGGGGGACCCGGATGCCCCGTGGAGCGTCAGCGGACGGTCTCCAGGACGTCGGAGGCGCCCAGGGCCTCGGCGATCTCGCTGAGCGCGTCGTCGCTGAGTGCCAGCAGCTCCTTCGCGCTCACGCCCAGGTCGTCCAGGATCGCGGCGTCGCCGACCGGGCCGGCCGGCACGGCGGAGCCGTCCGCGTCGTCGTCGGCCTCGGCCTCCGGTTCACCGTCCTCGGTGCCGTCGAGGTCGAGGGCGTCCAGGTCGTCATCGTCGTCCTTGGGCTCCCTTCCGAGCAGTTCGTCGGTGAGCAGGAGCTCGCCGTACGAGCTCCGGGCGGCGGCGGCTGCGCTGGAGACGAAGACCCGGGGGTCCTCCTCCCCGTCGACGCGCACCACGCCGAACCAAGCGTCTTCCTGCTCGATGAAGACGAGCACCGTGTCGTCGGCCTCCGAGGCCGATTCCCGGGCCAGGTCGGCCAGGTCCGACAGGGTCTCCACATCGTCGAGCTCTGTGTCGCTCGCTTCCCACCCGTCTTCGGTGCGCGCGAGCAGTGCGGCGAAGTACACCGTGACTCTCCCACTGGTCTTAGGCGTGCCGGTTGGGGGTCCCCCCGGCGGAGGTTCTGGGCGGGGAGAGCTGTGCTCCGAGCCCCGCCCACTCGGAATCGTGGCAGAAACAAGGCGTTCAGGGGACGTCTTCGGCTCCCTGTGTCTGGCAGTTTTGATCGCACGTATGCAAAGAGGCATCCATGCGTCCGTCAACGCAGCCACCAGCGCACTCGTTGCCGCCACCTGCGGATCGTACGCGGGTTTTCCCGCAGCCCACGCACGGCCTTCCCCATGACGGACCGCAACGCGCCACAAGGAGTGGATCTTTGCCGAAGGATCGGCTTTACGACTGTTGCCGAGTCTTGCCGACTCTTGGCGAGTCTTGTGCACTCCTACCGATTCCTACCAGCGGAACGTCCGCATGCGCAGCGCGTGCCGCAGCCGGGCCGCCTTGGCGCGGCGGGGCTGGACCCGGTCGCGCAGCGCCCGCGCCTCGGCGAGTTCACGCAGGAACCGGGCCCGGCGCCGCCGCCGCTCGGCCTCCGTCTCGCCCTCGGGCGCGCCGTACGCACGGTCCGGCCGGTCGGCCGGACCAGGCAGCGCAGGCAGTTCAGGCAACGTCGCATCACCCCCGGTCCGACACTCCCACTTTCCCCCGGATGGGGGGTTTGATGCCAGGGCGGGCGAGCGCGGGCGTGCGCGAGGTGTGAGGGGGCGCGGTTACTGTTGTGGACATGCGTCTCCACGTCGTCGACCACCCCCTGGTCGCCCACAAGCTCACCACGCTGCGCGACCGGCGCACCGACTCCGCGACGTTCCGGCGGCTCGCCGACGAACTGGTCACCCTGCTCGCCTACGAGGCGACGCGGGACGTGCGGACCGAGGCCGTCGACATCCAGACCCCGGTGGCCGCCACGACCGGCGTCAAGCTCGCCCGGCCGCGGCCGCTGGTGGTGCCGATCCTGCGGGCCGGGCTCGGCATGCTGGACGGCATGGTCCGGCTGCTGCCGACCGCCGAGGTGGGCTTCCTGGGCATGATCCGCAACGAGGAGACGCTCCAGGCGTCCACGTACGCGTCGCGGATGCCGGAGGACCTCTCCGGGCGCCAGGTGTACGTCCTGGACCCCATGCTGGCCACCGGCGGCACGCTGGTCGCGGCGATCCGCGAGCTCATCAAGCGGGGCGCGGACGACGTGACGGCGGTCGTCCTGCTGGCCGCGCCCGAGGGCGTCGAGCTCATGGAGCGGGAGCTGGCCGGAACGCCGGTCACGGTCGTGACGGCGGCGGTGGACGACCACCTCAACGAGCACGGGTACATCGTGCCGGGGCTGGGCGACGCGGGGGACCGGCTGTACGGGGCGGCCGAGTAGCACGAGCCGTTCGCTTCGGCGCCCCTTTCAGGGCGCCTGGCGAGCCGTCTGTTCCCTGTGGTCCCGGCTGTGCCGGTTCAGCAGCTCTTCTTCGAGGTCGACGCCGTCGGACTGGGGGCCGACAGGGCCGTGATCGCCTTGGCGGCCGTTGCCTGGGGGGTCAGGGTCTTGAAGGCGTTGCCGATGATCAGGTCCACGGCGGCGCCCTTGCGGCCCGCCTCCGTGCGCTGGTCGGCGGCCGTCACCTGGGTGGCCAGGACCGGGAGCGAGGTCTTCAGGGCCGAGGGCGGGCCGAGCAGTATCGCCGTGCCCTTGACCTTCTGGTCGAACTTCGCCGGCGCGTTGCCGACGTCGCCGATCTTGAAGCCGCGCTTCTTCAGTTCGTCCGCGGTGTCCTTGGCCAGGCCCGTGCGGGTCGTGGCGTTGTAGACGTTCACCGTGATCTGGGCCGGCTTCGGCAGCACCGCGGCCCGGGCACCGGCCGACGCACCGGCCGCGGGACTCGCGCTGGCGGCGGCCTGCTTGACGCAGTCCCCCGCCGAGCCGGCCGCGGACGCCGTCCCGCCGCCGCCCGTGAAGACGTCGATGAGCTGCAGGGTGCCCCAGCCGACCAGGCCGAGCGCGGTCACGGAGGCGGCCACGGAGAGGACGAGCCGGGCACGCCGTCGGCGCGGGCGCATGCGAGGGTATTTGTCCCCTGTGATCCGGTACTGGCCGCCCATGCCGGGGGGAGTCAGCATGCTCATGAGCGCAGCGTAGTGCGCCACGCGAGCGTTGACTAATAGATGATCATCTGACGGTGCCCGGTCCAACCCGAAAGGGGCAACCGGCGGCAAATGCCGGGTGGCGAGCGGGTGTCAGTCGAGTTCGAGCACGCGCGCGTGCAGCACCTGGCGCTGCTGGAGGGCGGCGCGGACCGCACGGTGCAGCCCGTCCTCCAGGTACAGGTCGCCCTGCCACTTCACGACGTGCGCGAAGAGGTCGCCGTAGAACGTCGAGTCCTCGGCGAGGAGGGTCTCCAGGTCGAGCTGCCCCTTGGTCGTCACGAGCTGATCGAGGCGGACCGGGCGCGGTGCGACGTCCGCCCACTGCCGGGTGCTCTCCCGGCCGTGGTCGGGGTACGGCCGGCCGTTTCCGATGCGCTTGAAGATCACACGGAAAGCCTACCGGTCCAGACGTTCCGGGCGCAGCCATGGCGAGCGAGTGCGACGCTGGAAAAGACATCGCAAAGGCCGTCAAACGGGCTAAAAGGGAACAGGGGGTCCGATGATGAGTTCCGGTGAGCCCGACCCCACGGTCTCCGAGGCCGTCTCCGGGACCGTCTCCGGGGCCGTCTCCGGGACCGCCGCCGGCATCGCCTCCGGGTACGCCTTCGCCGGTCAGGCGCTGGATCTCGGTGCGCTTCTCTGGGACGGGCGGTGCCGTCCCGACGCCCCGGTGCGCATCCCCCTCGCCATGCTCAACCGCCACGGCCTGGTCGCGGGCGCCACCGGCACCGGCAAGACCAAGACGCTCCAGCTGATCGCCGAGCAGCTCTCGGCGCGCGGCGTCCCGGTGTTCCTGGCCGACGTCAAGGGCGACCTGTCCGGCATCGCCCGCCCCGGGCAGGTGAACGACAAAGTGCGCGGCCGGGCCGCGGAGGTGGGGCAGGAGTGGACGGCGACCGGCTTCCCCGCCGAGTTCCTCGCGCTCGGCGGCCTCGGCCACGGCATCCCCGTCCGGGCGACCGTCACCAGCTTCGGCCCGGTGCTGTTCTCCAAGGTGCTCCAGCTCAACCGGACCCAGGAGCAGTCCCTCGGCCTGATCTTCCACTACGCCGACACCAAGGGCCTGGAGCTGATCGACCTCAAGGACCTCAGGGCGGTGGTCGCCTTCCTCACCTCCGACGAGGGCAAGGCGGAACTGAGGGACATCGGCGGGCTGTCGACGGCCACCGCCGGGGTGATCCTGCGCTCGCTCACCGCCTTCGAGGCGCAGGGCATGGCGGACTTCTTCGGCGAGCCGGAGTTCGACACGGCCGACCTCCTGCGGACGGCACCGGACGGCCGGGGCGTCGTCTCGGTCCTCGAACTCCCCGCCGTCCAGGACAGACCGCTTCTCTTCTCCACCTTCCTGATGTGGCTGCTCGCCGACCTCTTCCACGACCTCCCCGAGATCGGCGACGCCGACCGGCCGCGGCTGGTCTTCTTCTTCGACGAGGCGCATCTGCTGTTCGACGGCGCCTCGAAGGCGTTCCTGGACTCGATCACGCAGACCGTGCGCCTGATTCGCTCGAAAGGAGTCGGCGTCTTCTTCGTCACCCAGACCCCGAAGGACGTACCGTCCGACGTCCTCGCCCAGCTCGGCAACCGCGTCCAGCACGCGCTCAGGGCCTTCACCCCGGAGGACCAGAAGGCGCTGCGGGCCACCGTGCAGACCTTTCCGAAGTCGTCGTACGACCTCGAAGAGCTGCTCACCGGGCTCGGTATCGGCGAGGCCGTGGTGACCGTGCTCGGCGAGCAGGGCGCCCCGACGCCGGTCGCGGCGACCCGGCTGCGGGCCCCCGAGTCCCTGCTGGGGCCGGTGGACACGGCGGAACTGGACGCGGCGGTGCGCGGGTCCGCGCTCCAGGGACGTTATGCACAGGCTGTGGACCGGGAGTCGGCGTACGAGAAGCTGCGGCAGGCGCCCGCCGCCGAGCCGAAGGCCGCTCCGAAGGCCGCTCCGAAGGGCGCGGCGAGGGAAGAGGAACCCTCCCTCGTCGAACAGGTCGTCGGCAGCGGGATGTTCAGGTCCCTCGCCCGGTCGGTGGGGACCCAGCTCGGCCGGGAGATCACGCGCTCGCTGTTCGGTACGGCCCGCAGGCGCAGGTGAGCCGGGCGAGGTGAGCCGGGCGCCCGCACGGGCCGCCCGGCTCAGGGTCGCAGGATCAACCGTGCTTCTGCTCCTGCGGCCGCGTGCTCGGCGGTTCCGCCGTCTTCGGGGCCGTCTTCAGCGCCGGCTTCGGTGTGCTGCGCACGGCCTCCGCGCGCAGCAGGGCGCGCAGGACCGCGTACGGGTCTGAGGACATGACTGTGTTCCTTGCGTAGAGCTGACTGACCTGGGGGGAGTGCGGGACAGGCCGGTCGGTCAGCAGCGCAGGACCACGGTGCGCAGGAGGGGCGTGGCGTACGGCGGGCGCGGTGCCGTCGGGCAGGGGCGGTGGCAGTCCGCCGGGCCTGCGGACGCCGCGGCGGGGAGCGGCGCGGGGCGCTGGGGTACGTCGGCGCGGTGGACGGCGCGGGCGGGGGGCCGCAGCGGGGTGTCGAGGACGTCGTGCTCGGCGGTCTCCGCCGAGACGGCCGCCGCGGTGGCCGCCGCGAGCGCCTCGGCCGCCTTCGGGACGCCGACCAGCAGCAGGGCCAGCAGCAGCACGAGCGCCCGCGGCCAGGCGGGGCCTGACCACGGGCGGCGTCCGGTCGGGCGACCGCTGCTCATGGCGGTCATCTCCCCGCGCGGTGGGGGGTGTTCATCGTCCGGGACGCGAGTTCCGCTCGCTCGGCGTACCACCGAGGCGCGAAGTTGACGAAGCCGGCGGGACCGGCGGCGCTCACAGCGCCTGTGGGATCTGCTGGGCGCGGCTGCGGATGCCGAACGCCGTGACGATCTCGACGATGCCGACGACGACCAGCCAGATGCCCGCGACGAGGGTGAGCACCGCGACCGACCGGAACGGCGAGACGATCAGCACGACGCCGGCGATGAACGTGACGATCCCGAGGAAGATCATCCAGCCGCGTGCGGGCATCCTGTGGTCGTGCACGGCGGCGAGCGTCTGGGTGATCCCGCGGATCAGCCAGCCGATCCCGATCCACAGGGCGAGCAGCAGGATCGACTCCAGAGGGCCCCGGAAGCAGAACAGGCCGAGCAGGATCGACAGCGCGCCGCTGATGAAGGCCAGGACGCGCAGCGAGGTCGCCTTGTGCGTGCCGAACGCGGACACCAGCTGGAAGACGCCGCTGATCAGCAGGTAGATGCCGAAGAGCACGCCGGCGGCGAGCAGCGAGGCACCGGGCCAGACGAGGATCAGGATGCCGAGGATCAGGGAGGCGATCCCGGTGAGCAGGACGGTCTGCCAGGCGGCCTTGGAGAGGGCGTGCAGCGGTCCCTCGAAGGGCGGTTCGGGCTCGGGCCGAGCGGTGCCGGTGGCGTGCGCCTTCCGGTCGTCGTCGGCGGGGCCGGTGCTGGGGGGCTCGGTCATGGTTCCAGCTGAGACCGGGGGAGCCGGACGGGCCAGCAGGGAACGGCCGATCGGGTGACGTACCGCGGACCGCGTACCGCGGCCGCCCTGTCCGCTACTTGCCCCCGCCGCCACCCCCGCCCTTGGCCGCCTTCGCTGCCGCCTTCATCTCCTGCTTGTGCGCCCGCACCTTCGCCAGCGACTCGGGCCCCGTGATGTCGGCCACCGACCGGAACGCCGCCGCCTCCCCGTACGCTCCCGCCGCCGCCCGCCAGCCCTTCGGCGTCACCCCCAGCTGCTTGCCCAGCAGGGCCAGGAAGATCTGCGCCTTCTGCTTCCCGAACCCGGGCAGTTCCTGGAGCCGTCCGAGCAGCTCCGCCCCGCTGTCGACGTCACGCCAGATGCCCTCGGCGTCACCGTCGTAGTGCTCGACGAGGTACTGGCACAGCTGCTGGATGCGCTTGGCCATCGAACCGGGGTACCGGTGCACGGCCGGCTTCTCGGAGAGCAGCGCGGCGAACGCCTCCGGATCCTGCGCGGCGATCTCGTGCGCGTCCAGGTCGTCCGTGCCCATGCGCCGCGCGATGGTCGCCGGTCCCTTGAACGCCCACTCCATCGGCACCTGCTGGTCGAGCAGCATGCCGGTGAGCGCGGCGAGCCTGCTGCGGCTGAGGAGGGCGTCGGC
The DNA here is from genome assembly GCF_053611985.1 of Streptomyces sp. NPDC054770. Taxonomy (NCBI): domain Bacteria; kingdom Bacillati; phylum Actinomycetota; class Actinomycetes; order Kitasatosporales; family Streptomycetaceae; genus Streptomyces; species Streptomyces sp. NPDC054770. Next base: position 50,802 of record NZ_JBSHBL010000003.1, read on the forward strand.
CTCGGGGTCCTGGGCGAGATGCAGGGCGGGGGAGCCGGTGTCGGCGTTGGCGTCCATGGCTCGATGATCCCGCGCCCGGACCGCCCTCGCGCGCCCGCGGCAGCCCGGCCTCCTCGACCCTCTCACCCCTCACGTACGATTCCTCCGCGATTCAACTTAGGTAAGGCTAACCTCAGACAAGGGGGTCACCAGGTGACCATCGAGACGTACCGCGACGCCTGGGGCATCCCGCATCTGCGGGCGGCCGACGCCCGTGAACTCGCCCGTGCGCAGGGCCGGGTCACGGCCCATGACCGGGCCTGGCAGCTGGAGGTGGAACGACACCGCGCGCAGGGCACGTCGGCGTCCTTCCTCGGCGCCCCGGCCGCCGCCTGGGACGTCTTCGCCCGCCGGGCCCGCCTCGCGGACACGGCGAGACGCTGCTTCGAGGCGCTGGAGAGACGGGACCCGGAGACGGCTCAGTGGGTACGGGCGTACGTGGCCGGCGTCAACCAGGGCCTCCCGGCCGGCGCCGCCCGCACGCCCGAGTTCGCCCGCACCGGTCTGACCCCCGGTACCTGGGAGCCCTGGCACCCGCTGTGCATCTGGCTGGCCACCCACATCCTGTTCGCCGGCTTCCCGGCCAAGCTGTGGCGTGAGGAGGCGATACGGCACCTGGGCGAGGAGGCGGTCCCCTTGTTCGCCACGGACGGCCCGGGCACCTCGGGCAGCAACGGCTGGCTCCTCGCTGGCTCCCGCACCAGCACCGGCCACGCCGTCCTCGCCGGCGACCCCCACCGCTTCATCGAAGCGCCCGGTGTCTACCAGCAGATCCGCCTCTCCTGCCCGGAGTTCGACGTCATCGGCCTGGCGGTCCCGGGCGTCCCCGGCATCGCCCACTTCGGCCACACGGGCACGGTCGCCTGGTCCATCACCAACGCGATGGCCGACTACCAGGACCTCTACCGGGAGCGCCTGCGGCGCACCCGGACCGGCATCGAGGCCCTCGCCCCGGACGGCACCTGGACCCCGGCCGACCACCACACAGAGACGATCGAGGTGTCCGGCAACCCCCCACTACAGATCGAGATACTCGAAACCCCCCGGGGCCCGGTCATCACCGGCGGCCCGGAGAAGGAACCGAACACCGGAACGACGAGAGCTACGGCGACCACGACGGCCGCCGCCGACCGACCGACAACCGCCGCCGACGAAAGCCGCCCGCCTTTCATCGCACACGAGTCCGCGGCTGCCGATGGCGACCGCCCCCCGCAGGGTCCACCGGCACCCGCCGACGAAGGCCGCCCGCCTCTCTTCGCGCACGCACCCGCGCCCGCCGACGGTGGTCGGCCCCCGGGTCCACCGGCCGCCGACGGCGAAGACCGCCCGCCTTTCGTCGTGCACGCACCTGTGGCTGCTGACGGTGGTCGGCCCCCGGGTCCACCGGTCGCCGACGGCGAAGACCGCCCGCCTTTCGTCGTGCACGCACCTGTGGCTGTTGACGGTGGTCGGCTCCCGGGTCCACCGGTCGCCGACGGCGAAGGCTGCACGCCTCACGTCGCGCACGCGCCCGCGACTGCCGATGGTGGTCGGCCCCTGCAGGGGCCACCGGCACCCGACGGCGAAAGCCGCACGCCTCTCTTCGCGCACGCACCCGCGGCCGCCGACGGTGGTCGGCCCCTGCAGGGGCCACCCGCACCTGACGACGAAAGCTGCACGGGTGGTGCGGGTGGGAGAACACACGCCGATGGCGAAGCCGAGGCGTTGGCGCTTCGCTACCCGCCCCGCGTCACCGAAGACCTCGGCTTCAGCGCCCTCCTCCCCCTCCTCCGCGCCCGCCACGTCACCGACGTCGACCGAGCCTTCGACGCCTGGACCGAGCCCGTCAACGTAGTCCACGCCGCCGACACCGCCGGAGGCACCTTGCACCGCGTCGCCGGCCGCGTCCCCGTCCGCTCGCACACCAACCGCACCCGCCTAGCCCCCGCCTGGCTCCCCGGCCACGACTGGCAGGGCTGGCACGAGATGCCGTACGGCGACATCACCGACGGCGTGGCCGTGATGGCGAACCAGCGCGGCCCGGCCACCCCCCTCGGCGTCGAGTTCGCCCCGCCCCACCGCGCCGACCGCATCCGCACCCTCCTCGCCGAGCGCCGCACCTGGTCCGCCGCCGACATGCCCGCGATCCACACCGACACCCACCTCGCCTCCGCCGCCCCCCTCCTCGACCGCCTGACCGCCCTCGACGGCCTCACCCCCGCCGCCGCCGAACTCCGCGACCGCCTCCTCGCCTGGGACCGGCGGATGGACGCCGACAGCACCGGCGCCGCCGCCTACGCGGCCGTACGCTCCGCCGTCGTACGCCACCTCGCCGCCCACCCCGCCTTCGCCGCCCTCGCTACCCTCACCCGACACCCGGACCGCCCAGAGGTCCTGCTCCCCTGGCTGGCCCTCACCCCCCGGATCGCCTTCGCCCTCGAACACCTCCTGAGGGCGGAGGAGCTGTACGGCGTCGACCGTCCCGCCGCCGTGCGCGCGGCCGTGGAGGAGGTCGCGGCCGACCCGCCCACCGGCACCTGGGGCGACACCCACCGCCTCACCCCCTGGCAGGCGCTGCCCGAGCCGTCGTACGACGACGGACCGGCCCTGTCCGGCGACCACGACTGCGTGCTGTGCACCTCCGCCGTCCCCGGCCTCACCGACCGCTCCGCGCGCGGCCCGGCCGCCCGCTACGTCTGGGACCTGGCCCGCCGCGACGACAGCCGCTGGGTGGTCCCGCTCGGCGCGGACGGCTCCCCCGGCGCACCCCACCACACCGACCAACTCCCCCTGTGGCTCAAGGGAGACCTGGCCCCGGTCGTCACCGACTGGGCCCGCCTGGAACGCGTAGATCTCACGGAACTCACCGAACTCACCGAACACACGGAAGAGAACGCAAAGACCGATGTCTGAGCACCCCGCACACCACCCCGTCTTCGAACACCCCGTCCCCGGCTTCGGCACCGTCCGGCTCCGCCCCCTGGACCCCGAGCGCGACGCGGACGTCGTCCACAGCTGGGTCAGTGCGGAACGCGCCGTCTTCTGGGGAATGACCGGCCTCACCCGCCCCCAGGTCGCCGAGATCTACGCCCACATGGCCACCCTCGACACCCACCACGCCCACCTCGCCGAGAAGGACGGCACCCCGGTCGGGCTCCTCCAGACGTACGAGCCGGCGGCCGACCGGGTGAGCGAGTGCTACGACGCCCGCCCCGGCGACATCGGCGTCCACGTCCTGCTCGCCCCGGCCGGACCCGAAGGCCCCCGCCCCGGCTGGACGGACGCCCTGCTGACCGCCTTCACGGCGTACGCCCTGCGCGCCCTCGACCGCGACCGCATCGTCGTGGACCCGGACGTCCGCAACGAGAGGGCGATCACCCGCTTCCGGCGCCAGGGCTTCGAGCTCGGCCCGGCCGTCGTACTCCCCGAGATCGACCTCCCCGACGTCCACCTGCCCGAGAAGCACGCTCAACTGGCTTTCCTCACCCGGCCGGTAGCCTTCCCGAATGTCCCGGATGCTGACTCCCGATGACCTGATCGCCCACTACGGCCTGGAGCCGATCCCCCGCGAGGGCGGCCTGTTCCGTGAGACCTGGGCCGGTCCCGCACGCGCCGACGGCCGCCCCGAGGGCACCGCGATCGTCGGCCTCCTCACCGCCGACGACTACTCGGCCCTGCACCGCCTCCCCACCGACGAGATCTGGCACTTCTACCTGGGCGACCCCCTGGAATTCCTGCTCCTCGCCCCCGACGGCACCACCCGCACCCCCGTCCTCGGCCCCGACCTCCTGGGCGGCCAGCACATCCAGCTGACCGTCCCGGCCGGCACCTGGATGGGCGCCCGCGTGGCATCCCCGGGCGCCTGGACCCTCTTCGGCTGCACGCTGGCCCCCGGATTCACCTTCGAGGGGTACGAACACGGGAACGCGGCCCACCTCACGGCGCGTTACCCGTCCGAAGCCGCCCGCATCACGGAACTCTGCCGTCCATGACCCACACCCACCTGCTCGACGGACAGACCGCCCTGGTCACGGGCGCGAGCGGCGGTATCGGCCGGACCATCGCCCGCCGCCTGGCGGCGGAGGGCGCGGCGGTGGCCGTGCACTGCCGTACGGCGGTACGGGCGGCGCAGGAGGCGGCCGCGGACATCACGGCCGCCGGCGGCCGGGCCACGGTCGTACAGGGCGACCTGAGCGACGAGGAGACCTGCCACCGCGTCGTCCGCGAGGCCGCCGACTGGGGCGGCGGACGGCTGACGGCCCTGGTCAACAACGCGGCCGTACAGCCCGTACAGCCCCTGCCCGGCATGACCGCGGCCGACTGGCGCGCGGTCGTCGACACCGACCTCACCAGCGTCTTCGCCTGCACCCAGGCCGCCGCCGAGATCATGCGTGCCCAGTCCGGCGGCGGCACGGTCACCCACATCGCCTCCATCGAGGCGACCCAACCGGCCCCCGGCCACGCCCACTACAGCACGGCGAAGGCGGCGGTGGTCATGCACGCGCGGGCCGCGGCCCTGGAGTACGGCCCCCTCGGCATCCGCGTCAACACCGTCTCCCCGGGCCTGATCGACCGGGAGGGGCTGGCGGAGGACTGGCCGCAGGGCGTGCGCAGATGGCAGGAGGCGGTGCCCATGGGCCGGCTGGGGAGCGCGGACGACGTGGCGAACGCGGTCGTCTTCCTGACCTCGCCGCTCGCGTCCTGGATCACCGGCCACGACCTGGTGGTCGACGGCGGCGTATCGACACGCCCGACATGGTGACGTTTCCGCCCCCCGAACCAAAGCGCCCCGAAGGGGCGCGGGGAACTGCGCGACCAGCCCCCACCCACCCGCAGACAAAATGAGCACTACAGCCATCCCAGCCGTATGACCCAAGAACACGTGTTGCCGAACTCGGAGCGGGTGACGTGAGCGAAGGACACGAAAGGCGGCGAGCGACGCCGACCGGCAACCACAGGAACAGGGCCAGAGCCCTGCGCGCCCTCGCACTCCTCGGCACCCTCCTCGCCGCCCTCCTCCTCGCTTCGGCCGGCCCCGCCTCCGCACACGCGGCCCTGCGCGGCAGCGACCCCGCCGACGGCGCCGTGCTCAAGTCGTCGCCCGGATCCGTCACCCTCACCTTCTCCGAGTCCGTCAGCCTGCTCGACGACTCGTTCCGGGTGTACGACCCCACCAACCACCGGGTGACCACCAGCGACGCCGAACACGCCCCGGCCGGCTCGGACACCGCCCGGATCACCTTCCCCAAGAAGCTGGGCAAGGGCACGTTCACGGTGGCGTGGCGGGTCGTCTCGGCCGACAGCCACCCCGTCTCCGGCGCCCTCACCTTCTCCGTGGGCAAGCCGTCGGCGACCACGACACCCGTCTCCACCGGCTCCGTCGAGAACCCGCTCACCGGCGGCCTCTACAACATCGGCCGCTACGTCGCGTACATAGCCGTGGCGCTGCTCATAGGCGCCGTCGCCTTCCTGGCCGTCTGCCGCCCGCCGGACCCCGCCGCCCTCCGTACCCCGATCCGTACGGCGTGGTGGGCCCTGCTCGCCGCGACCCTCTTCCTCTTCGTCCTCCGCTCCCCGTACGAGGAGGGCACCTCCCCGGCGACGGCCTTCAGCCTCTCCGCCCTCGGCAGGTCGGCGACGGGACGCCCGGGACTGGCCCTGCTGGCCAGGGTGGCCCTGCTGGCGGTCGCGGCGGCCCTCTACCTCCTGCTCCGCAAGCGGGTGAGCCCGTCCCGCCCGTCCCGCCCCCTGCTCGCCACGGCCGCCGCCCTCTCCATCGCCCTGGCCCTGACCTGGGCGGCGGCGGAACATGCCTCGGCCGGCATCCAGGTCCCGCTGGCGATGACGTCGACGGTCCTGCACCTCCTGTCGATGGCGCTCTGGCTCGGCGGCCTCACGGCCCTCCTCATCAGCCTCCACCGCGCCACCACGCCCCTCCCCGCCGCCGTGGCAGCCCGCTTCTCCCGCGTGGCCTTCGCCTCGGTGACGGTCCTCGTCGTCACCGGCGTCTACCAGTCCTGGCGCGGCCTCGGTTCCTGGCAGGCGCTCACCGACACGTCGTACGGCAGGCTCCTCGTCATCAAACTGGCCTCGGTGACGCTGCTGCTGGCTGCGGCCTCGCAGTCCCGCCGCTGGACGGCGAAACTGGCGACGGCCCCGGCCACGGCGGCCCGCGACCGCATCCCACTGCCGGTCGGCGCACCGCCCCCCGCGGACCCATCGGCTGCGGAGGATTCAACCAGCCCGGAGGAACCGCCGGAGGAATCGCCGCCCGCTCCCTCCGCCGGCCACCACCAGGCCGCCCTGCGCCGTTCGGTCCTCGCGGAGGTGGCCATCGGCGTCGCCGTCCTGGGCATCACCACCATCCTGACCGGCACCCTGCCCGGCCGGGCCGCGGCCGAGGCGGCCGAGTCGGGAACGGTGTCGGACACGACCGGCATCCCCGCGGCCGCCGTCGCCATGGTCCCCTTCGACGTCGGCACCCCGAACGGCCACGGCAAGGTGCAGATCACCCTGGACCCGGGCCGGGTCGGCGCGAACTCCGTACAGGCGGTCGTCTTCGGCCCCGACAACGGCATCTCCACCGTCCCCGAACTCCGCCTCTCCTTCACCCTCGGCGCCCAGAAGATCGGCCCGCTTCCCGCCAACGTGACCGACCGCGGGGGCTATTGGGCCGCAGACTCCGTCAACATCCCCATCGCGGGCGAGTGGACGATCACGATGACGGTACGGGTGTCCGACCTGGACCAGGTGACGGTGACGAAGAAGATCCGGATCGCCGCCTGACCGAGTCCTTCGCGGCGGCTGCTCAGGCGCCCACGGTCCCGTCGACGCCCTCGCGGAGGAAGTCGGCGTGGCCGTTGTGGCGGCCGTACTCCAGGAGCACGTGCAGCATCACCATCCGCAGCGACACCTCCTCCTCCCACCTCGGCTGGTACCCGGCCTGGTCCAGGGAGCCGGCCGCGCGCTCGATCCGGCGCGAGACCGCCACCTCGGCCTCCCACGCGCCGAACGCCTCCGCCCTGGTCGACTCGCTCGCGTCGTACGCCGCCTGGAAGTCGATCTCGTCGGACCACACCATGGGCGCGTCATTGTCCTCGAACACCCGGCGGAACCAGGCGCGTTCCACTTCCGCCATGTGCCGCACCAGACCGAGCAGCGACAACGCGGACGGCGGCATCGACCTCTGCCGCAACTCCTCGTCGCTGAGCCCCTCGCACTTCATGGCGAGGGTCGCGCGATGAAAGTCGAGAAAGGCCCGCAACATGTCCCGCTCACTGCCGAAACCGGGCGGCCCTGGGCGGTCGTCGTTCGTCACTGTCCGTACTCCTCATCCGCTGAGTCCGCTCCGGCACCGGGGCGCGACAGCAGTATGGCGACGCGTACTCGGCTCGGCGCAGCCGGTCGAGGGGGCGCGGTCAGTCTCAGCGGGTGGCGATGGTGTGGATGTGGTTGAGGGCGGTGATGACGGTGGTGTTGCGGTGCCAGATCAGCCAGCGGCCGACCTGCCTCCCGAACTGGTCGAGTGCCGCCAGCCGGTCGGAGCCGAGGTCACGCAGGGGCTGGTCGTGGTGGGAGGAGATCATGCCGATCACGGTGCCTCTGCGGCTGATCAGAGGTGCGCTGTGGCAGGCGCGGCTGCCGGTCTGCAGGATCGCCCGCCGGGAGGCCTCGTCGAAGGCGCCGCAGGTGTCGACGTCCTTGACGGTTACCTTCCCATCGCGGCACCGGTGACCTGGAGGGTGTGGTGCAGCGCGGCCTTGAGGACCGTGCTGTCGTCGGCGGTCGAACGCCTCCCTCTTCGGCAGCAGGCATGTTCTCCCGCTGACCGCCTCCACCCTCGGCCGAGACGGCCGCCAAGCCGGTGGCGGTGGGGCCGACCGCGCCGCCGTACTCGACGGCGAAGGACCACTCACCGGCGCGGCCCACCCTGGCGACGCCGTCGACGCCGCCACCGGCGAGCAGCTCCAGCGCGTCGTGAATGAGACCAGAACCGAGACCACGAGGTGACAGGTGGACGGCCCGCCTCGTTCGGCGGGTGCTGCGTCCCGGTCGAATTCCTACTTGTTTGATAATGTCGGTGTCATGAGCGAGATTCCTTACGGCGTCGGCGAAGGGCCGGCAACCAGGGTCAGTCTCTCCCTCCCCGAGGGGACGGCGGAGGCGATCCGCCGACGTGTCGGCAAGCGTGAGTTCTCCGCGTTCATCACCGAAGCGGTGGAGCGCGAGCTGCGTGGTCAGATCTTGGATGAGTACCTGGCCGACTACGAACGCCGCCAGGGGCCGATCTCCGAGGACGAGCAGGAGCGGGCACGCCGGGTCTTCGACGAGGTGTTCGCGGAGGAGGGGCAGTGGCCCGCCGCAAGCTGAGCCACGAAGGCACCCTCGTTCTCGACTGCGAGGGCCTGTCGAAGTTCGTCAGTGATCACGAGCCCGTCGTCGCCCTCGTCGCCGAGGCCCGCACGCGGGGTATGGAGGTGGTCATCAGCGCACTCACCATCATCGAAGCGGTGCATCGCCGGACCGACAAGGCGCGGCTCGCGTGGGTCCTGTCCGGCGTGCGGATCGTGCACATCGGCGACGAGGAGGCCAAGGCCGCCTCAGCCATGCTGATCAACGCCGGGCTGCACGGTCACAAATACGCCATCGACGCCGCCGTGGCCGAGATGGCGCTGCGTCAGCGCCGCCCGGTCGTCATGCTCACCTCGGACACCGACGACATGACGAAGCTCTGCGGCGACAGAGTGCGCCTCTTCGCCGTGTAGTCGACGCCCAAGACCCGAACACCGGAGCCATGATCGGCTGCGTGGCCGGACGTTTCGTCTTCATGGTGCCGTAGGGCGCAGCAGCCGAGCGTCGGCCTCGGCCGGTGCGAAACGGGCAGGGGCGAATGCCGTGGCGGACCGAAGTCCGAGCCACTCCAGAATGGCGTGTTGTTCCGCATGCGCCGGGTCGGTGAGGATCGCATTGAGGTCGCTGTAGCCAGGGGCGCCGCCGCAGTCCTCGGGTGGGCGTGCCCCGCCACCATCCACGCGGTGCGGAGAGCAAGCCCGGCTGTGGCTGTCTCAGCTGCGGCCGGCGCCTACCCGACCGACCAGCACTCGCGTCTGTTCGTCGTGACGTTCCGGTGAGTTCGGGAAGGTCCTGACCAGGGGCGGAGCGGGGGCCTGTGGTGGCAACGACCAATGTCTTCGCCACTCGGTGGCCCGCGGGATCAGCGCTTCTTGGTCTTCTTCTTTTGCGGCGGAGTCCAGTCGCCTCGGTGCAACTGGCATCGGGAGTAGCCGATCATCGCCGGGTTCTGGCACCGCTTGCCGGTCTTGGTCCTGGTCGACCCGCATGTGACCTGCTTACCCATTCGTCCTCCCCTGTCCGGCCGAAGGTGCCCCATCTCGAACCATCGTCTCGGGGCAGGGAAGCCGATCGCTCCATTTGTGTCCGAATTCGGCTGATTCACTCTCCTGAATGCCTGAATCATGACATTTTCGACTGTGGGTTGATCGCAGGGTGTACGGAGACCTCGCACGTCAGAGATCGTCGGTGTCATCCGCTGTGTCGAGGTTGATTCCGGGATCCTCGGCCCTCGACTCGTCGTCCAGGATCGGCTTACCCATCGCGACCGCGATGCTGCGGAGCAACGCCGCTCTGCGAGCGGTGAAGAACCCGTCGAAGTCGTCGGTGGCCATTGGTTCCGGTTGGGCCAGGTGAGAACGGATGCGTTCGGCGACGTCTTCGAGAGGGGTCTGCGCGCTCTTGGCCAGACGGCCCAGGTAGTCGGAGGGAGCCGCCCCTCCGATGATTCGGTTGGTGCGGGCGGTCAACGGGGTCTTGTTGATGATCGAGTTGTAGTCGGCGGGAGCGTAACCGGCCTTCTCGCACCACGTCTTGGGGAAGATGTGGTGGATGTCGATGGACTCGTCGAAGTACCCAGTGACCTCGGCCTTCTCCCCGGTGCGCCAGTCCAGGGCCCCCGCCTTGAGCAGGAGTGCGTAAATCCCCTTGTAGGCAGCGCTGTTGCGAGTACGAAGAGTCAGCAGGCGTCCGGGGGCGAACTGTGCCGCGGTGACGGTCCGGGGCTCTGCCGCATCCTCGCGGATCCAGTCGACGACGTCCGGCAGATCCTGGCTGAAGCGGGTTTCGGTCGAGCCGCCGTAGAGCTCCCCGAACACACCGCACCAGTACCAGCGGGCGAGCTTGAGCTGGGCTCCGGCGCTCTGTGTGGCGTCCCCCGCCAGGGCCAGGATCGCGGCAAGGGGTATCAACTGTGTTCCGTACGGCAGGAACTTCGTGTCGAAGAGGAACTGCTGGTGCAGGAACTTTGCCGCCGCCTTGAACCCGGTGATGACGGAGGGTGCGAAGCGTACGTAGTCCTCCAGGGAGAGAGCGAGCATGTCCTTGCGCTTGCAGCCGATGCGCGGCAGCCGCTCCTCCTCCGTCCCGCGTTCCGCCTCGCGCCTTCGCCGCTCGGCCGTGGCCAACAGCGTGACTGCCTGGAGAAAGTCCGTGTTGGAGACCTCGCGAAGGATGCGGTATTCGGGCGCCTCCCAGGCAGCCCGGCATTCTTGCTCCCAGTGATTGCGCAGATCGAACTCGTCCGCGGCGTAGGTGGCGGTCAGCAGCTCGAAGACGGTCAGGGTGACACCGCCGGTGTTGACCTTCTCGAACACTTGGCACACGGCTTGGCGTGGGGTCGCCTGCCCGAGTTCGATGACCGGCACGTGGTAGCGGTCGAAGGGACGGACGAACGCCTCATTGAAGTCACGCCACAGCGTGCGCTTGTCCTTGTCGCCGTCCCAGTGGTCGGTGAACTCGTATCCCCAGTCGCCGCCGTCGAAGACCGCGTGCAGCGGGAAGAGATGCGCCTCGTATTCGCGCTCTGGAGTCGAGTAGTCCTCGACGATCTGGCCCCGGAAATTGAGCACCTTGCGCGTTTCGGGCAGAAACCTGATGGCGTCCTCGCGGTCGCTGTTCTCGTCGAGAGCCTGGATCATGTCGACGTAGAACCAGCCCGACACCTGATGTCTGCGCAAGTCCTGGGTGACCACCGGGCCCTTCAGTTTCAGGGCCTGGAACAGCGACGTCAGTCGCTGCTGCCCGTCGAGTACGAGCGTGTCGGGCTCGGACTCACCGGCCGGGGTGGCTCCTTCGATCGGCCGGTACTTGAACCGGACATCGCCACCTGCCTTGAGCAACATGACGGTGCCGACGGGGTAACTCAGCGAGATCGACGCGAGGAGACTCGCGATGTTCGGGTAGGGCCACACCCAGCCCCGCTGGAACTCCGGCAGCTGGGCCTTGCCGACTTCGACCTGCCGTAGCAGATCCCGCAGCGGTCGCTTGTCGATGCTGAACGCTTCGTCGGGCACATGGGCTCCCTGAGGCTGCCGGTCACCAGAGTGGGCACCGGAGGTCGACCTGTCTCGTGTCACCGAAAAACTACTCGGTGTCATGACATCGGGTGCCGGAAATGCAAAACAGCTCAAATTTTCAACAGGGGCAGGCCAGGGGCATACGTGCCTGTGGATTCGCCGGCCGTCTTCACTCCGGCAGCGAGCGATCCGGACAGACAGCTCCCGTGATCCAGTGCCGACCGGGATGTAGGGGCCTTCTGGTCGCAATTCGGTCACTCTGGCCCGACGTCGAAGGGCCCCACCGTGAACGGTGGGGCCCTTCGACAACGTGCCCGGTGAGGCACTGGCGGAGGATACGAGATTCGAACTCGTGAGGGGTTGCCCCCAACACGCTTTCCAAGTCTTCGTCCGGGGGGTCGGTGGGGGACGGAGGTGTTCTGACCTGGTGTGGAACGGATGATGGCACCCGCTTTGGACGGCGCTGGACGGGGGCGAATGAGACCAGAACTGAGACCAGGGTGCTCAGTGTTCTGCCTGGTCGGGTGCAGTGCCTGGGGCCGTGCGACGCGCCGGTGCTCACGGGCAGCAGGGTCCTGGCGGTGGCGATGACGACGTGTTGCGGAAGCGCCTCGCCGCTCGCTATGCGGGGCCTTCCAGACCGTGAGCGCGGGTACCCAGAACGCGTCGTGACACTTCTGCTTCCATCGGGCCGTCGAACGGCGTTGCCGATGCTGCTTCGCGGGCCTCGGTGGCACGTCGGGCGTCTTCGAGGATGAGGTCCATGTTGATGGCGCCACCTGTGGTGTTTCCGGCGCCGGCGGATTGGGGAACGGCAGCGAGGACGTCGCTGACGTTCCCGGCGGCCCACACGCCCTGGACGCCGGTGAATCCGGAGGGGTCGACGGCGACCTGGACGCCGGGGACGGCGGGATGGGGGTTGAGGGTGAGGCCGAGGTCTTCGAGGAAGCCGCCGCGGGCGGTGAAGGTGGGGGCGACGACGAGGGTGTCGAGGGGGATGACGGTGCCGGAGGCCAGGCGGGCGCCGGTCAGCTTGTCCTGTTCGGTGTCGGTCTCCAGAGCGGTGACGCCGCCGTGGATCACTTCGATGCCGAGGGCGGCGAGCTGTTCCCACTGCTCGTCGGTGAGCTCCGCCTGTGCGTGGTGGGCGAAGAGGGTGACCTGATCGGTCATCTGACGGAACAGCAGGGCCTGGTGGAAGTTGCCCAGGACGCCGACCTTGGTGTCGCGGGCTTCCCAGCCGTGGCAGTACACGCAGTGGATCACGTCGCGCCCCCACCGCTCAGCCAGGCCGGGGATGTCGGGCAGTTCGTCGATCAGGCCGGTGGTCACCAGGACGCGCCGGGCACGGGCGCGCTGTCCGTCCTGGGTGGTGATGGTGAAGGTGCTGCCGCCACGTTCGACTCGCTCGACCCGGCCGTTGATGACTTCTCCGCCGTAGGAGGCGACTTCCTCCCGGCCTACGCGAAGGAGTTCCAGGGGGGAGATGCCTTCGCGGCCCAGGATGTTGTGGGCGCCGACTCGCGCGGCGGGGGCGTTGCGGGGTTCGCCTGCGTCGATGACAAGGACGGAGCGCCGTACGCGGGTCAGCAGCAGCGCGGCGGACAGGCCGGCGGCGCCCCCGCCGACCACGACGACGTCCCAGGTGCGGTCTTCGGTGCTCTTCAGCTCATCGGTGTCCATATCGGCACCGTCACCCCGCAACACCTTTGACAGCAAGCTGGCTTGCTGTTTCTGCAAAGAACCGGATCATCGGCTCGCGTTTTGCGTATTCAGCAAGTTCGTTTGAAGAAGGAGCCGGGCCGATGAATTCGCCTGCTGCACTCTCCCGGGAAACGGAGAGCAAGACCCCTGGCTGGATGGCTCTGGCGGCCATTACGGCTGGCTCGCTGATGGCGATGTTGATAACCGTCGCGCCCAGGATATTCAAAACGACGCAGTCACCTTCCGTGGCCTGCTCGTGCTCGGCGGCCACTTCGCCCCCGTCGAACAGCCCCGCTTCCTCGTCGAGGACCTGCGCAGCTTCTTCGGACAGCTCAGCCACGCGCCCGCCTGACGGCAACCTGCACCCCCGTCCCCGCTTCCGCCGTTTGCTGGACCAGCAACGCAGCTTGCCTGCTGAGCGGCGGGTGAGGACTTTGGCCACGGGGGGCCGCCTTCCGCGCCTGTAAGGAGATCTTGATGACCACACCCGACAGCATCGAGCCGGCCCGGTTCTGGGAGGACCGCTACCGCAAATGCGGACGCGTCTGGAGCGGTCAGCCGAACGAGTTGCTGGTCCGCGAAGCGGCCAATCTGGCACCGGGAAGTGCACTGGAGCTGGGCTGCGGCGAGGGTGCGGACGCCTTGTGGCTGGCGTCCTGGGGCTGGCAGGTGACCGCTGTCGACATCTCCACCACAGCCTTGCGACGGGCCGCCGCCCAGGCGATGGAGCTGGGCCTGTCCGGGCAGGTCACCTTTCAGCACCACGACCTCGGGCAGACGTTTCCCGGCGGCAGCTTCGACCTCGTCTCCGCGCAGTACCTGCAGTCACCGGTCGCGTTGGACCAGACGGCCATCCTGCGGCTGGCGGCCCGGGCCGTCGCGCCGGGCGGCACATTGATCATCGTCATGCACGCCGGATGGCCGACCTGGAGCACCGCCGCGCAGCAGCCCGCCGATGTCGTCTTCCCCACCCTGGAGGGCCTGCTGGCCACCCTTGCCTTGCCTCCCACCTGGAAGGTGGACACCCTCGCCGGCGTCCAGCGGCCCGCCCCCTCACCCGAGGGGTGCTCGGGCACCCGCACCGACCATGTGTGGCGCCTGACCCGCACCACCTGAACCGCCTCGCCCCCGTACACCCGCAGCGAGCGGAGCCCCCTACCTCCCCACCCGACGAAGAAGAGAGCCATGTCCACCACACCGACGGACGACCAGCTCGTTCACGACACAGATGCCGTGCTCGGCTCGGTCGGGCCCCGTCTGCGCGACGCCCGCCAAGCCCGCCGCATGACGCTCTCGGACGTCGCCGAACGCACCGGCATCTCCACCAGCACTCTCTCCCGCCTGGAGGGCGGCCGGCGCCGCCCCAACCTGGACCTCCTGCTGCCGCTGGCCCACGTCTACCGGGTCGCCTTGGACGACCTGATCGGTGCCCCGCCCACCGGTGACCCCCGCGTCCACGTCAAGCCGATCCGCAACAACGGCACCACCTTCGTCCCTCTCACCCGCGGCGGAGCTCCCGTGGAGGCGTTCAAGATGGTTCTCCCGCCCCTGCGGATCGCCCCGAAGCCCTCGCTGCGCACGCATGGCGGTTATGAATGGCTGTACGTCCTGACCGGTGCCATCGACCTCACCCTCGGCACCGCGACCACCCGCGTGCGCGCCGGCGAAGCCGCCGAATTCGACACCCGCATACCCCACGCCCTGACCAGTGCCGACCACGACGCGGCAGCCGAAGTCCTGGCCCTGTTCTCCACCAGCGGCGAACAGCTCCACGTCCGCCAGTGCTGATCACGGACACGTCCTGCGTTTGCGGCAGACGCAGCGCCCCGGCTGTGCCAGTGGTGGCCACCCGATCCGCCGACGGCGTATCGGACCGCACCGACTGACTTGCGAGTTCAGCAAGGCTATTTGCCTCTCATAGACATGTGCGCGCAGGCTGCATCCAGAAAGTGCTGGCTCACAAGCCAAAGCCGGTATCTCTCGGACTCGGCCGTGTTCCCTCATTCGCCTGGAACCTCTCCGGCTTGAGCAGCACGTCAGAAGTCGTAATTGCCTTACAAGACGGAGGAGGCTGCAGATGGAAAATCGCCATGTTGTGATCATTTCGATCGAGATCGATGAGGAGAAGGAAAGCTCGTATCTCGACGCCTGGCAGGACGCTGCGGACGTGATGGCAGCTCAGCCCGGTTTCATTCGGACGTATATGTTCCGCACGATCGTTCAGGGGAGCAAATTCTCTCTCGTCAACGTGGCGGAATGGGAGTCCACCGCTCGCTGGGAAGAGGCGATGAACGTCTGCCCGATGATGGGACAGCAGATAGCCGTCGCCCATGCCTCGAACTACGAGGCGATCCGGACGGTCCTGCCCGCCACGATGCAGAGCCCGGGCTCCGGCGACGGTCACACGCCCGCTGACCTGTCTCCTGTCGAGGCGCGTCGCCGCGTCGTGGGCGGGGAGCTCACGCTGGTCGATGTCCGCGAAGACGATGAATGGGCAGCGGGTCACCCGGCGGGCGCCGTCCACGCCGCGCTCAGCACGTTGCCGGCCTCGCTGTCAGATTTGCCTGACGGCCCACTGGCCTTCGTTTGCCGCACGGGCAATCGCAGCATGCAGGGCGGCGCGCAGGCGATCCGCGTGGGCCGGTCCTCCGTCTACAGCGTGACAGGCGGCCTTGAGGCATGGGAAGCGGCAGGGCTGCCGGTTACCTTCCCCGACCGCGAGGACTCGGTGAACAACGGCGACCGTGCCAAAGCTGCGGTACGTGAGGTCTGACGAAAGCAGAACCGGCGGATAACCGTCGCATACGTCCGCCGGCATGAGGCCGGCCGGGCACGCCATCCGCCTCGCACCCTTCGGGAAATTCCCTACCGCCATTTCAGGCGGTGATCGTTTGTGCAAATGGCGGCGATTTCCCGAGGCGGGAATTGCCCGGGTACGCCATCTCAGAAAGGAGTCATACCGTGTTTTTTGTCGACACCCTGGAGTTCGAGGGGCTGGGCAACCGTAGTTACCTGGCCGGCGGTCCGAGAGCAGCGGTCGTGGTCGATCCGCCGCGGGACGTCGACCAGGTGGTCGCCGCCGCCGCCCGGCGAGGGGTGCGCATCGCCTACGTGGCGGAGACGCACGTGCACAACGACTACGTCACCGGCGGCCTGGAACTGGCCCGCCTCACCGGTGCCCGCTACCTGGTCCCGGCCGACGCCAACGTCTCCTTCGCCCGCACTCCCGTCACGGATGGCGACACGTTCGTGGTGGACGGGCACCTGGTGCTGCGTGCGATAGCCACCCCGGGCCACACCCCGCACCACACCTCATATGCGCTGGAGGAGGACGGCCGCGCGGTGGCGGTCTTCACCGGCGGCTCGCTGTTGATCGGCACCGTGGGGCGTCCGGACCTGGTGGACCCGCGGCTGACCGAGCACCTGGCCCGCGCGCAGCACGCCTCCGCCCACCGGCTGGCGGCAACGCTCGACGACGAGGTACCCGTACTGCCCACGCACGGCTTCGGCAGCTTCTGCTCCTCCTCCCAGGCCGAGGGCGATGCGACCACGATCGGCAAGGAACGCACCAGCAACGACGCTTTCACCCTGGACGTGGACACCTTCGTGAAGCGGGTCCTGGCCGCGCTGGAAGACGTGCCCGCCTACTACACGCACATGGGCCCGGCCAACGCCGCCGGTCCCGCGCCCGTCGATCTGACCCCGCCCGAGCCCGCCGACGCCGCACAGATCGCCGAACGGCTGGCGTCGGGTGAGTGGGTGGTGGACCTGCGCAGCCGGGTCGCCTTCGCCGACGGCCATGTGGCCGGATCGTTCAACTTCGAGGGCACCGGCAAGCTGGCCACCTATCTGGCCTGGCTGATCCCGTGGGGCAAGCCGGTCACCCTGCTCGGTGACACCCCTGCGCAGATTACCGACGCGCAGCGGGAGCTGACCCGGGTCGGTATCGACCGCCCGGCCGCCGCCGCCACCGGAGATCCAGCCGCCTGGGTCCGTGAAGGGGAACAGCTCGCCTCCTTCCCCCGCGCAAGCTTCGCCGACCTCGCCGATGCACACGAGCGCGGCGAGGACGTGGTGGTACTGGATGTGCGCCGGGATTCCGAACGCGCGAACGGCTTCATCAAGGGCTCCGCGCACATCCCGCTCCACGAACTGCACGGCCGAGTCGGCGAGGTGCCGGACGGCACGGTGTGGGTGCACTGCGCCGGCGGGATGCGCGCAGCGATTGCCGCTTCCCTCCTGGACGCGACCGGACGAAAGGTCATCGCCATCGATGACGGCTTCGAGGCCGCCGCCGACACGGGCCTGAGCCTCACCCAGCCCTGAATCCCCTGCTCCACCTGCACAGAAGGCACACGATGTTCCTCCCACGCCACGGTCCTGGCCGTCTCGGCCCCGAACAGGCCCACCCCCGCGTCACCGGAACCGGGCTGCCGTCGGCCGGCGACAGCGGACACAGCGGGCGAATAGCATGACCGTCCTGATCCTGGCCCTGATCGCAGGAGCCGTCGTCGGCCTGACGCTCGGCGCCCTCGGCGGCGGCGGCAGCGTCCTGGCGGTGCCCGCGCTGATCTACCTGCTCGGCTTCACCCCCGCCGAGGCCACCACCGCCAGCCTGATCATCGTCACCGCCACATCTCTGACCGCCCTGTACGCGCACGCCCGGGCCGGGCACGTGCGGTGGAAGGCCGGAGCGGCATTCGCAGCCGCCGGGATTCTTCCGGCGGCTGCTGCTGGAGCCGCCGCCACCCACATGCCCCAAGCCGTCCTCACCGTCGCCTTCGCCACTACAGCCGTCTTCTCCGCGATCAAAATGCTCCGGCCCGCTGACACCGCCCGTCCCGGAAGCGGCGGCGTACGGCCGGGCAAGGCAGCCGGGGCCGGTGCCGGCCTGGGCACGCTGACCGGACTGCTCGGTGTGGGCGGCGGCTTTCTCGCCGTCCCCGCCCTGGTCACCGTCCTGGCCTTCGAGATGGAGGCCGCAGTCGGCACCAGCCTGCTGGTCATCACGGCCAACTCGCTGGCTTCCCTGGCCACTCGCTCCGGCGCCGCCGCCTCGCTCGACTGGGCGCTGATCGGCCCGTTCACCGGAACCGCGATCCTGGGCGCCTGGGACGGCAAGCGCATTGCCGCGAAGGTCGCCGGGCACCGCCTGCAGCACATTTTCGCAATGGTCCTGCTGGTCGTGGCCGCCTTCATGCTTGCCGACGCCGTGACGTGATGGCGGCTCGGGCCCGCGACAACTTCGACGGCCCGCATCCGCTCGGTATCCCCGGCCGCCTACCCGCGTCCCGGGATCCTGTAGACACCCCGGTTTGATGTCATCTACTACTTACGACACGTCGTCAGCGGTTCACTCGCGTTCGCCTTCCCGGTCGGTGCAGATCTTTTGAGGGTCTGGCACACCTGCGGTTTTGTACGGATCGAGTCCCTCGTCGCCACGGAGCCCAGCGCGGCCGACCTGCCCGTCTGTCTCTCATGGCACCCGTTCGTCCGCGTCGGCGCCGAACGGCCGGGCGTAACTGACACGGCGTAGCGGTGCTGGATTACGAACCCGCAGGTCACGCTCTTGCCAGACACCCTCAAAAGATCTGCTCCCGAGGGCGAAAGCGTCCCCTTCCTTGTGCAGCGGATCCTGGCCTGGCCCGGATACCTGCTCGCCGACTGCTATTAGCACTTCGGAGTCGTCGAGGCCGAACAGCTCACCCACGACAGCAAGATCAACTTGCCAGGCTGGGGATGCCGGTCTCACGACATGATTAGCGCATGGGCGAAAGGCGCCGACATCGACATTCAAGCCAACGCCTGAGAGGGCCGCTCGTGAGCCAGCGAGTGCCTCTGCCGTCGGCCGATGGGTCATAGCACCGCCGCTCGGCCTCAGCCAAGGAGAGACGCTCCGTTCCACTGGGAAGACATCGACCTGGATGCGGGCTACGTCCGCATTCGCAAGAAGCCGGTTTCGTCTCAAGTACGCCCATGACTGTGGAGACAATCCGTGCGACCAGCGCCGGCGAGCCAGCAGGCCGGCGGCTGCTTACAGGCTGGTGACGGGTTGCCCTGTGAGTGCTTGGGCGATCTGCCAGAGCTGGCCGCCGCGGGACGCCTTCACCAGAACGACGTCGCCGGGCCGGAGGATAGAGGCCAGGTAGGCGGCGGCAGTGCCGTTGTCGCCGACCATCGCGATGTCCGGCACGCCCGCCGCTCCCGCCGCGAGCGCGAGCTGCTTGGCGAGTGCGTTCCCGACCGTCACAACGAGGTCGACGCCGTTCTCGGCCGCCATGCGTCCGACCTCGCGGTGGGCTTCGACGGATTCGTCGCCCAGTTCCAGCATCTCTCCGAGTACGGCGATCCTCCGGCCGCCTGCGGCCTCGGTCGCGTCGCCGTCTGCCTCGGTCATCAGGACTCTCCGTTGGGACTCAGGGCCGCGAAGGTGATCGCGCGGCCGGTGTAGGAGGGGGAAAGGCGGCTGAGGGGGATGTGATCGTGTGTCTGGCCCCAGGCCGACGGGTCTCTGAAGTGGATCGTCGGGTCAGGGCCGTCCTCGTAGCCGCGAAGGATGACGAGGTGGCCGCCGGCGCGGCCGTCGTCCGGGAACTGCTCGGTCACGGACACGATGAGCGGAGCGTGGCTGAGCCGCCCTGTCAGGTCTTCGACCGGGACGGGCTCGGCGGTTGAGGGGACGCCGAGGTCGGTCGCAAGGCGCGCGATGCCCGCATGAAGTGCTCCACGCGGGGTCAGAACCTCATGCTTGACCGCGAGTTTCAGCAGTTCGGTGATGGTGGGTGCCTCGCGTCCGTAGGCGAGCAGGATCATCCTCAGCGATGCCAGGCCGCACGCCCGGTTGGACCATTCGATCCTGTCCCCGAGTGCCCATCCTCCGTGTAGATCCCATTCGGCGGGGGCGATGAGCTGACGGCACATGGGGACCTCGTGGACGCGCGGCACAGCGGCAGGGCTCCTACGGCGAGACGGCGGCCTCCCGGGTCAATGTGGTGCTGGAGAACGCGGGAGTGGGCAGGGGGACATCGTAGGGCGGGCGGGCCAGGGCCTCGTGCAACATGGCCAACACGACGGCCGTGTGCGTGAGTCCGACCATCGCCGCCCCCACCACGAAGTTGCTGTCACGGGACATGCCCGGCGTGCTGTTGACCTCCAGTACGTACGGCTCGCCGTCCTCGGTGAGGATGAAGTCGATGCGCGCCGAGCCGCGCAGCCCGACCCCGTCCCACAGGATTCGGGCGTCCCCGGCGATCTTGTCGAGCACGTCGGGCGCCAGGTCGGCGGCGCGCACGGTCACGGTGCCGCTGGAGTCCACGTCGAGCTTCGTGTCGGCGTCGTAGAAGTCGGCGCAGGTGGCCTCGGTGGCCAGCGGCGGGAAGACGACGACCGAGCCGCCCGGCAGCTCCAGGAGCCCCACGGTCACCGGCGTGCCGGTGACGTACTCCTCGACGAGCACGGACGTGCCCTCTTCGCCGGCGGCGTCTGCCAGGGCGCTGGGCAGATCCGCCGGATCGCGCACGAGGCTCATGCCCACGCTGGATCCGCCGAAGGGCGGCTTGACCATCACCGGGCGCCCGTTCCACGTCGTCGGGACGCCGGTCCAGACGTGCCAGCCGGGTGTCGGGACGCCGAGGGCCAGCATCACCCGCTTGCAGAGGATCTTGTCGGCGGCCACCGCGGATGCCCCGACCCCGCTGCCGCAGTAGGGCACGCGAAGGTAGTCGAGCAGTCCCTGCAACCGGCCGTCCTCGCCGTACGGGCCGTGCAGGTTCGAGAGGACCACGTCGTACTCGGCCAGTTCCATGATGAAGTCGGGCTCGCACGGGTCCAGCACCTTCCAGCGGACGCCGATCTCCTCCAGCGCCCCGGCCAGGGCGGTGACGGATCGCTGCTCGACGGGACACTTCGCGTGGTAGAGCCTGTCCTCGGCGGACACCGGACCGTAGACGAGGGCGACGCCGAGGCCCTGGCGGCTCTGTCCCCACTCGCGAAGCTCCTCGGCGGCCTTCTGTACCGCGAGGTTCGAGGTGGTGTTGAGGAAGAGAGTCATGCGAGTTCCCCTTCGAAGGTGTGTGTGACCGGGCCCCCGACCCATTGCGTCCGGTCCGGGCGGGCGTCATGCGGCCGGACCGTGAGTGGCTCTCCGGCGCGGTTGTGGACGGTGACGGCGCGTCGTGCCACCAGTCCGCGCACGGTGGCGACGACGACGGCTGCGACTGCCCCGCTCCCGCACGAGAGGGTTTCCGCCTCGACCCCGCGCTCGTAGGTGCGGATTTTCAGCGTCTGGTGGCCGGCGAGCTGGACGAAGTTGACGTTCGTCCCCAGCGGGGCGAGGTCGGCGTGGTGGCGGACAAGGCGCCCGACGACCTCCGCGTCGATGGCGTCCACGTCGTTCACGATCGCCACGACGTGTTCCGTGCCGGTGTGGGCACTGTCGAACCAGGTCGGTCTGCCGTTGATGACCGTCTGTAAACGCCGAGGGAGGATTTCGCCGAGCTCGGCCGTGACCCACACGGAGTCGTCGCAGACGACCGCCTGGTGCTCCACGTCGGCCATGTGGAGACACATCTGCCGGAAGCCGTGATCGCGGTGAGCGGCCCAGGCGGAGCACCGCAGGGCATTGCCGCACATGGTGGCGAGCGAGCCGTCCGCGTTGAAACAGGTGACTTCGATGACAGGTGGGCTGTGGCTGAGCATCCTGCTGATGACCAGGCCGTCCGCACCTACGCCGGTACGCCGGGCGCACAGACGTTCCGCTTCCGTGGGCCACTCTTTGTCGTCGTCAAGCCCGCGGCCGGAGAGCAGGACGAAATCGTTTCCGGCGCCATGGATCTTCCGAAAGCGCATGGCAAACCTCCTCGCATGGTGAGGTGAGAGTGATGGTGCGACGCCCGAACAGGGCGGGGGATCAGCCGAAATCGATGGGTCGGTATGTCGTCCGGGCTTCTCGCATGACCCAGGGCTCACGACCGGCAAAGATCAGTACGCGGTGGGCTGCGGTGCCGGCGGACCTCATGTCCTGCACGCGCTGGTACTCGCCGTCCAGGTAGACGAAGTCACCGACGCGGACATCGCCCGGCGGCCGGTTCGTTCCCATCGTTCCGACCGGCGGAGGAGGTACAGAGGGCAGCTCCTTGGCCCTGCGTTCGTACATCAGCCCCTCCATATGCCCAGTAGGAGGGAGCCTCCGATGGCGACGAGGCTCACGGCGTAGGCGAGTTGTTGGCTTCGGGGACTCATAGGGTTCCGATCAGGCGGCGCTCCACACGGCTGCGGACTGATGGGATGCCTATCGCCGTGAGGGGCACCCAGGCTGCCGCACCCGTCTCGATCACCGACGGAAAAACGGCACCTGAATGGGTCCGGAAGAGGTATCGGATGCCGACTCGGAGACGGGGCCCGTACCGGTGCTGCCCCGGCCTCGTGACATCGACCAAGAACGGCCCCTCAGCGCCGGGCTGCGTCCACACGTCCCAGATGCCGGCCTCCTCGGCCAACAGGCGCAGGGCTGCCTCGCTGAGGGAGTCGTCTGCGTTCTCCGGCTCCGTCTCCGCGAGCGCGTAACCTCCCTCGTGCCGCAGGCACAGGACGCGATTGCGTTCGTCGACTACGACGGCTCCTGCCATCACCAGGGGGCAGCGCCGGTCATGGGTACAGGCTCGGCGCTGCGCGTGGTCGCGGGCCGCGTCGTAGACCGGCAGCAACGCCATCCTGTCGGCGGGGTGCTCGTGGATGTAGTGGGAGAGCTCCCGAACGATCTGGTCGTCCCTGACGCTCACGGCGCCTCCAGCCCGTTCCGCTCGGAATAGACCCACAGCAGTTGCCGCGTGAGAAGGGCCGCATCGCGGAGGTACAGGTAAGTCCCGAAGGAAGGTGTCTCGGCGCTCGGCCGGTTCGTGAGATCGACCAACCTGGATCCCCTGCGGCGGAGCTGCCGGACCTCGCTGTCGTCGTCGGCTCCCAGGTCCTCGCGGAGCAACCGGTTCAGGTGACGGGCGATCGCCGGCACCTGCCTTTCCATCGCCGCGCGGGTCGTGGTGCCCATCCGCAGGGCGAGGATGGAATTCGCATGCGAGGAGATCGCCTCTATGTTGATGGGGGCGTCGCCGTCCTCGATGTCCTCGGCCGTCTCGGCCTTCTTGCCCGTACTTGCCACTGTCATCACCGGCCGGCCCCTCCTGAGCGCGCTTTCAGCCGTGACGACAAAGCTAGGAAGGGGAGTGTCCGGGCCTCTATGAATGTGCCGGAACTTGCCCGGCGTTCACCCTAGAGATTCGATGGCTGTCGTGATGATTTCACGTGCGGCGGGACCGTAGACGGCAAGTTCGGCCAGCTCGCTGAACGTCTTGGCATACATGGCAAGTTCGTGTTTCTGAACGACGGTGAGATGGGCCGAGATCAATTCGACGTTCACCAACTCGTCGTCGTACAGGAAGAACCCTTCAACGGGCCAGAGTCCCGATCGATCGGCGTCCTGGGGGATAATTCCGATGCTCACCGACGGCAGAGCCATGACGCTCAGGAGATAGCCGAGCTGGCCTGCCATGACCTCGGTGCCGCCTATGCGGTACCGCAGCACGCTCTCTTCCAGAAGGATGGCGAACGTGTGGTTCCCGTACACGACCTGCTGCTTTTCGACGCGCACTTTGACGGCCGCCGGCACATCGTCGATGAGTCCGCGGCGGTCGCGAATGGAGGTCAGAAGTGCGGTGATGTACGACGCCGTCTGGACGGGGCCGGGGATGAGCCAAGGCGAGTAAATGCGAAAACGCTCGGTGCGCTCCCAGAGAGGAAGGACGGACTCCTGTGCCCATTTGAGGCCGTGGCGTTCCATCTTCCGCCACTCGACATACATGCCCTCAATTCCGCGGGCTGTCGAGATGAGATCCTCGGCTTCGCCCTGGGCGTCGCACGCGGAACACCAGGCGCGAAGGTCGCGCTCCGAGGGCGCGCGGGTGCCGCTCTCGAAGCGCGAAGCCTTCGACTCGTGCCAGCCCAGGCTCTGGGCCAGCGCTCGCTTGGTGAGTCCGGCTGCTTTCCGGATTTCGGCGAGGCGTTGTCCGAGGGCCTTGCGGGCTTCCTGGACGCTCGAAGATGGTGATGTCATGTCGGTGCGAGGCTGCTGAACTGTCAGGCCGGCTCGAACTGGGCGTGAGGCGTCGCCCGCTTCCACACGGCCTCGAAGGCCGACTCGCAGAGCTTCGCCACCTCCGGGTCCTCCGTGAGTTCCACCTCCATGTTCTCGCCCTCGCCGTCGAAGTGGTTGACGAGGACGAGGCCGGAGTCGAACAGCCAGAAGTCGTTGCCCGGAAGAGCGATGTCGGTCGCGTTGCGCCGCGAGAGCCACCGCACGCTTTCGCCGGCGGCGATGTTCAGCCCGTCCGTCACGTCGTGCTCGAAGCGGATGTACTCACTGACCGGCGTCGAAACGAGGCGGGCGCGTCGAACCTCGACGCCTCGCGAGGTCGCCTCCGTGACGATGGCATGCCAGTCGGCCCAGCGCTCGGCGGGGTCGAGGACCTCGCCGGCCTTCCAGTCGATGAAGGCCGGGTCCGACTTCATGTAGGCGTCGCGCATCTCCAGATGGACGGCCGTCCGCCGACAGTCGCGGAAGAGCTCCTCAAACGTCGGGGGCCTCGTCATCCTTCTTCACCTCCAAGAAGAACTGCACCATGCGCCGGGGAATCTCGACCACCGACTCGTGGCCGGGGATGTCCATCTGCCCGAGGCGCTCGGCGTCCTCCACCTTCCACCCCTGCACGAGGTAGCTGCCCTTTTCCTCGTCGAGGTAGATGGTGGGCGAGCCGCCACTGGGACTCTCCGGGTCCTTGCCGAGCTTACGCAGGGCCATGATGTCCTCCTCGGATGCCGGTAACGATCTCTGTGCCAGAGCTTGCCCGTGACTGAGCCCTCAAGCCAGGAACTTGCCCAAACTTGCCAGGACCTCGGGCGGCAGCCGAGCGGGGAATCCTTGTCGGGGCCGGGCGCGTGGAGGCGATCCGCGTCGACTGGCCACCAGTTCGCCGGATGCAGACACGGAAGATCCCATAACTACTGGTGCACCGCGAACAAGCATGTCAACGTGGACGACCTTCCGGACCCCCAGGTCAACGACCGTCAGTCACCTGTCCCCGAGCCTACGGAGGCGCCCCTGCAACCGCACCACCCCGGCGATCCTTTCCGACCCGAACTACCAGACCCGGTGTACTGGGTCACCCCGCCTCACTTGTCGAAGCACTCCCAGGCGCTGCATACAGTCCAGACGTCTCGCCCGGCCCCTGCCAGGACCGGCAGGCACTGACCGGCCAGTTCACCGGCCACCACGCCTTCCTCGCACGGACCATGCTGGACCGCGTCGACGCAATCACGAGTCCGCTGGCAAGCACACCTCCGGCAAGTCCCGGCCCGGCGACCCGTGGCTGAAGAACGCGCTCGGACTCGCCGCCATCGCCGCGGCCCGCAGCAAGAACACCTACCTCGCGTCCCGCTACAAACGCGTCGCGATCCTCCGCGGGAAGAAGCGGGCCCTGGCCGCCGTCGGCCACACGATCCTGACCTCGATCTGGCACATGCTCACCAACGACGCCGAGTATGCCGACCTCGGAGCGGACTACTTCCTCCAGCGAACCGGCCGAGCACGCCAGACGCGGCGCCTGGTCAGCCAGCTCAACATGCTCGTTTATCGCGCTGCGGCTCTGCCTGCCTCCTGATCTTCCGCCACTCTCTTCCCCGGTTCCGCGGGCGAACAGGTAACAGCCAAGTCAGAAGGGCGTAGCCGGCGGCTGCGGCGGCGAGGCCGACCAGGAGGCTGCCGATGGAGTTGAGTCCGGCCTCGGCGAGAGAGCCGTCTTCGAGCAGCCGGACGGTTTCGAAACTGAAGGTGCTGAAGGTGGTCAGGGCTCCGCACACGCCGACGCCCAGCAGCAGCATGACGTCCCTTGGCAGGCCGTGGGCTGCTACAGCCCCGGCCAGGGAACCGAGGATGAACGACCCGGCGATGTTGACGGTGAAGGTGCCGAGCGGAAAGACACTGTCGTGGCGGGCCTGTATGGCCTTGTCGGTGAGATAGCGCAGGGGCGCGCCGAGCATGCCCCCAAGGAACACAAGGAGGACGGGGATCAATTGATCTGCTCCTCGGTGACGGGGCTGAGTCCCTCGCTGCTCTGCGCGACAACCTGGACGGGTTCCAGTGTGATCAGTGCCTCGGGAGCGACCTCACGGGCCTGAGGCAGGAAGGCGCGGATGCGGTCCTCCTCGTCGATGATGACGACAGTCAGGGGGAGGTCTTCGGCGAGATCGAGCAGGCGGGTGGTGTGCACCATCGATGAGGCGCCGAAGCCCTCAAAGCCGCGGAAGACGCTGGCGCCGGAAAGCCCGGCGTGGTGGGCACGGTGGACGATCTCGGTGTAGGCCGGCTTGTGGTGGCACTGGTCCCACTCACCCAGGTAGATGGTCATCCGCAGGACCAGGCCGTTCAGAGGGGAGCGCGGTGGCCGTGGGGGAGGCTTCTCCTCGGGGTGGTGCCGATGAAGGTGCGGGTTCATCGCTGCTTCCTTACGGGACGGACCGCTTGGGGGGCGGGGTGGCCGGTCCGGCGGTCGGCGCGGGGGGTGCTTTGCTGCGGCGGCTGGGACCACGGCGCACCGGCAGTCCGGCGGCCCGGCGGGCGGCCGCGATACCGAGCCATGCCGCGACCAGCCCGGCGAGAAGGCTCGTCAGGGCGTAGGCGTCGGCCTTTGACCAGTCGCCCAGCGAGAGCAGGTGGTGCAGCTCCACGGTGTAGGTGGAGAAGGTGGTGTAGCCGCCGAGGAAGCCGACGCCCAGGAAGGGCCGGACGTACCGGTTGGGCGGCCACACCTCCAGGACGCAGACCATGAGCAGTCCCAGGGCGAAGCTTCCGGAGATGTTGGTGATGAAGGTGGCCCAGGGGAACCCGCCGGCCGGGGTGGGCCAGGCGAGGGCGAGGCCATAGCGGGCGACACTGCCCAGTCCGCCGCCCAAGGCGATCACCGCCAGGACGTCCGCCTGGCGGGAGCGCTTGGCTTTGGCCGGTGGCTGGGGAGCAGCCTGCGGTTCGGCGCCGACCTCGACGTCCGGGTCGACCGGCAGGACTTCCGCTGGCGGCACTGCGTCGTCGCGGGGCCGGGCTGGGGGTTCTCCGGGGGACATCGGCTGTTTCCTCACCGAGCTACGCTGATCCAGTCCGCCGGTGGTCCGCGCGCCGCAATCTGCCTTCCTCGAGCTGTGGGTTGGACGCGAGGGGTGACCGCAGGGCTGCGACTGCTCCTGTTCGGCTGAGGCGCTGTCCGGGACGGGCGGGGCATGATGTCCTCCTACCTGTGGGCGTGCCTGCGTGGCAGGTACCAGGTAGGGACTGTTGTCGACCCAGGTACACGGTCGCGGTTTCGGCGAGCCCCACCGCCATCACTTTCAGCTTACGCCGTCGACCTGGGGAGGACGAATGGCGGAGCTGTCCAATCGGTCCTGGTAGGCGGCCTGCGGACAGCCGTGGTGAGCATGCGGCCGCGTCACAGAGACGTCCTCGTCGAGATCAGCTCGCGCGGCTGATTGCGGTGGGCGCGATGTCGATCGGCTCCAACGTCGCCAGCATGCCCATGCCCAGGCCCATGCGGTCCAGGCGGATCAAGAACGCCTGCAGGACGACCATGTCGTCCACGAGCACGATCTCGACGGGAAGGTGCCGAACGATCGCGAACGGTCTCTCCTGCCGCAAGGTGCCGCCATCTCCGAACCCGGCGATAGCGGAGCGCGCACTCGCTCCGAGCAGGCGGCTCTCATGGGCACACAGGACGATCTGCTCGGCCGTCGGTGACCCGTGCCGTGACGGACGCGCGCCATCGAGGTAGATCGTCAGCCGACCGAATTGTGTTGGCGAGGCCATGGCTCCTCCTCAACCGACGGCGGGAGACAGCCCATCATCCGGAGGAACTGCCAGACGACCGACAATCCCCGCACGCCCATCGGACCACACGTGACACAGGCCAGCAAGGATTCCGGGCCGCGGCCCGTGGCCGGGTGGTGCAGAAACGAGGAGAGAGAGGGTGATCAGCACGTAGACCGTGTGTGAAGCGCCTGGACGCCGGATTCGGACTGGAGTGGCTGGTCGAGCCCCGGGCGATCGAGGCGGCCCGGCGAGTCGATCGACAGCGCTACGAGAAAACCCACACCACGCCCTACTTCCTGCCGTGCGACTGTGCCCCCATAGGTCGTCGGCTGTGCAGTACAGCACCGAAGTACAGCGACCAGGACGGCCGCCATCAACGTACGACACCCCTGCCAGACCAATTGACCAGCCCAGCAGACCTCAGCGACCGTCCCGCCCATGGTTCGCATCGAGGGGGCCGCGCGGCGTGCCACTTCCGTGCCCGAACGGACAGGGACTCACGGGGAATCGAGGTTCGCCGGGGTGCGTACCGCCCCACGCTGCCCAAGGCAGGGATTCCCAGGTCACGCCTGTGATCCCCCCAACCTCGCTCACCTCCCGGGGCTGGATCCGCGACGTGGACCGTCCCCGCACCACCGCCATGGATCCCGGATTCGCATCGAGCATGTCCCTGGAGCTGCTGCCGCCGCTGGTCCAGGATGCCGACGCGCCCTGACTTGATGGGCTGGCAGGCGTGGGCGGAACCCGTTCTCGGCGCCCCGTATGTGTGGTGCGCCAGCTTCAGTGCCAGCGTCCCCCACGGCCGGGTCGCCGCCTTCGCCTCCTTGCTTGCGTCACCTGTCCCGGTGCCCCGCAGCACCGTGCCCAAGACTGCCGAAGGCCGACTCACCGTCGTCCACCGCACTGAAGCCCCTGCACCTGGAGGAGCCGCTAGCGGGCGGCTCGTCGCAAATCCCCGAGCGGAGGCACATTCCGCGTACCCGCCAGCTGCTTCAGTCGTGCCGCAACGGCGGCCCACCGGGTGGGCCGCCGTTGGTGTGCGTCCGGTCAGTTGTCTTCGTGCTCGGCGCGGTATTCGAAGCCGTTTCGTGCGTCGACGATCTTGACCAAGCGCTCGTATTCCGCGTAGTCCTCGTCGGTCATGGTGGCGTAGATGTTGCTGCACAGGGAGCCGTCGGCGAGTTGGTCGGCGTACTTCGTGAACAGGTCGGCGAGGGCCTTCTGCATCTCGTGGGTTTCACGCGCCCACTCGTTCTCAAGCCGTCGCTGTGCGTTCGCGGCGGTCATCTCTGCCGGGGTAGCGGTGTAGATCAGGTCGTGCTCGGCGGCGGTGAACGCGGTCCCATCGGGGCGATACAGGCGCCACTGGTCATCGTGGCGGGTGCTGTCCACTTCGGTGAGGAGGACGACGACGTCGGGGCGAACAGAGGGCTGGGGCATGCGCGGTTCCTTGTGCGGTGTCGTTGTGATCGGCGTCGGTGATGGCGGCGTCCGGCGTAGGGGTGTTCAGCGCCGCCGTGTCTGGGGTTCGTGCGGGCGCGGAGCGGTGGCGGGCATGGCGGTGTGGTGCGCGTTGGCTGCCTGGGCTCGTGGGCCGGGTGCGTGTCTTTCGCCGAGGCGGCGGATGCGCCAGGTCAGTGCTCGTGCGGGGCTGTGGGCGTCGTCGAGCGTGCGCTGGTTGAGGGCCCGGTCGAGGATCGCGGCCGGGTTGTGTCCGGCTGCTTCCGCCTCGGCGAGCACGGTGGCAAGGGCGTCCCAGGCGGGGTCGGTCAGGATGCGTTCGGCGTGCTCGGGGACCGCGTGCTGGAGGTGGCGGGCGTAGCGGCGTTTGGTCTGCGGGCTGGGTGCCCGGCTGGCGAGGCCGGCCAGGATTGGCCCGGTGACCTGCGCGTACGCGGCCTGCAGGTGAATGAGGGTCTGCTCGGCTGCCGCCTGCTGCTGGGCGTTGTGGCGGGTGCGGTGCCAGTGCATGGCGTAGGCGACCGCTGTGAGCGCGACGTCCAGCAGCATCGCCAGCCCGGCACCGTCGCCATGCCGTGCGGGGTCCTTCCAGATCGCCTGGACACTGCGGCGCAGGACGCGGGCACTGGCGTGGTCGGCCGCGGTGCGTGAGCGGGTGGCGCGCTCGAAGGCGACGGCGGCGCGTTCGAGTTCGGCACGCGCTGCGGCAGGGGCGGTGAGCGGGAGCAGGTCGAGTGCTGCTCCGAGTGCGGCCAGCTGGCCCTGGGCCACTTCGCCGTTGCTGTGAGCGAGGTGGTGGGGGATGCGTTCGGTGGCTGCGGTGGCTTGGTGCCAGGGGTTGCCCGGCCGGACGGCGGCCGGTTCGGGGTTGGTGGTGGCGAGGCGTTGGCAGATCTTGGGGAGGGAGAGGTCGGGTGCGAGGGTGGAGCCTGCGTAGAAGACCGGCTCGCCCTTGGCGTTGGTGTCGCCGGCCAGGGCGAAGTTGCAGCCGAGCGCGTCGCCGGACGGGCCATGCTTGAGGCGCACGGTCACACCCGTCGCCTCCAGCAGGGCGAAGAAGTCGGCCTCGGTGGAGGCAGCCGCCATCGCACGACGGACACGCAGGCGCAGGATCTCGCGGGATGTGGCGTCCTGGCCCAGGCGTTTGGCCTTGAAGTGTTCCTTGCTGGTGGAGCGCTTGGCGGCGGTGCCGTCGCCCGGCTTCAACCGCCTGAGCCCGTAAACGACTTCGATCTGGCGGGCTTCGCGCTGGACGGCCCGGATGTCGTAGTCGCGCTTGGGGCGGCGGCCGTCCTGGCGGACGAGGGTGGCGGCGATGTGGATGTGGTCGTCGGCGTGCCGTACGGCCACCCAACGGCAGGCTTCGGTGTCCCCGGCGGGAGCGACGCCGGCGGCGGCCACGATCCGGCGGGCGATCTCCGCCCACTGGGTGTCCGACAGGATCGGGTCCTCGGGAGCGG
This sequence comes from Streptomyces sp. NPDC054770, assembly GCF_053611985.1. Classification (NCBI taxonomy): domain Bacteria; kingdom Bacillati; phylum Actinomycetota; class Actinomycetes; order Kitasatosporales; family Streptomycetaceae; genus Streptomyces; species Streptomyces sp. NPDC054770. Next base: position 81,719 of record NZ_JBSHBL010000003.1, read on the forward strand.
CACGGACCGGGCAGTGCCAGACGGTGGTCTTGGGAGCCCGGGGGCCGAGCATGGTCACCGGCTGGTCGAGCTGGGTGTAGAGCTGCTTCGCCACCTCCTTCGGGTCACGGTGCGGGCTGCGGCCGGGGTCGGGGGCGAAGTCGTTCCAGGACGCCACCAGGTGTGGGTCGACGTGCTCGTTGGCGTCGCCCTTGCCGAAGAGGTAGGCGATCAGGCGACGGGTACTGCCCTTGCCTGTGATGATCTTCGGTATCACCGGCCTGACCGTCCCTCGGTGACCTGGGCGATGGCGGTGTCCAGGTCGGCGATCGATGCCTCGATGCGGGCGAGGAGATGGTGGACGGTGTCAGGCTGGGGCCAGGCGCCGTCCTTGTTGAGATGCCAGGTGAGCTGGTTGAGGTTGTTGCCGACGCCGGCGAGCTGCCGGTTGGCAGCCATCAGCGCCTGTACCAGGGCGCGATAGTCGGCGATCGCCGCGGTGGGGTCTTCGGCGCGGGCGGCGGTGAGTGATGCCTCGGCGACGTAGCCGCCGATCTGCATGCGGCTGAGGGCGGCGGCGTGTGCTAGTTCGGCGAACTCGCTGTCGGCGTAGCGGGGGTGGACGCGACGCTCGCGCAGACGCGGCTGGCGCAGTCGTCGGTACGGCGTGGACGATCGCACAGAGTGCGACGACGACTTGGTCTCGTTCCCTTCCTCCGTCGGTCCCCCTGGGCCGGCCGAGTCCGGTGCCCCTGCGCCGGATGCCTCCGCCTCCCTCAGGGCGGAGGCCGGGTAAGGACTCCTTACCCGACAACTTGCTGGGCTGGTGGTTGGGGTGGTCATCTCCTTTTGGCTGGCGGGTAGTTCGTGGTGCGAGTCGTGCATTGGGCGGTCTTCCTTGGGCGTTGTGGGTGGAGCGGGTTCAGTGGGGGTGGCCGGCGCGAGCGGCCTGTAGCTCGGCCTTGACGGTGCGGACGACCTCCCCGGCGGTGTCGCTGGCGACGCTGTAGCCGTCCTCGCGCACGGTGTCCTCCAGCAGATCGCGGGAGAGACGTCCGGTCTCGCGGTGGATGCGGTGGGCGTAGGCGGTGAGAACTTCCCGTGTCGCGCGCGGTTTGGGGCCCGGGCGGTTCGGCTTCGCCCGTGCGGCCTTGCCCGGATCGGCATCGGGCTCTTCCTCGCCCGGTTTCGGTTCCGGGCTCGTGGTGGTGCGGGCGGGCCGGTGCGGGCGGTTTTTGGGCTCCGGGTGGGCAGCCCGGTGGGCCGTGTCATCGCCCGCATCGTTCTCGGGCGGGCGGCCCGGATTCTCTGCCCGCCTCGTCGCTGTGGCACGCGGGCGGGCAGGCGTGGAGCTGCTCGGCGTGCCCGCGGTGAGGGCGGGCCAGCGCCGGGGCAGGGGAATGGAGGCCAGAGCGAGGGCCTGTTGCCGGGTGGCGAGTTTGCGCAGCAGCAGCTCGTCCTGGCGGTTGTCGCGGTCGACGTCGGCCTGCTCCAGTGCCTGGTGCAGGCGGCGGGTGAGGCGCCGGCCTCGCCCCTTGGCACGCCGTTCGGGCGTCATGGCCTCTGCCCGGAGTATCAGGGTGACGGCCCGGTCGAGGGCGCGTTCGCGGATGATTCGGGCGGCGTCCGCGTCCCGGTCGGCGATCCCCAGGCGGGCCAGCAGCCGTTCCCGCATCTGCCGGGCGAGGACGGCGGCCAGGCTGTGGGAGTCGGCGTGCGGGCTGCGGTTGCGCAGTTCGATGCCCATGGCCAGGTGCCACAGCATCGCCGCCAGGACCGGGCCGACGAAGGCCCGTACGGTGCCGCCCACCGGGCCGGACTCGGCGTAGGCGGGCACGATCTGCACGGCGGTGATCACCCAGGTGAGGGTGCCGGGCAGGCCGGGCGCCTGCTTCGGGCTGTTGAGGTTCTGCCGGGCCAGCAGGGCGGTGGCGAACAGGGCGAGCTCGGCGGCGGCGAACATCGCGGCCCGCTCGATGGCGCTGCCCATGTTGAGGTAGTCGGCGGCGAACCGCCAGCTGGTGTCCGCGCTGTAGGCGGTGCAGCCGATCGCGGCGACTGCGGCGACCGGGATGGCAGCGGTGCCACGGCGCTCCCCGACACTGGGCGTCCGGTTGCGTCGGCGCAGCAGCCATCCGGCGAGCAGGGCCACGACGAGGGGCAGGACTGCGTCGGCCGCCGACGAGGTGGTCCAGTGAGGCAGGAGCGACATGGTGCCGCTGTCGGCGCTTACGTGTGCGGTGTTGCCGAGGGTCATGCAGACGGTCTCCAAGGGAAGGAAGGCGATGGAGTGAGGGGCGTTCACGGAGGGGGCGTTCACGCGGGCCCCCTTCTAAAGGGGGGCCCGCGCGTGATCGCTTGGGCGCGTGTACGGCGTGGACGCTCGCGTGATCGCTTGACCTGCGGTTTTGCGGTGATCATGCGCGCTGTGAGCGGTTCACGGCGGCGTCGGTGCGCAGGGGCCGCGTGTACGGTCGCGTGATCGCTTCGTGAGGGCCTGTGGGGCTCAGCCGACGGCGGTGAGGTGGCGTGCGGAGGCGTAGTAGCGGGTCTGCTGCCCGCCTCCGGCTCCTCCGGCGATCCCGTCGGCCTTGGTGGCCAGGCCGCTGTCGACGAGGCGGCCCAGGTGGCGTCGTGCCTTCTCCACGTCGGCGCGGTCGGGGTCGCCCCCGCCGAGCAGGGCGACTGCCAGATCTCGGGCGGTCATCCCGTTCGGGGCGTTGCGGATCAGGACGGCGGGGTCCTTGGTGGGGTCTACCGTGGTGGTGCCGCGCACGTGGTCGTGGGTGACGTCCAGCGGGCCGATCTCGCCGGTGGGGGTCTTCAGGTGGTGCAGGGTGACGGCGGGGTCGCCAGCTTTGCCGGTGACGAACAGGACGCTGCCTGCGCCGGAGACGTACCAGGTGGAGCCGTAGACCTGGTCCAGGCTGGGGCGCTGGCCGCGTGGGGCGTCGGCGGTGGCCTTGCGCTGGTGGTGCAGCTCCAGGATCTCCACGCCGCCTCGCAGCGCGCGGTTGCGGGCGTTGTGGAAGGCGACCGCGAGGCTGTCGTCGACCATCGTGCTCACAGCGTCCTTGAGGCTGTCGATCACGATCGTGTCGGCCCGGTGGACGGCGGCGAGGTCGGCGAGGAGGTCGGGCTCCTTGTCGAGGGTGGCGGGCAGAGGACCCTCCCAGACGACGAGTCCCTCGCGCAGGATCTTCTCGTCGGTGGGGAAGACACGGCGGTCCATGGCCCGGGCGATCTGCCGGGGCCGGTCCATGGCCAGGTAGAGAATCCGCCTGCTCGGGGCGACCGGCATCTCCAGGACCGTCTCCTGCAGGCCCAGGCGGGCGAAGACCACCTGGTGGGCCAGGGTGGTCTTGCCGACCCCGGGTGCGCCGACGATCATCAGGCTCTCGCCCGGCGCCCAGACGGTCTTCTCGCGGGTGCCCCACAAAGGCTCGGCGTCCGCGCCGGTCTCTTTGACGAAGGACCACCCGTCGGTGGCGAAGCGGTTCAGACGACCCTGGCCCGAGGCGAGTGCCCGCTCGCGCTCGGCCCGCATCTCCGCCTCGACCTCGCTGCGTATCGCCTCGGGGTCGGCACCGGGCTCCTGGGCGCGTTGAACGGTGCGTATCGCCGAGGCGAGCAGGCGGCGCAGGTTGGCCTTTTCGCGGATGATCTCCGCGTGGTGCACCGCGCTGCCGCTGCCGTAGTGCACGTCGGCTAGCTGGTGCAGATAGACGGCGCCGCCGACACGCTGCAGGTCCCCCTGCTGCTGGAGCAGCTCGGTCAGGACGATCGGGTCGGTCGGTTTGTCCTCGCGGCGCTGGGCCAGCAGCGCGCGCCAGACCGTCTCGTGCGCGGGCCGGTAGAAGGCGTCCTCGCCCAGGATGGGCCGCACGGTGTCGATGACGTCGCAGTCGTGCATGCAGGCGCCGAGCACCGCGCGTTCGGCGTCCAGGTTGAACGGAGCCTGTCCAGGCTCGTCCGGAGACGGCTCGGGGCCGTATCCGAAGTGGGATGGCATCTCCGGCAGGGGGCCCGTACTCTGGGCCATAGGACTCCTCTCCCGGCAGGCCACATGGAGCGCCAACTCCGGCCACCGGTCCAGATCGTCATGGTTGGGCGGTTGTGAGGGTTTCCGCTTCGCCCCCGGTGTTCCAGCACCGGGGGTTTCTGCTTGTCCAGCCGCGTTCACCGCCGGACGCCATAAGTCTACCGCAGGCATTCGGGAAACATCTAGTTGCATTCGGCTTCCAAATGATGTTAACTAGTTCACCCTGGGCCACAGCCGTACGGCTCGGCCCGCAACGAGGAGGTGAAGATGGCCGAGGGCAAGGGCGACGACGATGCCCGCGCGGCGAATGCGCGGCCTCCGGTCGAGGACAACATCGCCGAGCGCGTGAAGCTGGAGCGCGAGGCGCGCGGCTGGAGCTCGGTCACCCTGGCCGAGAAAATGGCCGAGGCCGGCCACCCCATCGGCCAGTCCGCGATCTGGCGTATCGAGAGCGGCAAGCCCCGCCGCCGCGTGAACACCGACGAGGCGCTCGGCTTCTGCAAGGTCTTCGACATGACCCTCGACGAACTGGCCAGCCCGCCAGGGCAGATGGCCAACCCGATCATCCGTCGGCTGGTCGGCGAGTACGTCGAGCTGTGGAAGGAATGGCGTTCCCTGGGTAAGTCCATGGACGCCGTCCAGGACCAGCTCGGGGAGTACACCAAGGCCAACCCGGACCAGGACACCATGGTCCGCAACCTGCTCGCCCACGAACTGGACGCGGCCTCCAACGGCGACTTCCACCGCCACAAGGGAGCCCGCTCCCGTCTGATCCGCTGGCTCGGCGACGCCTTCAGCCCGCAGGCCGCCGAGGCAGACGTCGACAAGTAACCCACCCGCCGCAAGGCCCTCGGCGCTGCGAACACCCAGGGCCCTCCAGTGCGGCACTTTCGCGCGTATGCGCAACCGCCCAACCACACACCACCACTGACCGGTCCGACCGGAGTTGGCGCTCCGTACGTGACCGGGGTGAGGAGCCCTCTTGCCCGAGTTCCCCCTGCCCGTGACCCAGATCGCCCAGCTGCTCGGCATCCCCGAGGGAGCCCTGCGCGCCCTGATGCCCGACCGGGACGACGTACCCGGTGACCCCACCCTCGTCGGGCTCACCGTCGAGGAGGCCGCCCGCCGCCTCGGCATCGGCCGGACGAAGATGTACGAGTATGTCTCGTCCGGCGAGATCCGCTCCGTCAAGATCGGCAGTCTGCGCCGCATACCCGCCGAGGCGGTCGGAGAATTCCTAGCCCGCCGCTATCGGACCACGGACTTCGGCGCCGCGGCCTGAGCGGGGCGCGCATGACACAGCCGAAGAAGCCCCGCACGTCCCGGCAGCCCAACGGCGCCTCCACCATCTACCTCGGCAAGGACGGCCGTTGGCACGGCCGCGTCACCGTTGGCGTCAAGGACGACGGCAGCCCGGACCGCCGCCACGCCAGCCGCAAGACGCGCGCCGAGATCACCAAGGTCGTACGCGAGCTGGAACGCCAGCGCGACGCCGGCAGCGTCCGCAAGGCCGGCCAGCACTGGACGGTGCAGACCTGGCTCACGCACTGGGTGGAGAACATCGCCGCGCCGAGCGTCGGCGAGTACACGATCGACGGCTACCGCGTCGCCGTGTACCGCCACCTCATCCCCGGCCTGGGAGCCCATCGCCTGGAGAAGCTGGAGCCCGAGCACATCGAGCGGCTCTACAAGACGATGCAGGAGGCCGGCAGCGCCGCCGGCACCGCGCACCAGGCCCACCGCACCCTGAACACCTCCCTCAACGAGGCCGTACGGCGGCGGCACATCACCCTCAACCCCGTCTCGATCGCCAAGGCGCCGAAGATGGAGGAAGAGGAGGTCGAGCCGTACACCATCGAAGAGGTCCAGCGTCTGCTCCTCGAAGCCGAGAAGCACCGCAACACCGCCCGCTGGGTCATCGCCCTCGCACTCGGCCTGCGCCAGGGCGAGGTCCTCGGCCTGACGTGGGAGGACGTCCACTTCGATGCCGCTGTGATCCGTGTACGGCAGAGCCGCCTGCGGCCCCGCTACAAGCACGGCTGCGGCAATCGCTGCGGCCGTAAGCCCGGGTACTGCCCGCAGAAGGTCAACATCCGCAAGGAGACCAAAGGGACGAAGTCCAAGGCGGGCAAGCGCCCGATCGGTGTGCCCGAGGAGCTGCTGAAGCTGCTCCAGCAGCACAAGGAGGAGCAGGCTCGCGAGCGCGCCCTCGCCCGCGACCTGTGGGTGGAGAGGGGGTACGTGTTCACCTCGCCGACCGGCGAGCCGCTCAACCCCAACACCGATTACCACCGGTGGAAGGACTTGTTGAAGGCTGCCGATGTCCGAGACGGCCGCCTTCACGACGCCCGCCACACGGCAGCGACCGTGCTGCTCATCCTCGGCGTCCCTGATGCCGTGGTCGACCGGATCATGGGCTGGGAGCCCGGCAACTCCGCCCGGATGCGCCGCCGCTACCAGCACCTGACCGGTCGCGTTCTGAGGGACACGGCAGCCAAGGTCGGCGGACTTTTGTGGCCTGCCGTCGCCGGCGGGGGAGAAGAGCGTGCCGAAACGGCCGACGCTCCTACGGGGGTGTTGGTGTACGTCGCTCGCGTAGGCGCGCACCTCGTCCCCTTCCGCGATCGTGGGCACGCCGACCTCCTCGTGGAACGCTGGCGCTCCGAACGGCCGGGGCAGATGGCCGAGATGGAGGAGTGGGACCGGCGGAAGTGGGAGCGGGAGGGCGCTGGTGGCCTGGGCGCCGTCCGCGACCGCCTTCCCGACCGCCGCGTCGTGCACCACGCCCAGGCGGCTTTCCTGCCTGGTGGGGCGCGTGAATCGGCCACTCGTCCCGATCCCTGGTCGGTGGACGCCTGGGAGTTCGAAACGGACCTCTACACCGACCAAGTGGTGCGCTGGAGCACCGTTCGCCGACGGGGAGGGGAGATCGATGTTCGGGCGAGCGGCACGGACGAAGGCGCCGTAGCAGCGGCCTTTGCGGCGGCGTGCGCACAGGCTGTGGATCGCGCGAAGGATCCGAGTAAGTACGGCGACAGCAACGGGCGGTAGCCGGAGACGAAGTGGGTGGGCTGTACCGGGAACGGTGCAGCCCACCGCCCGTTACGGACCCGCAGACGTGCTGTCGGCGTGGTGCTGAGGGTTGCTCGGTGTGCCTCCCGCCGCGAAGAGGGCTGCGGCGGCGGAGGCCAGCGCGAGCGCGATGAACAGGCCGGGGTATCCGCCGAGCGGCTCGGCCAGCGCGGCTCCCGCGAACGGGGCGAGGGCGGACGCGATGGTGGCCGGGGCGACCAGCAGCCCGGACAGACGCCCGTAGTGCGTTGTGCCCCACCGGTCGGTGACGGCAGTGGCTTGGAGCAGGGTGAGGTTGCCCCGCACCATGCCGGCCACGATCGCGATGCCCACGAGGAGGGGGAAAGGGCCGGAGACCATCGCGAAGGCGGCGGTGGTGATCCCGCCCAGAACGATCAGGACGACGGTGCGGGTCCTGACGCCGGTACGACGGGCGAGGGTGGCGTACAGGGTGCGGCCGAGGGTCTGTCCCGCACCCCCGAGCCCAAGGGCCCAGGCGGCGGCCGTGGGGCTGGCTCCGCGAGCGATCAGCAGGGGGACGAGGGCGATGACGACGGCGTACATGGCGAAGCTGTTCAGCGTGAGCGCGGTGGCGAGCATCAGGAAGGGGCGGCTGCGGACCACCGAGCCGCTGTGGGTGTCCCGTGGTGAGGGCGGCGCCGGCGCGGGCGGCCAGGGCGCTCGTAGCGCCAGGGCGTGAGCGGGGATGGTCACGAGGGCCAGGAGTACTGCGAGTACGGCGTATGTGGTGCGCCAGCTCAGGTGCTCGGCGAGCGTGGCTGTCAGTGGGGCGAAGGCGGTGGAGGCCAGGCCGCCGGCGAGGGTGACGACGGTGAGGGCGCGGACCCGGTCTTCGCCCCACCAGCGGGTGAGGGCGGCGAAGGCAGGCTGGTAGAAGGTGGCTGCCATGGCGACGCCGGCCAGCAGCCAGGCGGCGGTGAAGACCGCGAGGTTGGGTGCGTAGGCGATGGCCAGGACGGCGACGACGCCTAGGACGGAGCCGGTGGTCATCACGGCGCGCGGGCCTCGGCGGTCGAGGATGCGGCCGACGGGGATGCCGGTGAGGGCGGAGACCAGGAGCCCGCCCGAGAAGGCGGCGGTGGTGGCGGTTGCCGACCAGCCCGTGGCCCCGGTGATCTGCGGATTCAGGACGGGGAAGGCGTAGTAGACGATTCCCCAGCTGGTGATCTGAGTGGCGCACAGGGCAGGCAGGGCGGCGGGGGGGGGGGGGGGCGGGGGCCGCGGGGGGGGGCGGGGGGCCGGGGGGGGGCGTGGGCGTCCGCCCGGCGCGGGCCGCGCCCCCCCCCCCCGCGGCGGGCCGGCCCGCCCCCCCCCCCCCCGCGACGGTCTGCGGGCGCATCAGCGCTGGTGCAGATACCAGGCGACCTGGTCCAGGTACCAGCGGTCGTCGCCGACGCCGTACCGCGTCGTCGTCTGCTGCCAGCGGTGCCCGTCCCAGACGTACAGGTGGCGGCCGTCCCGACGCTCTTCCTGCGAGAGGTAGTGGTGCCGGTCGTCGTTGTCGGACCGGCCACGGAGTGCGTCCCAGCCGTCGTCCTGTTCCCCGTGGTGGCCGCTCTCGTATCCGTCCTCGCGGTGGCCGTCACGGGCGCTGCCGGTCGCGAGGCCGGTGACTGAGGATCGCGTGTGCTCCGCGGGTCCCGAGGCCGTCGCCGCCGATGCCGAGCCGACGGCTCCGAGGAGGGCTCCGCCCGCCACTGTCGTAGAAGCAACGGCGATCGAGACGCGCCTGATCCACGTGTTCATAGTCGATTCCTTGTGAGGTGTTGCGATTCCGCCGATGTGGCGGTCGCTGTCATGTTCATGTTGTGCGACCCGGAGATTCCGGATCAGCCGGTGCCGAGCTGTGGGGGTCATCCTGAGGGGGTCCTCATGTTCGGCGCTGCCCAGCGTACTCGAGGGGGGCCTCATGTTTACGGTGAAGCCCATCACAGCACGTCGGGAGGGGGTGGCCGGCGCGAGTGGTGCCCGTACGGGCGAGACGGCGGGTCTTGGGCCTGGGCTGCTTCGACGGACATCCGGGATCAGGGATCGAGTCCCCGGAGGCATGTCCAAGGCCGAAGGGGGCGGCTTGGGGTGGAGGTAGGCAACATTGCTGCGGTGCTTGCGGGGCGGAGCGTCCCCTTCACGGTCCGTCACCGGAGTTGTCACCCGACCAAGATCGTTTTGATCATCGGTCAGTGAGTCGTGAGCTCCTCGGTGTCGTCCGCGGCTCCACTCAGCGGCTCGCTGTCGGGCTCCTCGGGCAGTGCGGTCCACATCGCCCCCGGGCTTCGGCGGGCAGGGCCTGGCCACCCGCCTGGTCCTGGCGGTGGCCCCGGCGTCCGTGCCCGCGACGAGAGGCCCTTCCCGCACACCTCCGCGCGCAACACCGACGCCGTCCGGCTGTACGGGTCGCTGGGCTTGCGGCTGCGCCACCGCACGGCGTTCCTCATGGCGCGGATGCCGGAGACAGTGCGGCAGCAGTAGCGCAGCTGTGCGAACAAGCGGCGATGGGCGATCGCCCCCGCGGCTGGACGTACACTCCACACATGGGTCGCACATGCGCAGTGGGGGAGTGCCTGTTCCAGGCCGCTCGTGCCCTGTGCCCGTCCGCCGCGTGCGCGACGGCCGTCGGCCCGGTGAACGCGCCGGCGATCTGCTGTCGCGCGTTGCACGGCCACGGCTAGCGATTCCGGGCAGTTCTCGGCATTTCCCAGATCATTCCGCCCCTGTAGGCGGACCATTTTCTGCGCGGCCACCCCTCCCACCTCCGTGACCGCACGGCGACGGTCCTCGCCACAATTCCCTGCTTCGTCATCCCTTGGTGCCCTGGCGCCGCCAGCGCGCCGACCGCCGGATGACCGGCAGCCGGTGCATCTTCGAGAGGACCCCTGTGAACCTGAGCGAGCTGCTCGCCGGGCACGATCATGAAGTCATCGAGGGCCAGCCGGAGACGAGGATCACCGGAGGCATCCACTTCGACGCTTACCGCGCCGCTCCGGGATCCCTGTTCATCGCGGTACCTGGCCATCGCGAGGGCGGCCCCGAGTCCGTCGGACCGGCTCTCGCACGCGGCGCGGTGGCGATACTCATCGACTCCGCGGCGGCACAACTTCCGGTCGCGACCTGGGCGTCGGCAGCCGGTGTATGCGTGGTAGCCGTCTCGGACACGCGCAAGGCGGCCGCGGTCGTCGCCTCCCGCTACCACGGGGAGCCAGGCAGGCAGATGAAGATGGTGGCCGTCACGGGCACCAACGGGAAGACGTCGGTTTCCTCCATGGTGGAGTCGGTGCTGAGGGTCGCCGAGCACGCCAGGGTGGGGGTCATCGGGACGGGCGGCAGCCGGTTCGGCGACGAACTGATCCCGATGCCGAGGTCGGTACTGACCACACCGGAGTCGCCGGACTTCCAGTATCTGCTCGGGTGCATGCGCGACCGCGGTGTCGGCACCGTGGCGCTCGAAGCCACGTCGATGGGCCTGCTGACCCACCGCCTCGACCACTCGTTCATCGACATAGGGGTGTTCACCAACCTGACGCAGGATCACCTGGACGACCACGGCACCATGGAGAACTACCGCGACGCCAAAATGCGTCTGTTCCAGGGGCTGTGCCGGCGTGCGGTGGTCAACGCCGACGACCCGGTCGGAGCCTGCATCGGGGCGATGATGCCCGGTGCTGTCGTCACGTACGGCATCGACGCGGAGGCGGACTACCGGGCGACCGACCTCGCCATGGACGCAGTCGGCACCCGCTTCACCCTGCACCACGCCGGCCACAAGTATCCGGCGGCGATCCCCGTGCCTGGACGCTTCTCCGTCTCCAACGCACTGGCCGCTGTCGCAGCCTGCCACCTCCTCGGGCCCAATCTGGCCGGACTGGTTGCCGCACTCGAGCAGATGCCCCCGATCCCGGGAAGGTTCGAACGCTACGAGACCCCGGACGGCACGTCCGTCATCGTGGACTACGCGCACTCCCCGGACTCACTGGAGAAGGTGCTGACCACCATCCGCGGCTTCGCCTCTGGCCGGGTCGTCACGGTATTCGGCTGCGGCGGGGACCGGGACGTCACCAAGCGCGCCCGGATGGGGGAGATCGCCGGCACCTACTCCGATCTGTGTGTTCTCACTTCGGACAATCCCCGGAACGAGGACCCCCGGGCGATCATGGATCAGATCGTCCCGGGCCTGCTCGCGAGCGGCACCACTTTCGAGCGGTTCACCGACCGCCGCCGCGCCATCTCCTTCGCCCTGTCCGCCGCAGGGCACGGCGACGTCATCCTGATCGCGGGCAAGGGCAGCGAGCCCTACCAGATCGTCAACGAGGAACTGCTGCCGTTCAGCGACATGGCGACGGTACGCGAACTCGCCACGCGGTAGGCATACCGGCCTTCTTGACGCCCGGCGCTGGTCGCAGTGCCGGGCACGAGGACGTGCAGCTGCTCCACACGCCGACCTCCAGCGCCGTCAGGGACCCGCTGCCCGCTACCCGCGAGACCTTGTGGCCCTGCGGCTACCTGGGCGACGTGGGAGGCCGCTCGCATCGCCCACCTCTGGAACCGGCGCGTGCTCCGCAAGGTACGCATTGATCCGACGCTCACTGTGCAGCGGTCCGCTGCGCCCGCGCCGGATGCGGCGGAGCGTCGGGAGCGGCGGGTCACTGGCTGCCCTCCGCACGTCGGGATTCCGACCACGATGACCGCGAGGGTCAGCACCCACTGCACGCACGGGTCGTGTCCAGGAACCTGCCGCGGGCCCGCTCCCTGAGCCGCAGCGTTCCCATGGGGCGGGGTGCTCTGGGTTGCGGACAAGGGCAGAACATGGTGCACCGTGTCAGGCCGTACGGTCGAGGACGAGCACGGGGTGGGTCACCGTCCGGGTCCGGCTTCGTATGAAGATCGTGGCCAGCCGCGTGACCACTTCGGTGAGGGCCATCAACACGAACGCCGCTACCCAGGCTTGCTCGCTGGTGATGTGGTGAGTGGTGCTGAACCGGGCGACGTCGTCGGCGCCACCGCCGTGCTCGGTCCACATCTGGAAACCCATCCGCGCCCCCATGCCCACTACCCACAGGATCGCCGACACCGCACCGGCCTTGATCAGGACGTGCCCGCCGACGCTGCGGATCCGGGTGTAGATGCCGCCGGCGATGCCGAGCGCGGCACCCGCGCTCATCAGGACCCCGATCAGTACCAGGTCGTTGCCCGCGGTGGGAACGCTGTCCAGGTACGAGTGGGCCACGAAGGCCACGATCCCCAACGGGATCAGGAAGGACTTGAGGTCGAGTCGGCCTTCCCGCAGCTGCCGGAAGACGACGAGGATGAGGGCGATGTCGGTGATCCACTCGGTCGTTGTCATGCCCTCAAGACTGCTGCGACGAGGCCCGGAGCACCTGGACCCATGGGTGGAGTCGGGGTGGAATTGAGCGCTCCCCGATATCCACCCGACCTGCTGGACTGGATGCGCGCCCACGTGGCCGAGCCGGCCCGTGTACTGACGGCGGCCGGGGTCACGGTCGTCGACGTGGACCGGCCTGACGCAAGACCGGGCGGATGAAGGGGAAGGGCAAGTCCGACCTGGTCGACGCCCACGCCGCCGCGACGGCCGTACTCGCGCGGCGGACCACAGGTGTCCCCAGGAGCCGGGGCGGCGTGGTCGAGGCGATCCGGGTGCTGAGCATCGCGCGCCAGCGCGGTAAAGGCCCGCACTCCTCCCCACCGGCCAAGCAAGCCGCCGCACTGAGCACGAGAGCCCCGCCCTCCCGATCGCAGCCACCGGCCCGAGGCTGTGGGCGGTTCGGCCGCGCGAGCGCCTACGGTAGAGACATGAGCGAGATCGTCGTCTACGAGCTCGACAAGTCGGTGGCCACGCGGTCCTCCTCGGGAGCGCCGAGCGGTGAGCACCGGCACGTGCGCAGGGTGCACGCGGCGCCCGCCGTCCCAGGGGCGCCCACCGCGACGGGACCGAGGACCCTCTGCGGCAGGGACACCTTCGCGATGGAGACGACCCGCTGGAAGCCCTCCGAGCACCCTGGAGCGCCCTGGTACCCCGAGGAATACGCATCCGTGGTCTGCCCCGACTGCGATGCCGTGATTGAGACCTGACCGGCATACCGACTGCCTGACGTCGCCGCCCCACCGTCTTCCTGCCGCTCACCACTGGGACGGCACAGCGCCTTGCCGTGTCGATCAGATGCCGTGAAGCGCGCTGACCGGCGGCGACGCGGCTACCGTGATGGTGCATGAGACGCTCCTTGCCCCTGGATGCCGTGCCCCGCCTCACCGGCGCGGCGATCGTCGGATCGGTGGTCGGCGTGGCCGTGGCGCTGGCGACCGATGGAGCCCTGGGCGCACTGGCCGCGATCGCCGCGACGGAACTGTCCTTCGTCCTGGCGGGCTGGGCGGTGCTGTGGCCGATGGACGCCACGGCCACCCACCGCAATGCACGGCGTGAGGACTTCCGTCCCGTGACCGATGAACTCGTGGTGGTCGCGGTGGCCCTGTGCGGACTCGCCGCCATCGTGCTGCTGCTCGTGCGCGGCAAGTCCGACCCCGGCCATGTGGCGGCGGCGACCGCCCTGTGCGGCGTCTTCACGGCCTGGGCCGCGCTGCATCTGATGTACGCCGCCCGTTACGCCTACGTGTATTACGAGTCCGGGGGCGGGATCGACTTCAATTCGGACGACCCTCCGGCGTACCGGGACTTCTTCTACTTCAGCTACAACCTCGGCATGACCTACCAGGTGTCCGACACCGATGTGTCGAGTTCGGCGATCCGGGCGATCGTGCTGCGTCACACATTGCTGTCCTACGTCTTCGGCACCGGCATTCTCGCCACCGCCATCAATCTCGTCGTGGGAATCGTCAGCGGCTGAGGTGGAGACTCCGGGGCAGGGTCGCGCTGACGTGGCCGGCCGGCCGGCCGGCAGTCAGACGGAGCGGGCCGCCAGGAGCGTGGTGGACGCGGGCGTCGCGTACGACGGGCGTCTGCCGCTGGTGGACGAGAAGGGCAGCTGGGAACTGCCGTCAGGTGCTCCTGAACCAGCCGAGTCGGCGACAGCCACTGCGGCGCGCCTGGCGCTTGTTCGTGGTGTGCGGAAGCCATCGACGCCGGGTTTCCTGGACCCGTACGTGCCCGGCCGCGAGGTCGTCTGCCAAGTCCCGGAAGGCGCGCGCCACATCCCGCCGGAAAGGCACAGCCCTAGGCGTCGCACGTCTCGGGCAGCAGTCTCAGTACCGCGGCGGCGGCGTCCTTCCCGAGGTGGCGGCGCTTTTGGCGATGCGCCAGAGACCAGGTTCGATGCCCATAGCCGCTCCGGCGGGCTCACTCCAGTCTCTGCCCTGGGGGATACCCCACCCTCAACAGGCGGACAAAAGAACGGGTTTGGAAGCCGTAGCAGGCCTTACTGATCGTTTCAAAATGGTTGGCGGTCAATAGCGGCCTACGGGCGTCCAAGGTGTTGGTGGCAGAATGCCGGAGTGGAGTCGATCTTGCGCGCCGCCGGTGAACTGTTGGATGTCGAGTTGACCGGCCCGGTCGACCTCGGTGGCAGCTCGCGTAGCACCGTGTTGCGCTGCGAGAGGGCCGGCGGCGGCAGTGTGATCGTCAAGGCGTTCAGCAGTGAGCCGGAGTCCCTGCGCTGCTTCACGGCGGAGGCCGCCGGGCTGTCTCTTGGGATCGCCGGTCCCGAACTTCTGGGTGTGGACCCCGAGGTCCCCTTGCTGGTCATGGCGGATCTCGGGAACGCGCCTACTCTGGCGGACGTTCTGCTCGGGAGCGATCCGACGGTCGCGGAAAGCGGGTTGTTGGCCTGGGCTCGTGGGCTCGGGCGGCTGGCTGCCGAATCTGTGCACCGGCGTGCCGATCTCGCGCAGCTGTGGTCCCGGTACGACAAGGGCATGCCGTCCTGGGAGGACGAGCCGTGGATCGCGCAGCGGGTCACTGATCTGCCCGCGCTGCTCGACGGCGCCGGAATCGCGGTTCCGGCGGGCCTTGCAGAGGAGCTTGCCCGGATCGGGACAGCGGGTGGGGAGGAGTATCCGGCCTTCACCCCGGGTGACACCTGCCCCGACAACAACCTGCTCACCCCGGAGGGGCTGCGGCTGATCGACTTCGAGGCGGCCTGCTACCAGTCCGTGTTCCTGACGGCCGCGTACTGCCGGATGCCGTTCTCCAGCTGCTGGTGCGTCTTCACCCTGCCTGCCGGGACGGCCGCGGAGATCGAGCAGGCGTATCGCGCGGAGGTCGTCGGTGTGTACCCGGCACTGGCCGAGGACGAGGTGTGGCAGGCGGGCATGAGGCAGGCCGTAGCGGTGTGGACGGTGGACGCGACGGTTCGGCTGCTGCCCCGCGCAGTGGAGGACGCGCCGCTGCACCCCACTAGGCGTCCGGTCCCGACGAGGCGCCAAGTGCTGAGGCATCGCTGGGAGATGGCGAGCACGCTGGAGGAGTTCCCGGCGTTCGCGGAGACGATGCGGTTGCTGTCGCGTGAGATCGCGGGAGGCTGGGACGTGCCCCCGCTGCCGGGGTATCCGGCTTTCGGAAACCGAGAGGCGAGTCGGTCGTTTCGGGCACCGGTCGATGTAAGAGGGCGGTATGCGAGTTGATAGGCGATTTGTTGTCACCTAAATGTGTGGGACTGTGGCATTCCAGCCGGTCGGCGGGCTCGGGCGTGCTGGGTTGAACACCGTGAGCGAGCGCAAGCCCTACAAGACCGACTTGTCCGACGAGCAGTGGGTTCTGGTTGAACCCGTGATCGTCGTGTGGAAGGCCGCGCATCGCTCGGTAAGCGGCCATCAGGGCCGGTACGAGATACGGGAGATCGTCAACGCGCTCCCTTACCAGGGCCGTACCGGCTGCCAGTGGGACCTGCTTCCGCACGATCTGCCGCCGCGCGGCGCGGTGATGTACTACTTCACCAAGTGGCGCGACGACGGCACCGACCAGACCATCCACGACCTGCTGCGCTGGCAGGTGCGGGAGAAAGCTCGGCGGAAGGCGGACCCGAGCCTGGTGGTGCTCGACACCCAGAGCGTGCACGCGGCGGCCGGGGTGCCCGCACAGTCGACGGGGTGTGATGCGGCAAAAAAAGTACCGGGCCGCAAGCGCGGCCTGGCCGTTGACGTGCTGGGCCTGGTGATCGCGGTGGTGGTGCTCGCCGCATCCGTGCACGACAACGCCGTCGGCATCGCGCTGCTGGACAAGGTCGCTGCCGACACCGACACCGTTCAGAAGGCGCTGGTCGACCAGGGCTTCAAGAACGCCGTGGTCGCACACGGCCAGACGGTGGGCATCGGGGTGGAGGTCGTCGAGCGCAACCCAGGCCAGACCGGGTTCGTGCCGATCCCCAAACGGTGGATCGTGGAGCGCGCCTACGGGATCTTGATGCTGCACCGTCGGCTGGTGCGCGACCACGAGCACCTGCCACGCAGTTCGGAGTCACGGGTGTACTGGGCGATGACCGCGGTGATACTGCGCCGGCTGACCGGGGCCACCGCTGCGGCCTGGCGCAGCACATGACCGGCGGGGAGCTGACCCTCGGGGCGGTTCTGGTGCGGATGGAGGAGCGGGAACGGGAGATCGCCACGCAGGCTGAGGCGACGGGGGAGCAGATCGCGCAGCTGACCGCACGGCTGGATGAGCTCGGCCGGGCCGCCGAGGAGGGTCCGGATCACCCGCACGACGCTGCTGGGGCTGCCCGATCGGCAGCCGCCCGCGCCGCTGGCCCCGCAGCTGCCGGATCATCCGGCCTACCAGCAGATCATGGCGATGTTCGCCGCGGCCGACGCGCCGCTGCGGGCGCGGCAGGTGTGCGAGGCGAGGGACCTGGAGATCGCGCCCAACAACATCAACAACACCCGCCTCAAACACAAGCGGCTGACCGAGCGCAAAATCCTGATCGAGACCGAGCAGGGCTTGTTCACCCACCCGCGGCCGTAGCAACCCTGGCGACGCCGCAGCCGGCGAAACAGACATCAGCTCACGCACCGCTCTGTCAGAGGTGAACCTGTTGGGCGGCTGGCGCGTCGCGCGGACGTTCATCCCCGGGATGGTCCGGCGCGGCTGGGGCCGCGTGGCCGGCGCCTTAATCGGTATCAAGTCCGAGCCGGCGGACCAGTAGGGCGAGTTGGTCGGCGAAGCGTTCGATGAACTCCGGGGACTGCGGGTCGTCCCCGCAGACGCCCGCGATGACGTGCGGAAGGGTGACGGGGGCCATCGCCGCCGCCATCAGCATGACGGTCAGACAGCCCGGGTCCATCTCCTGCGGCAGGGCCCCGGCCGCCTGCCGTTCACGGATGTCGGCCACGGACTGGGCGAGGCGCTCGGCGCGGGGCGCGTGGTCCGGGTCCGCCTCCGGGCCGGTGTACTCCAGGCCGCCCCAGGCCAGCAGCCGCATGCCGTCCCGGTTTTCCAGCGCCTCCAGCGCATAGCGGCGCAGCTGCTCGGGCAGTGGGGTGCCGGGTTCGACGAGCTTGCTCGCCCGCTCGCCCCAACTGTCCGACATGGCCTGGAACAGGCCCTCTTTGCCGTCGAAATAGTAGGAGATCAGCTGCTGGTTGACGCCCGCCCGCTTGGCGATCGCCGCGATGCGGGCGCCCGCGTAGCCGTGCGCGGCGAACTCCGCCACCGCCGCGTCCAGAATCAGCTTGCGCGTGCGCTCCGGATCGCGCTGCCGCTCCGACGGCTTCGGGGAGCGGCGGGGCTTCGACACGGTCATACCCAAACCATACACACAAGTGGCCGAATCAATCGCAGAGGCAGCTTAATCAAACAACTGGTTGACACAGTCGTTTTGATCATTGATTGTGGGCTGCCAGGTACCACTGGTCGAGCCAAGGAGTAAGTGATGGAAAAGCACCCGCTGCGGTGGTGGGCGCTGGCGGTATGCGTCCTGGCCGTCCTGGTCGACATGATCGACAACCAGATCGTGGCCGTGGCACTGCCTGCCATCCACCGCCACCTCGGCGCCGGAGAGGCCGCGATGCAGTGGATCTCCGCCGGCTACGCCCTCGGATTCGCCCTCACCCTGATCGCCGGCGGCCGACTGGGCGACCAGTACGGCGTCAAGAAAATGTTCCTGGCCGGCATGAGCGTCTTTACTCTGGCCTCGCTGTGCGCCGGGGTGGCCCCGGAGCCGGGCCTGCTGATCGCCTCCCGGGTGGTACAGGGCATCGGCTCCGGCCTGATGGTGCCGCAGGTACTGTCGTTCATCCACACCGAGTTCGACGAGGCCGAGCGACCCAAGGCCATGGGCCTGTACGCCGCGGCCTTCCCGCTCGGCGGGCTCCTCGGGCCGCTCCTGGGCGGCGTGCTGACCGAGGCCGACCTGTTCGGGTTAGGGTGGCGCGCCATCTTCCTGGTCAACATCCCGATCGGGGTGGCGGGCCTGGTAGGCGCCCTGGCGACCATGCAGGCCCGGCCGGGGTTCCTGCGCCACCGGCTGGACATCGGCGGTCTGGCGCTGCTGACCGTCACCGGGTTCGCGGTGTTCTATCCGCTGGTGCAGGGCCGTGAGCAGGGATGGCCGCTGTGGTCGATCCTGCTCATGGTCGCGGCCCTGCCACTGGCCGGCCTGTTCGTCCTGCATCAGCGCCGCCAGGAGGAGCGGGGCGGCGAGCCGATGGTCCCGCCGTCCATGATGCGGAAGCGCAGCCTGGCGTCCAGCCTGGCCGTGATGCTGACCACCCAGATGGCGATCGGCGTGTTCTTCATGCTGACTCTGTACCTGCAGCTCGGGCTCGGCTTCTCGCCGGTCCAGGCCGCGCTGTCCTTCGCCCCGGGGGTCCTCGGCATCGTCGTCGGCAACGCACTGTCCATGAGTCTGGCCGCCAAGATCGGACGCCCCTTCGTCACGGCCATGACCGCGGTGCTGGCGGCGAGCCTGGCCTCCATCGCCCTGGTGATCCACGCCGCGGGCGACGACCTGAACGTCTGGCAGATACTCGGCCCGATCATCTTCTTCAGCTTCGCCATCGGCGGCGTGCTCAACTCGCTGTTCGGCACGGCGTTCACGCAGATCCAGCCGCAGCAGGCCGGTGCCGCCTCCGGCCTGGTCAACACCACCGCCCAAGTTGGCCAGGCCTCGGGGATCGCGCTCTTCGGCACGGTGTTCTTCTCCCTACTACCGGACCACGGATACCAGTCCGCCACCGTCAGGACGTTCATGGTGAGCATCGGGGTGACGCTGCTGGCCCTGGCGCTGACAGCGGCGCTGCCTAGGCAGCAGCGGGCCGAGGACAAGGCGCCCGCCTCCGACCGGGGAACGTCGACCGCTCGGGCGTGACCGGAAGCCGCGGATGGCCACAGAGGCGGCCGCCACATCCGGGGCGGCCGCTTTCGCTGCTACGCCGTGCGGTCGGTCTTGTACAGCTTGCGCTCGCTCATGGTGTTCAGGTCAGCACGCCCGAGTCCGCCGACCGGCTGGAATGCCACAGTCCCACACATTCAGGTGACAACAAATCGCCTAGCAACTCGCATACCGCCCTCTAACGACTCCCGGCTGAAGGTGCGGCAGGGCAGGCTTTGCCGAATGTCCGCCGATCTTGTTCCTGATGACCTGTGGGAGCGGATAGTTCCGTCGCTCCCACCGCGGTGTTCTCGGCGGTACCGCAATTCTGGGCGACTGCCGGTACCGGACCGAGTTTCTCCGGCCGGCATCGTCTGCGTGCTGCGGTAGGGCGTCGCATGGCGGGATGTTCCTGCTCAGGTCGTCGGCTGCTCAGGGGTGACCAGTCGGCGTCGGCTTCGGGACTGGACCAAGGCCGGCTGATGCCGCTGCTGGAAGCGATCCCACGTATCCGGGGACTGCGCGGTCGCCCCCGCAATCGGCCCAAACGGCTGTACGCCGATCGCGGCTACGAACGGCTCGGGCCTTAGGCCGGCTCCAGCAGCCCCTTCGTAGTCGCGTCATGCCCGGTTCATGATGACGTGCCAGGTCGGCAGTCCAGCCTTCACCGGTTCCGCAGGCATCCCGGCTTGTGCCGGCCCGTACGCTGTTGGGCCGAGCGGCCACGTCAGCGGCCGGGCCGACTCAGGTGGCGGGTGCCGTGGTCAGCATCCAGTGGCTGAAGTCGGTGTACCGCAGCGCGAACTCGGCGGCATCAGTGGCTTGTTCGACGGCGACGGCGTGCTCGCGGACGTCGTCGAACCGGGCGGTGCGGGCGGCCTCGTACCGGACGAGTGCCTGGGGCAGATGAGGCTCGGCAGACAGGACGGCGCGCAGGACACCGGCGTCCTCGATGCCGAGGGTGCCGCCCGCGGCGATGTGCGGGGACAGGCCGTGCGCGGCGTCCCCGATGAGCGCGATCCGCTTGCTCGTCCAGTACGGCAGCGGAGGGACGAACATGATCTGGTTCTCCAGGATGGCGTCCTCGGGGGTGGCGGCGATCATCTCCAGGAGGTCGTCGTGCCAGCCCGCCTCGGCCAGGTTCCGGGCGCGGTGCAGGGCACGCTCCCGCTTGCTGCCGGTGAGCGGGCCGGCCTCGAACTGGTTGACCATCCACATGGTCTGCCCCGCCGCGACCCGGGCGTACCCGCCGCGGGTGCGGTCCCGGCCGACCGTGAGCACCGAGCCCTGCGGATGCTCGTCGCCGGCGGGCACGATCGCGCGCCACGCGTAGTGTCCGGCGTGCTCAACGGCGTCGCTGCCGGGTACGAGCTGGGCCCGTACGCGGGAGTACACACCGTCCGCGCCGATCAGCAGATCCGCCCGCAGTTCCTCGCCGTCGGCGAGATGGACGACGACCTCCGACTCCTTCTCGGTGTACCCGGCCACGCGGGCGTCGAGGCGGATCCGCTCCCGGCCGACGGCATCGGCGAGCAGGCTGTTCAGCGCGGGTCGCGGCACGAGCAGGAACCGGTGGTCGCTCGCGCTGGAGCCGGCGGCGCGTATCGGGCGGCCGGCGGCGTCGAAGAACCAGGTGTCGATCTCACTGCCCATGCCGCGGACGGCCGCGCCGATGCCGATGTGGTCGAACTCCCGCAGCGCATTCGGCCACAGGCCGATGCCCGCCCCTGCGGCTCGTACCTCCGGTGCCTGCTCAAGGACCGTCACGTCGTGTCCGATCGACTGGAGAGACGCCGCGGTGGTGAGCCCGACGAGGCCGCCTCCGGCGATGACAGTGCGCATGACTCGCTCCTTCCGTTACCGGCACCGGTCGGCGCCCGACATCCAGTGAAGGCCTGGCAACAGATAACTTCAAATGCATACTTCTGATGCCTAGGATTACCTGCATGCATCTGGATCTGAACCTGCTCACCGCGCTGGACGCCCTGCTCGACGAGGGGAGCGTCGGCGCCGCGGCCGACCGGCTGCACCTCTCGCAGCCCGCCATGAGCCGCACGCTGAGCCGGATCCGGCATGCGACCGGCGACGAGATCCTGGTCCGCGCCGGGCGTTCGATGCTGCCCACGCCGTACGCCGAGCAGATCCGCGAGGAGGTCCACCACCTGGTCACCCGCGCCCAGGTCGTCCTCGCCCCGACCGCCGAGGTGGACCCCGCCACGCTGGAGCGCACCTTCACCCTGCAGTGCAACGACATCGTGGCCGGCGCGCTGCTGCCGCGTCTCGCCGCCCCGCTCGCCGCCACCGCGCCCGGCGTCTGCCTGCGCGTGCTCGGCGAGGCCGCCGCCACCGTGGACGAGCTACGGCGTGGCTCGGTCGACCTCCGGATCTCCGACGAGACCCCGGACCACGCCGACACGCGCTCGGTCACCCTGCTCACCGACACGCTGGTCGTGGTCGGCCGCCGGAAGCTGCCGCACGACCCCACGACCTGGCAGGGCCTCGCCGCGCTGACGCACGTCGTGGTCTCCCGGCGCGGTCGCACCCGCAACCGGCTCGACGACCTGATGGAGCGTCACGGCCTGCGTAGAAAGGTCGCCTTCACGGTGCCGACACTCGCCCTGGCACTGCGCACGGTGGCCGCTCGCGACGACCTGATCACGGTCGCCACGACGCTGCTCGGCACGGACTCCCTCCCCGCCGGACTACGCGCCTACCCCCTGCCGGAGCCCGCCGAGCCCGTCCCGCTCGTCGTCGCCTGGCACGCCCGCCACGACCGCGACGCCGGCCACCGCTGGCTCCGTGACCTGACCACAAGGACCCTCACCGCCCTCACGCACGTCCCGGACCCCGCCGGCACGGCTCCGCTCGACGGCCCTGCGTAGCCGTGGCCGCGTCGTCGGTCAGCCGATCCTGTCGGTCAGTCCGACGGACAGTAGGTCGCCCGGTGCTGGTCCTCGGGGCGATGATCACCTCGCGGTGCCGACACCCCCGTGGAAGCCGTCATGGGCGTCGCCGGGCAGAACGCCGCGAACGCCAGGCGCCACGCCGGCAGCGACAGGGACCGAGCTCCCTTCCTGGACAACGCCGCCGAACAATGGGCGCAACTGGGCCCCAGCCGGTACCCGTTCGTATACGCGGCGACGACACGGTTGCGCGAGCACGATGACCGCGATCAGTTCATCGCCTGCGTCGACATCTTCCTGCCCGGCATCGCGGCACAGAGCCAAGAGCTGATCCGGTCGTTGCTCCCGGCATGGGTGGGGATCGGCGGAGTGGGAGCGGCTGCGACCGTTCTTGGCGCACAACTCACGCAGTCACGACGCGCAGGAGGAGGTCGGCGACGGCTTCGGGCTCGGTGATCATCAGGTCGTGGCCGGTGTCGATGTCCCACAGCCGGCCGGCCGTACGGGCGGCCTCCAGGTCGGCCGGGTCGCGGTGGGGCAGGGTCGACGTGCACACGATCAGAGTCTGCGGGATGGTGCGCAGGCTCGCCTCGTTCGCCAGGCGCAACGGCTGTGCGAAGCACTTCCAGGGGTGGGGAGTGAGCTTCGGTTCCAGCCAGGCGATATCGTCCGGATCGGTCAGGCCGTAGTGCGGCATGGGTCCCTCGCCGGGGAAGTTCACGAGTTCCACACCGTCGATCACCCGGGTCGAGGCGCGGGAGGCCGTCATGAGCTCCGGTGCGAGGTCGACCAGGGACTGGCCGTTCGCTGGTGTGGCGGCGTCCAGGTAGACGAGGTGGCCGACGCGGTCGGGGGCACGGTCGGCGACGCCGGTGACGACCATCCCCCCGTAGCTGTGGCCCACCAGGATCACGTCGTTCAGATCCTCGTACCGCAGGACCTGGACGACGTCGGTGATGTGGACGTCGAGGTCGATGTCGGGGCTGCGCAGATGCGCTCGCTCGCCGACGCCGGTCAGGGTCGGGGTGAACACGTCGTGGCCGGCCGAGCGCAGGATGCGGGCGACGCGTTGGTAGCACCACCCGCCGTGACTGCCGCCGTGGACGAGTACGTACGTGGCCATGGAGAGCCTCCTGTCCAACACCTGTCGGATATCCATCAGGTGTGGGACAGGATACGGTCGACGTATGCCAGCGCAACCCCCGGACCGTCGTGTTCTTCGTTCCCGTGCCGCCCTCGAAGCCGCTCTGCGCGAGCTGGTCACCGAGCGGGAGCTGAGCCAGATCTCTGTCGCCGACCTCACCAAACGCGCCGGCGTCAACCGGTCGACGTTCTACGAGCACTACGTGGACGTCCATGATCTGGCCGTCGCCGCGTGCACCGCGACCTATGACCGGTTGGTGGCCGTCGCGCCGATTCCGCGCGGGCCGGTCGACCCTGACGGCGGGACGTTGAGCAACCCCATGCCCGGGTTGTTCGCCCACGTGGCCGAACACGCACCCCTCTACCGGGCCCTCCTGTGCGACGAGGGCAGCGCCCGGATGATCAACCACCTGCTCCACCGCATCGCGCTCGCCGCCCGCATCAGCCGCGGCCTGACCGACGAGATTCCGTCCGCTGGAGCCGACCATTCCGCCGAGGCACCCCATGACCCGGTCGCCGCGTTCATGGCAGGCGCCGTCCTGGGCACGGTCATCGACTGGCTGCGCCGTGGCTGCCCCGGCACACCCGAGGAGATCGGCGCTGCGATCTGGCCGTACGCCCTTGCCTGCGCGGAGGTGTCGCCCAGCCCGACACGAAGTGCGTGACCGGCTCACCAGCCGGACCCGCCCGCACTCCCCTGCAGCCCACGTCCGCCCGGGCCCCGGCCGGGCGGAGGGCACCGGTTGGTTCGGACGCATCGTGCAGTCGTTCACGAACCCGCCGGCCACAGACCTGTTGGTCATCCCGCCAGGACGTCCCGGACAGCGTTGCGGCCGACAGGACTCCCCGGGATCAGGGCCTGGCCGTCGTGGAGGTTCGCCGCGGAGACACCGATCGACAGAAGCAGGCCGCCCCGGGAACCGAGTTCGTCCAGGACCAGGTGGTGGAGCTTGGCTCGCACGCGGCCTCGGTCCACTCGGTGAACCGGCGGAAGGCGGTCACCCCCGACAGCCTGAAACCCGAGGACAGTTGGTTCCAGGTGCAGCCGGAGGTGGCCACGAAGATGACCGCGGAAATCGATGGAGAACTGGCGGGCGCGGTGCTGGGATGGCGCGATGCAACGTGACGCGTCGATGGTCGTGGACCGGGGCCAATACCAGGATGCGGTCACGCCCTGGGAGCAAGAGGCCTGGCGAGACGCCGCCCTCGGATGGGCTGAGCGCGAGCTCACCGCTCGCGGCCTACGCGAGACAGGGCAACGGAGAGTGCGACTACGACCGTGGTCTGTGCTGTTGCGCATGTCGGTTGAAGAACACAACGCCGTATGGTTCAAAGCCAACCCGCCCGCCAGTGCCTTCGAGGCGGCGCTGACCTCAGCTCTGGCCCACTGGGTGCCGGAGCACGTACTGGAACCACTCGCCGTCGATGTCGACCACGGCTGGTCGCTGCTTCCCCACGGCGGCGAGCTGTTCAGGGACGTGCTCAACCGCAGCCCCGCCGATCCACGCGCCTGGGAGGAGCCGCTGCGCCGGTACGCGAGCATGCAGCACGCGCTCGTCCCGCACACTCAGGAGATCGAGCTGCTCGGTGTCCCCAGCGCACGTACCACTGCGCTTCCTGACCTCTTCGACCGAGTCATCGCGGAGAACACCACACTTCAGTCGGACGACCTCAGCAAACTGTACGAACTCCGGCCGCGTCTCGTGAACTGGTGCACGGAACTTGCCGACGTGGGCATCGCTGACTCCCTCGACCATTCCGACCTGCACGACGGCCAGCTGTTCAACCCAGAGCCAGATCGATTCACGTTCTTCGACTGGGGCGACGCTGCGGTCTCCCACCCCTTCTGCAGCTTCCTGGTCCCGGCCCGGGCGGCCAGTGCACGATACGGGTCCGAAGTGCTGCCACGGCTACGGGACGCTTACCTGGAACCCTGGACGGGAGGTGGTCGGACGAGCGCAGAACTGCGACGCGCGGTGACTCTGGCGTGGCGACTGAGCGCTCTTGGCCGCGCGTGCTCCTGGGGCCGTCTCTTCCCCGGAGCAACCACAACCACAGGCGCTGCAGAAAGCGCCGACTGGCTGCTGCAACTCTTCGCCGAGCCACCGATCTGAATGTCGGGGCCGCCGGCCGCAGCTTGCCCGCCTGCGCTCTTCTGCTCGGTCAGCATCAGGGGCCAAGTGACCCGCGGTGGCCCCGCCCCGGGTCAGGCGGTGAAACCGCCGTCGATGGAAAGGCTGGCCCCCGTGATGTAGCCGGCCTCTGGGCCGGCCAAGTAGGAGACCAGTCCGGCGATCTCATCCGGGGTCGCAATGCGGGACAGTGCGAGCCACTGGAGCATGGCGTCCGCGGCCGGGCTGTCGGCCGACATGCGATCGTTGGCGGTGGGGCCGGGTTGGATGTTGTTCACGTTGATGCCCCGCGGGCCCAGGTCCCTTGCCAGGCCGCGCACCAGTCCGGCGATGGCGGCCTTGGTCATGGCGTAGGCGGCGCCCCCGGCGAAGGGCACGCGTTCGGCAATCATGCTGCCGATGGTGATGATCCGTCCGCCCTCACCGAGGTGGGAAAGTGCGGCCCTGATGACGTGGAGGACACCGCGCACGTTCACATCGATCATCCGATCGATCTGTTCGGGTTCGAGTTCCTCCACCTGGCCGGCACTGGCGACACCGGCGCTGCTGACAAGAACGTCCAGGCGCCCGAAAGCAGCGGCTGTTCTTTCAACCGCTGCCGTGACCGCGTCTGGATCGGCGGCATCGGCACGAAGACCCAGCGCACGTCCGCCAGCGCGTTCGATCTCCCGTACGACCTGATCCGCACGGTCCGGCGAAGCCGAGTAGGTGAGTGCCACCCGCAGACCATCGCTGGCCAGGCGCCGGGCGATGGCCGCTCCGATGCCGCGGGATCCGCCGGTGACCAGGGCTACCTTCTCGATGCTCATACTGAGCCGCCTCCGTTGGGGAGCCATCATGTCGATAGTCATCGAACACTACGATGATCATCGACATGACGGCAAGCCTCCACTACGCTCGCCAGAGTGAGCACGCCGATCGAGACACCGCACCCGAACTCGGCCGACCTGCGGTTGGCCACAGTCCTGGCAGCACTGGCCGACCCCGCGCGACTCAGCGCCGTGCGCGCCTTGGCCGCGATAGGCGAATCACCATGCACGGAGTTGCAGCAGGCGGCGGGGCTCACCATCAGCCG
Organism: Streptomyces sp. NPDC054770; assembly: GCF_053611985.1. Lineage (NCBI taxonomy): Bacteria > Bacillati > Actinomycetota > Actinomycetes > Kitasatosporales > Streptomycetaceae > Streptomyces > Streptomyces sp. NPDC054770. The sequence goes on from NZ_JBSHBL010000003.1 coordinate 108,352, forward strand.
GTCGACCTTCTCCCACCACCAGCGGGTGCTCCGCGAAGCAGGCGTCCTCAAGGTCCGGGTGGACGGGGCCCGGCGCATGCTCAGCCTGCGCAAAGACGATCTCGACGCCTACTTCCCCGGCCTCCTGAACGCGGTGCTCGCCACCGCCCCGGAACGTATCGGCACGCGGTGACTCGGACCGCCAGGCCATCGCCTTTTCGACGGCGGCGGGACAACTCCTGCGCCGATACTGGTGGTTGTCCCGTCCGCTCGCACCGGTCCGGATGCCGCTTGCGCCCCGGATGCCGGGTCCGCCGTTCGACTCTGGGCAACAGCGGCTCGACCACCGCCCACAACTCGTCTTGGATGTCAGACAGCAGCTTGAAGGACCCGATTGACTACAGCGGGTACCTGTCGTATCGGGTTGCCTGGAGCCCAACGATGCCTCCAGGCAACCCGACTTGAGGCTCTAGAAGAAGCCAAGCTTCTGAGGACTGTAAGAACAAAGAATGTTCTTCGTCTGCTGGTAGTGGTCCAGCATCATCTTGTGGGTCTCTCGGCCGATCCCCGACTGCTTGTAGCCGCCGAACGCCGCGTGCGCCGGGTACGCGTGGTAGCAGTTGGTCCACACCCGACCCGCCTGGATCGAACGACCCGCGCGGTAGGCGGTGTTGATGTCGCGGGTCCAGACGCCCGCCCCGAGGCCGTACAGCGTGTCGTTGGCCATCTTGATCGCGTCGTCGAAGTCGTCGAAGGACGTCACCGAGACGACCGGACCGAAGATCTCCTCCTGGAAGATCCGCATCCGGTTGTCGCCCTCGAAGATGGTCGGCTGGACGTAGTAGCCGCCCTTCAACTCACCGTCGTAGTCGATGCGTTCGCCGCCGATGAGGACCTTCGCGCCCTCCTGTCGGCCGATGTCCAGATAGGAGAGGATCTTCTCCAGCTGGTCGTTGGAGGCCTGGGCGCCGATCATCGTGTCGGTGTCGAGCGGGTGACCCGGCTTGATCAGGCGGGTGCGGGCGACCGCCGCCTCCATGAACTCGGCGTAGTGGCCGCGCTGGACGAGGGCCCGGGACGGGCAGGTGCACACCTCGCCCTGGTTGAGCGCGAACATCGTGAAGCCTTCGAGGGCCTTGTCGCGGAAGTCGTCGTCGTGCGCCCACACGTCGTCGAAGAAGATGTTCGGGGACTTGCCGCCGAGTTCGAGGGTGACCGGCTTGATGTTCTCCGAGGCGTACTGCATGATCAGCCGCCCCGTGGTGGTCTCACCGGTGAAGGCGACCTTCGCCACCCGCGGGCTGGACGCCAGCGGCTTGCCCGCCTCCACGCCGAACCCGTTGACGATGTTCACCACGCCGGGCGGCAGCAGGTCCGCGATCAGGCTCATCCAGTAGTGGATGGAGGCCGGGGTCTGCTCGGCGGGCTTGATGACGACCGCGTTCCCGGCGGCGAGGGCCGGCGCGAGCTTCCAGGTCGCCATCAGGATGGGGAAGTTCCACGGGATGATCTGTGCGACGACGCCCAGCGGCTCGTGGAAGTGGTACGCCACCGTGTCGTCGTCGACCTCGCTCAGCGAACCCTCCTGGGCTCGGATCGCCCCGGCGAAGTACCGGAAGTGGTCGATCGCCAGGGGGATGTCGGCGGCCAGCGTTTCGCGCACCGGCTTGCCGTTCTCCCAGCTCTCGGCGACCGCGAGCGGTTCGAGGTGGGCCTCCATCCGGTCGGCGATCTTGAGCAGGATGTCGGAGCGCTCCGCCACCGACGTACGGCCCCAGCCCGGCGCGGCCGCGTGCGCAGCGTCCAGCGCCCGCTCCACGTCCTCGGCGGTACCCCGCGCCACCTCGGTGAACGGCTGCCCGTTCACCGGCGACGGGTTCTCGAAGTACTGCCCGCGGGCCGGCGGCACCCACTCGCCGCCGATGAAATGGTCGTAGCGCGCCTGGTAGGAGACGATCGCGCCCTCGGTGCCGGGCGCCGCGAAACGGGTCATGGTGGCCTGCCTCCTTGCAGATGCGCTGCCCGCCGTTGGGCAGCTCTCGGCGCGGAGGCTAGGGGAGCGGACGTTGCGAACACGTTGCGCCGCAGGTCAGCCGGCCGGCGCCGCGAGCTCCGCCTCCAGGGCCGCCAGCCGGGACCGTACGAGCGCCGTCGGCCGCACCGCCGCGAGCGCCCGCCACACCTCGACGTCGTCCTCGCCCCACGGCGCGTGCGCCCAGTCCGCCAGCAGATCCGGGTCCTGACACCCGATCAGCGCGGCCCGCAGCCCGTCCGCCAGCCGCCGCCTGAGCCGTACGACCGCGGGCGCCTGCGAACCCGGCAGCAGGGGCCCGGTGTACGCGCCCGCGGCCGCCGTCACCGCCCCCGCCTCCAGCCGCCGCTCCACCACGGTCGCGTCCGACTCGACCGGCGCGGTCAGCCGGTACGGCCGGGAGGCGAGCAGTCCCGGGCCCAGCAGTCGGCGCAGCCGGACCAGTTCCGCTCGCAGTGTCACCGGCGTCACCGACTCGTCCTCGTACAGCGCGCACAGCAGTTCATCGCCGGTCAGCCCCTCCGGGTGGCGGGACAGCAGTACCAGCAGCTCGCTGTGCCGGCGGCCGAGCCGCAGCCGGCGGCCGTCCAGGCGGAGCTCGGCCTCGTCCCGGCCGAGAGCCGTCAGCGCAGGCTCCTCGTCGGCGGGCACCGGCGGATCGAGCAGCGCCAGCTGCGACTCGGCGGCCCGCGCGACCGCCTGGACGAAGCCCAGGCTGTGCGGGTGCGCCAGCCGGTCGCCGCCGGTGATGTCGACGGCACCCAGCACCCGTCCGGTGCGCGGATCGTGCACCGGGGCCGCCGCGCACGTCCACGGCTGCACCCGGCGGATGAAGTGCTCCGCCGCGAACACCTGCACCGGCCGGTCGACGGCCACCGCCGTCCCCGGCGCGTTGGTCCCGACCGCGGCCTCCGACCAGCGGGCGCCCGGCACGAAGTTCATCCGGTCCGCCCGGCGCCGGGTCGCCGGATGCCCCTCGACCCACAGCAGTCTGCCGTCCGCGTCGCACACCGCCAGCAGATGCTCGCCGTCCGCCGCGAACGTGCCCATCAGCTCCCGGAACAGCGGCATCACCCGGGCCAGCGGATGCTCCGCCCGATACGCCCCGAGGTCACCGTCCGTCAGCTCCACGTGAGCCGCGCCGTCCGGCCCCACCCCGGCCCGCGCGGAACGCCGCCACGACTCGGCCACCACGGACCGCACCGGGCGCGGCACGGTGCCCGCCGTGGTGAACGTCTCGTGCGCCCGGCGCAGCACCCGGACGCGCTCGGCAGGGTCGGCCCCCGGCTCCAGGGCCACCCACGGATCGGTCAACTCGGCCTCCCGACGGCGATGCGGCTGGGGACATCGTCACTCGGGGTGTTCGCGCCGACAACCGTTTCGACCGGCCTCCGTGCGGGGGCTGCCCCACCGGCCTCACTCCGCCTGGCCGACCAGCCTCATGTAGCGCACCCAGTCCCAGTGCTTGCCCGGATCGGTGTGGTCGGTCCCCGGCACCTCGACATGGCCGATCACGTGCTCCCGGTCCTTCGGGATGCCGTATCTCTCGCAGATGGACGCCGTCAGCCGCGCCGATTCCTTGTAGAGGGCGTCGGTGAAGTACTCCGGCCTGTCCACCCAGCCCTCGTGCTCGATGCCGATGCTCCGCGTGTTGTAGTCCCAGTTCCCCGCGTGCCAGGCCACGTCGTACTCCCGCACGCACTGCGCGACATGCCCGTCGGCCGAGCGCACCAGGTAGTGCGCGGACACCCGCTTCTTCGGGTTCTGGAAGATGGACAGCGTGCCGGCGTACGACTGCTGCGTGACATGGATGATCACTCGGTCGATCGGGTACTCGTCGGGCCGCTGGGCCGGTGTCTGGTTCTCGCCGCTCGCCGCCTGCCACTCGGCCGACGGATAGTCGACGACCCCGGTCCGCGCGCCCGCCCGGCCCGCGGGGAGCAGCGCGTACGGGACGGCGGCGAGGGCCGCGCCCTTCAGGAGCCGTCGCCTGCTGGGGAGCGGTCGTGCCCGGTCCATGGATGGGTGCCTTTCGGAAGCGTGCTCGAAGCACGGGGGAGTCGAGGGGCGGTCAGCGGCCCAGGGCCGCCGCCGTCTCGCGCAGTCGCGCATGCAGTCCGCGGTAAGTCTCGCGCGCGGGCAGCCACTCCTTGCGGAGCTTGGCCACACACGTGTAGTTGGTGTCGCACACATTGGCCAACGGCGATTCCACCGTCTGGGTTGCGTACTGGTAGGCGTCGAGTTCACCGAACCCGTAGTCGCGCACCAGCCACTGCACCAGGTCGAGTTGCGATATCCGGAAGGCGTCCTCCAGGGGACGCGCCGACCCCGTCGACACGATGTGCGTGTCCGACTCCAGCCGGGGCCACGGCGTCGCGATCCCCTTCAGCAGTTCCACGATCACCACGGTGTTCATCGCGCACTCCACCGCCACCCCGCAGGTCTCGCCCTCGCCCTGCCGGGCGTGTCCGTCGCCGAGACTGAGCAGTGCGCCCTCGACGTTGACCCCGAGATAGCAGGTGACGCCGGCCCGCATCTCGGGCGTGTCCATGTTCCCGCCGTGCGCGTCCGGCACCAGGGCAGAGCGCACCTCCAGGTTCGCGGGCGCCACCCCGACCGTGCCGTGCATCGGGTCCATCGGCAGTTCCAGCTCGATGTCGTTCTCGTGCGCCCGGAACAGGGCCGTGCGCCGGGCGCGGTCCAGCTGCCAGATCCAGACCTTCTCCGGCAGCGGCGGCTGGAGGCCGGCCGTGGTGTGCGTCGAGGTGAGCGCGCCGAACAGGGGGACCGTCGTCGACGCCGCCCAGTCCCGGGCCGGTTCGATCGACACGAAGTGCACGGCCACCGTGTCGCCCGGCTCCGCGCCCTCGATGTGGAAGGGCCCGGTCTGCGGGTTGAGGAACGGGAACTCGCACACCTCGGACACCAGGTCCTTCTCGGACCGCACCCGTCCTGCGAAGCAGTCCTCCGTGTACAGGTCGAGGACCGTGCCGGGCGCGATCCGCGCCACCGGCGGCGCCCCGCCGAACGTCCAGGCATACTCGTCCGGTCCGGGCCGGACGGTGAGGATCCGGGGGTCGGTCATCGCGGTGTTGCTCCGTTCTGTGCGGCGCGGGTGCCCGAGGTGTCCTCTTCGAGGTGGACCCGCGCGGTCTCGGCTATGCGTTCGGGGTGACGCCGGATCAGCACCAGCAGGACGACCGCCCCGATCGCCATCCAGACGCCGACCACCGGACCGGCGTAGGACACCGGGGCGGTCAGCTTCGTCACGAAGTCGAAGACGGGCAGCCCGGCCGCGGTGAGCAGGGCGGGGACGAAGGCCGCGATGCCCAGCAGCGGCAGGAGCAGGTGCCGTACGGGTTTGAGGGACGGACGGCCGCGACGCAGGAAGTAGCCCGCGCAGGCCAGGTTGACGACGATGTAGACACCGATGGCGACCGTCACGATCACCGTGGCCAGCAGCAGGAACCCGGTCACCGGGTCGTAGCCGAAGCCCAGCCCCAGCACGGCGCCGACCGCCACGACCGTCTGCACCGCGATGCCGGCGACGGGGGAGCGGTACCGGGGGTGGAGCGTGGCGAGGACGCGGGGCAGGACCCGGATGCGGGCCAGCGCGAAGGCCGTCCGGGTGGACACGTTGGCGCAGGCGTTGGCGTTGGCGATCGTCGAGTTCACGACCGCGAGGAAGACGAGGACCCAGAAGAATCCGAAGGAGGCCCGGGCGACGCCTTCCCAGGACGCCTCGCCCGCCGCCCCGAAGGAGGCGAACCTGTCGGGGCCGAAGTACACGGTCATCGCATAGGTCGTCAGTACGTAGAACAGGCCGATCCCCAGGGCCGCGCCGAGCACCGCGCGGTGCATGGTACGGCGTGGGTCGCGGGTCTCCTCGGCAAGCGGCGCGGCCGCCTCGAAGCCGGCGAACGCCAGCACGGTGTAGACGGAACCGGCGAAGACCCCGCTTACCCCTCCGTAACCGTCCGCCGTGTGCGAAGTACCGAACACGGACAGGGTGTTGTGCCCGCCGGCCCTGATGATCAGCCACCCGGCGAAGACGACGAACACCGCGATCTCGAAGACCCCGAGGACGGTCCCGAAACGGGCCGAGGCACGCACCCCCAGATACCCGGCGACGGCGATCACGGCGGCGCCGGCCAGCGCCCACGGCCACCACAGGCCGGCCGGGTAGGACGCCCACTCCTCGTGCAGGGTCCCCGCCGCGGTGAACCCGAGCTGGAGCAGCAGCAACGGCGGGACCAGCGCCTCCACGAACACATAGCCCCAGCCCACCAGGAACCCCACGGCCGGATGCAGTCCCTGCGCCGCATACGTGGCCACGGAGCCCGCGGCGGGCAACTCCCGTGCCAGCTCGGCCACGCACGACGCGGTGAACAGGCAGGCCACCAGAGCGATCACCACGGCCAGCGGCAGACTGCCCCCGGCGAACGCCGCCCCGGACGGAATGGACGCGGCCACCGCGGCGGCGGGCGCCATCGCCGTGATGCTCTGGAACAGCACCTCCCGTAACCCCACCGCATCCCGCCGCAGCCCCACGGCCGCCTCTCCCGACATACGTCCCCCTGACGTGCGTGTTCCCCTCGTGCCGGCGGATGCCTCGCGTGAATCACGGTACGGCGCATGCGGGTTGGGCAGAAGGGCGCCCGGGGGTTCCGTGGACGGAGCGGCGACTGTGGATAACCGCATCACCTGAACGGGCGAAGGGAGTGCGAGCCTCACACGGGCTCTCCCTCGCGCAGGTAGACGCAGGAATCCGAACTCGCCGCCGAATGAAGCGCGACGAGGGCCGAGAGCGGCGCGACGAGCGGCGTCGCCGCCAACTCCTGCGGGGAGAACAGCGCATACCGGTCGTGCTCGTCGCTGAGCCGTACCACCGTCTCCTCGGCGAGGATTCCGCCGTCGAAGAAGCAGTCCAGCACGGGGCCGGTGCCGTCCACATCGGCCCGATGGTCGATACCGAGCAGCCTGAGCGTCGGACCGAGAACGATGCCGGTCTCCTCCAGTATCTCCCGCCGGGCCGCGGTCAGGGGATCCTCGCCGTGGTCGAGCATCCCGCCCGGCAGTCACCACTCGCCCGCCACCGGCTGGCCGGGGCCGTACCGCAACAGCAGGACCCGGTCACGTTCGTCCCGTACGAACACGCATGAGGCGACGAGAGCCTGGGGCTGGGTCCTGATCCACTCCTCGCGGGGAACCCACTCTGCCACGCCAACCTCCCGAAGTCCGAAGGAACTTCAAGGTGACTCCCCACGGCGCGGCCGCCCCGAACCAGTGGGCCCGAAGGCGGAGACTTCCGGTCACGTCTCGGTCAGACCCGCTCAGCCACGGTCGCCGGATCGTCCAGGACGGCCCTGACCACCGAGTGGGCCGCGCCCAGGAGCGGGCCCTCGTGGCCCAGGCGGGAGACGGAGACCGGGCAGGCGGGGCCTGTCGTGCGGTCGGCCAGTTCGGCTTCCAGGGACGGGAGCAGCCAGGGCGCGAGCCCGGCCAGGGCGCCGCCCAGGACCACGGCCTCGGGGTCGAGGAGGTTGACGGCGCCGGTCAGCGCGATGCCCAGGGCGGTACCGGCGTCGTACAGGGCGCGTCGTACGCCTTCGTGGTCCGCGCCCGCCTGGCGCGCGAGCACGCCCACCGCGTCCTCCCGCGATGCGAGGCCGGCCGCACGCAGCACCGCCTCCTCGCCGGCGTACTGCTCCAGGCACCCGCGTCCGCCACAGGCGCAGCGCGGGCCGTCGGGGTGGACCGGCACATGGCCGAGCTCGCCCGCGAACCCGCGTTTGCCGCGCAGCAGTTGTCCGTCCACCACGACGGCGGCGCCGATACCGATCTCCGCGGACACGTGCAGGAAGTCACGCGGCGTGGCCTCCCCGAGCCACAGCTCGGCCAGGGCACCGAAGTTGGCCTCGTTGTCCACCGTCAGCGGGAGGCCGGCGGGCAGCAGCGCGCCGAGGTCGGTGTCGTGCCAGTCGAGGTTCGGGGCGTGCACGACCGTGTGCCCGTCACGGGCCACCAGGCCGGGGACGGCGACCGCGAGGCCGGCGGGCCACAGGCCGTCCCGTTCCGCGTCCGCCACCACCCGCCGGACCAGCCCGGTCAGCTCCTCCACCACCGGGCGCGGATCCCGGCCCCGGTTCGCGCCGTGCCGCACGGCACGCGCGCGTACCTCGCCGCGCAGGTCCACCGCGCACACGGCGAGATGGTCGACCCCGACCTCCGCCCCGACCCCGGCCGGACCGTGCCCGCTGACCGCGAGCGCCGAACCCGGCCGTCCGACCCTGCTGGGCCGCTCGGGGCCCAGCTCCTCCAGCAGCCCCCAGCGGATCAGCTCGTCGACGAGGGTCGACACGGCCGCCCTGGTGAGGCCGATGCGGGAGGCGACCGCGGCCCGCGACAGCGAGCCCTCCGCGCTGACCGCGTGCATCACGCGCGCGAGGTTGCGCCGGCGCATGCCCTGCTGGGTGTCCGGCAGGGCACGGCCGGTAGCCGTCGGGCGGGCCTCGTGCAGCGGTGCGGTCATGCCTCCATCGATCCTCTGGACTGTCCGGTGCTGATCACCGGTGCCGATCAGCGGTCCTCCGGCGCCCGTTCCAGCAGCGGGGCCGCGTCGGAGAGTACCCCGGAGATCCTGGCGAGCGTCGCCGCGTCCCACTCCACCGCGTCCAGCACCGGCCCCGCGGCCGTGTTCCAGCGCCGTGCCACCGCACCCGGGTCCTCGCCGGTGAGCAGCCCGGCCGCCTGCGCGGCCGCACCGAGGGCGACCAGCTCCTTCGCCTCGGGCACCTGCACCGGCCGCCCCGACAGCCGCCGTACGGTCTCCTGCCAGGCCCGGCCCCGCGCACCGCCGCCGATCAGCAGCAACGGGGTGGTGCGGTCGGCGTCCTCGTCGAGCACCAGGTCCAGGGCGCCCAGCAGGGCGTGCACGGCGCCGTCGTAGGCGGCCTGGAGGAGCTGGCCCGCGGTGGTGTCGTGGCGCAGGCCGTGCAGCAGTCCGGAGGCGTGGGGCAGGTTCGGGGTGCGCTCGCCGTCCAGGTACGGCAGCAGGGTCACGGAGGCGCCGGGCTCGACGGCCTCGCGGTCCAGGCCGAGGAGTGCCGCGATCCGGTCGACCGCGAGTGTGCAGTTCAGGGTGCAGGCCAGCGGCAGCCAGTCGCCGTGCGCGTCGGCGAAGCCCGCGACGGTGCCGGTCGGGTCGGCGGGGCGGTGCTTCGAGACGGCGTACACCGTGCCCGACGTGCCGAGGCTCAGCACGGGGGTGCCCGGGCGCAGCCCGAGCCCCAGCGCGGCCGCCGCGTTGTCACCGGTGCCGGGTGCCACCAGGGTGCCCTTGGAGAACGGCAGGTCGTGACTGTCGCGCACGGTGCCGGCGACCTCGCCGGGGCGGACCACCCGGGGCAGGAACGCCGGGTCCAGGCCCACGTGCGCGAGGGTCTCCTCGTCGTACGCCTCGGTCGCCGACGCCCACCAGCCGGTGCCGGAGGCGTCGCCGCGGTCGGTCGTGCCCTGCCCGGTCAGGCGCTCGGTGAGGTAGTCGTGGGGGAGTCGTACGGCCCTCGTCGCGCGGACCGCCTCCGGCTCGTGCTCCGCCAGCCACGCCCACTTGGTGACCGTGAACGAGGCGCCCGGCACACTCCCGGTGCGCTCCGCCCAGGCCTTCGGGCCGCCCAGCTCCTCGATCAGCCGCTGCGCCTGGGGCGCCGAACGGACGTCGTTCCACAGCAGCGCGGGCCGCACCGGCTCGCCCCGCCCGTCCAGCGTGACCAGGCCGTGCTGCTGCCCGCCGATCGACACGGCCGCCGCCTCGTGCGCAGCGTCCCCGCACTGGCGCAGCGCCTCGCACAGCGCGTCCCACCACTGGCGCGGATCACTCTCGCGGCCCGCCCCCGTGGTCACGGTGTGCGGCGCCTGGCCGCTCGCCACCACCTCGCCGGTGGCGGCGTCGACGACCAGCGCCTTGGTGGACTGCGTGGACGTGTCCACGCCGACGACGAGCGGACCCTCGGCTGCTGACATCGGCTCTCCCTTTTTCCGCGGCTCGCGCGTGACTGACCTGCAGTTTTCCCGGTTCGTCGGGGTGTCGCGACCCGGTTTTCGCCCTGCGGGGACATGGTGACCCTTCCCAGGGACGCGTCGGCATACTAATTTGTAAACCGCGATGACGAAATAGTCGGCACGACAGTCATCCAGCGCAGACATCGAGCACAGCCCCCGAGCAAGGAGCCGCGGCATGAGCTTCCAGCCCACCCCCGAGGACAGGTTCACCTTCGGCCTGTGGACCGTCGGCTGGCAGGGAAGGGACCCGTTCGGCGACGCCACCCGCCGCGCCCTCGACCCCGTCGAGACGGTCCAGCGCCTGTCCGAACTGGGCGCCCACGGTGTGACGTTCCACGACGACGACCTGATCCCCTTCGGGTCCTCGGACACCGAGCGCGAATCGCACATCAAGCGCTTCCGCCAGGCCCTCGACGCCACCGGCATGAAGGTGCCGATGGCCACCACCAACCTCTTCACCCACCCGGTCTTCAAGGACGGCGCGTTCACCGCGAACGACCGCGAGGTGCGCCGCTACGCGCTGCGCAAGACCCTCCGCAACATCGACCTGGCCGTCGAGCTGGGCGCCGAGACGTACGTCGCCTGGGGCGGCCGCGAGGGCGCCGAGTCCGGCGCCGCCAAGGACGTGCGGGTCGCCCTCGACCGCATGAAGGAGGCCTTCGACCTCCTCGGCGAGTACGTCACCTCCCAGGGCTACGACCTGCGCTTCGCCATCGAGCCCAAGCCGAACGAGCCGCGCGGCGACATCCTGCTCCCCACCGTCGGCCACGCCCTCGCGTTCATCGAGCGCCTGGAGCGCCCCGAGCTGTACGGAGTCAACCCCGAGGTGGGCCACGAGCAGATGGCCGGCCTGAACTTCCCGCACGGCATCGCCCAGGCCCTGTGGGCGGGCAAGCTCTTCCACATCGACCTCAACGGCCAGTCCGGCATCAAGTACGACCAGGACCTGCGCTTCGGCGCCGGCGACCTGCGCGCCGCCTTCTGGCTGGTCGACCTCCTGGAGAGCGCCGGCTACGCGGGCCCGAAGCACTTCGACTTCAAGCCGCCGCGGACCGAGGACCTCGACGGAGTGTGGGCGTCGGCCGCCGGCTGCATGCGCAACTACCTGATCCTCAAGGACCGCGCGGCCGCCTTCCGGGCGGACCCGGAGGTCCAGGAGGCCCTGCGCGCCTCCCGCCTGGACCAGCTGGCCCAGCCGACCGCCGCGGACGGCCTCCAGGCGCTCCTCGCCGACCGCACGGCCTTCGAGGAGTTCGACCCGGAGGCGACCGCCGCGCGCGGAATGGCCTTCGAGCACCTCGACCAGCTGGCGATGGACCACCTGCTGGGCGCCCGGGGCTGAACACGCACGCGCGCGTGCGGGCTGCCTGTGAGCGGACACCCGCACGCGCGTGTGCCGTCGCTCCTGCCTGCATGGCCGGTTCTCACCGGAAATGCTCCGGAATCGTGTGTTCCAGGGCATGAGTCCGTGCCAACTCCCGTGCGGGGCTCGCGCGATGACCGGATCGCGGTGACTCTTGGCGGTATGGCCATGCCGCCCGTACCGCCACGACCGCCCGGCCCGCCGGATGGCACTCCGCCTTCCGGCGGAGGCTACGACCCGCCTTCGTACGGGGGTTTCGGACCGCCCCCGGACGACGGCTTCGGTACGTCCTCCGGCGGGGGCTTCGGCCCGCCGCCGGACGACGTGTTCGACGGGCGGCGGGCCGGCTTCGGCGCCCCGCCCGGCGACCAGGACCCGCCCACCGCCGTCGGCTGGATGCCGCCACGCCCACCGGAGCCGCCCCGCCGGCGCAGGGGCCCGCTGTTCGCGCTGCTGGTCCTGCTGGCGGCCGCGGTGGCCGTGGCCGTCGTCGTCCTGATGGCGTCCGGCGGCGATGGCTCGACCGGCGAGAAACCGGCCACGAGCAGCCCGAGCCCGTCCGGCTCGGCGCGCCCCTCGTTCAGCCTGCCGACCGAGCTGCCCAGCAGCCTGCCGTCGAGCCTGCCGAGCGGACTCCCTTCGCAGTGGCCCTCGGAGCTGCCCAGCGAGCTGCCGAGCGGCCTGAACTCCCTGCTGCCTTCACTGCTGGGATAGCCACAACCCCTTGGGTCACAACCCCTTCGGTCACAACCCCTTGGGCAGCCGGACGTACACCAGGGTCGTCTCGATACCGCTGTCGACGAGGCGGCCCTGGGCGTCGAACGCGTCCGCGCCGTCCGTCATCCCGAAGTCGTTGTCGTTGATCAGGGCGAGCGTGTCGTGGTCCACACGCGCGATGCCCTCGATCTTCAGCGGCACTCCGGTCACCGTGTTCAGGTCGACCACAAGACGCTTGCCGAGCACCGGGACGCCGGCGGCGGCCGGGTCGTCCAGCTGCTCCAGCGACGGGGACGTGGCGGTGTCGTCATAGGCGCCGCCGAGGATGTCCGACCGACGGTCCAACCTCACCACCTCCAGCCGCGCACCCTTGTCGGTGCGCTCCTCGACCAGCAGCCGGTCGCCGCCGACGGCCACGATCGACGAGATCTTCAGCTCGGAGGTGTCGTCCTCGCTCGGGTCCACCACGTTCACCGGCTCGAAGCGGTAGGCGTATTCGGCCGTGACCGCCTTCTTCCGGGGTGAGAAGCGCAGCAGTCGGGTCGTGCGCGAGGCGTCCCCGGCGTCCCCGTCGGGCAGTGAGAGCGGGCTCTGGAGGGCCATCACGAGGTCCCCGTCGGGCAGCAGGGCCAGCCCCTCGAAGCCGCGGTTGATCTTCCGGTGCAGGAAGACGGACGGCAGCGCCTCCACCACCGGGTAGTCGGTGCCGGTGAGGTTCAGCCCCTTGGGCACGTAGCGGGTGAGCACCTTGCCGTGCGCGGAGACGTGGACCAGCGACGGGCCGTACTCGTCGACGAGCCAGAAGGTACCGTCCGCGGCGCGCACGATGCCCTCGGTGTCCAGGCCGTTCGGGTTGTACGACAGCGCCGTCTTCGCGTCGTAGGAGTACGGCGCCTCGTCCCGGCTCGCCTGGTTGGACAGCCCGGTGACGGCCTTGCCGGAGGACGTGGTGACCGGGATCGCGTCGATCACCTTGATGGCGTCGCCGGAGACGCGGATCTTCACGATCGCCGGGTCGAAACCGGGCACCGGGAAGGTCCGGCGCTTCTTCCCGTCCACCTTGATCTGGCCGTTGGGGCCGCGGTCGGTGACCGTCCAGTATTCGCCCTTGCGGCCGGCCGGGTAGATGTCGCTGCCGATGCCGCCGAGGTCCACCCCTCGGTCGTTGTCCACGCTGCCCGGGAGCAGCGCGTTGCTGAAGGTGCCGAGCGGGATGTCGCCGAGGGTGGCCGTGCGGGTGACGTGCGCCGAGCCGGACGACGAGGCCTCGGCCGTGCCCGCCGCTATGAGCGCGGCGGCCAGGGCCAGGGGCAGACCCGTCGCGACGGAACGGTGGACGCGGCGGCTGCCGGCGGCGTGCGGGGACATCAGGCCTCCTGGTGACAAATTCGTTGGCAGCGGCCAGAGTTGGGCCTCGGAGGGAACACTGCCCGACCATCCGGTGAACGGAGGGCGACCGCCGCTCGGCGGATCATCGCTTTTCGGCGCCCCTGGACGCGGACTGCCGGATTCCGCAGCCCACAGCCCGCATCCCGGCTTCCGGCAGTGGCGCCGCTAGGCTCCCGTCGGCCGCAGCGAGGTAAGGCGTGCCATCTCGTCTTCCGAGAGATGCAGCGTGCCGGCCGCTACGTTCTGCGCGAGGTGGTCCGGATCGCCGGTCCCCGGGATCGCCAGCACGTGCGGACCCTGCTGCAAGGTCCAGGCAAGCCGGACCTGAGCGACGGACACGCCGTGTGCGCGGGCGACGGCGCACACCGTCTCGTGGTCGTCGGCGGCCGGACCCGCCTCGCGCCCGGGACCGGAGATCGCGAAGAACGGGACGAAAGCGAGGCCCAGTTCACCGCAGAGTCGCAGAAGTGCCCGGTCCTCGCCCGACGCACCGATCCCGTAGGGGTTCTGCACGCAGACGACCGGGGCGATGGCCCGGACCTCGGCCAGCTGCTCGGACGTGACGTTGGAGACGCCGAGGTGGCGGATGTACCCGGCATCGCGCAGTTCGGCCAACGCGCCGAAGTGCTCGCCGATCGAGCCGGTCCGCCGGCTCGGGGGTACGCGCAGGTTCACCACGTCCAGGTGATCGCGACCGAGTTGCCGCAGGTTCTCCTCTACCTGGCCGCGCAACTGCGCCGGATCCGCCCACCACCAGGCGCCCGAGGGATCGCGGCCTGGCCAGACCTTGGTGGTGATGACCAGGTCCTCCGGGTACGGCGCCAGAGCCCGGTTGATCAGCTCGTTGGCGGAGCGCGTCGCCGAGAAGTAGAACGCGGCGGTGTCGATGTGGTTCACGCCGAGCTCGATCGCCCGCCGGAGCACGCCGATCGCCCGATCGCGGTCGCGCGGCACGCCGCGGTCGAAGGGCGCGGTACCCGTCAGGCGCATCGCACCGAACCCGACGCGGTTGACGGTCTGGTCACCAAGCTGCCAAGTACGCGTGGCAGGCGCGGTGTTCGTCCGTGAGTTCATGACATGGATCTCCTCTTGTGGTTAGGAACAAGTGCCGATGCGTGAGGCGCGGCGCGTTCTAGGTCGCGCGGCTGCGAGAACCTCGAAGCGGGCCCGTCAGCGTCGAGGCAGGCGGGCCCCGGGCATGAAAAAAGCCTCCCCGGCGGATCGGAATCCGCACCGGGAAGGCTTACGTGAGACCAGCATTCTAGCAGGACCGGGCGTCCAGCCGCAGGTCGTCGGATACGGGGGCTTCGAGCGCGGGTGTCCCGGCGGTAGAGGGATCAGGCGCGCTGGTCGAAGTCCTTCAACCGCGACTTCGTGCGTTCACCACCCGGCGGACGGCAGAGCGTGGTCGCGGGTGATTCGGGCGAGCCGTACCGGCACCGCTGTGGCCCCCGGCACGGCAGCTGCTGGCGCCTGCCCTCAGCGGAGCGTCCGGAACCACCGCACTACGGCGGCGGTTCCCGCCTGCTGGGAACCGAGATGGCGGGAACCGCCGTAGTCCGGGGTGCCGAGATCGACCTGCGGGGCGTCGACGCCGTGGGCGCGCAGGGCGGCGTGGCAGTAGTCCGTGTTCGTGTTGACGGCCTGCTCGTCCCCTTCGGCGTAATAGAGCCTGACCGGAGCCCGCGGCACCCAGTCGGTGCACACGCTGTCCGTGATGCGCAGGGCCGCCGCCAGCCGCCCGGTGGGGTGGGCCAGCATCGCCCGGCCCCGGGCGGTGAGCAGCGCGTCGAGGGAGTCCGGGGTGCCGGCCATGACCTCCTGACCGGTGTGCGTGCCGTCCAGCAGGCCCTCGATCGTGCGGTCGTACGGCTTCCGGAACACCTGGGCCGGTGTGTCGTACAGGTGGTGCAGGCGGTTGAAGGCGACCAGGAACAGCGCCGTGTAGATCACGCTCACCTTCGGGTCCGTCTGCCCGGCCAGCAGCGCCGGCAGTGCCGCGTCCCGGAACGCGTAGGCGCCGCTGACGGGTGCCACGGCACGGATCCGGAACCAGTCGTCGGCCCCCTCCTGGAGCGACCGGGCCAGCCCCAGGGCCGCCGAGGCGCCCTGGGAGAAGCCGGCGGCCAGCACCCCGCGGCGCAACTCCCGGCCCTGCCGCGTCGCGACGGTACGGGAGGCCCGCAGCACGTCCAGGGCGGCCGTCGTCTCCGAGGGCACGTCCATCCAGGCTTGTGGGCCGGGCCCCAGGCCCATGCCGAGGTAGTCGGGGAGCACCGCGGCGAACCCGGCGGACGCGTAGGTCAGGGCGGGTGCCTGGCCCCAGACTTCGTCCGAGACGGAGGCGACGTCGCCCTTGAACAGTTCGGTGCCGTGCGTGAACGACACCGTCCGCAACCGTCGTTCACCGCTGCGCGGCAACGCCAGCAGCCCGCTGGCGGTGGTGGGCCGGCCGTGCGGATCCACCGTCCGGTACACGATCCGGAAGGTGTCCAGGCCGTAGCGCACGGCGCCGGTGTCCCAGGCCCCGTCCTCGTCGCCCACCAGTTCGGCCGCGACCTGCCGGGCGGTCAGCGTCCGCAGATGTTCGACAGACACCACTGCGCCCCGCGGCACGTGTGCCCCCACCGGGGCGACGGCGGCAGCCGCCGGTGCGCCCGATCCCTGCGCGACCACGGCCGTCGCGCTGCCCGCCGTCAGTGCCACCGACACCGCCGGAATCACCAGTATCCTGCTCATTCGCTTCATACCGTGACCGTACGAATCCCCGCGGCCACCGACCATCCGGCCAACCTGCCTGTGCGGGTGGGGTTTTCCTCCGGGTTTCCCGCAGGGCCGAGCCGCCCTCGAACGTCCGGCGCGGCAATCGACCGGGAGTGGTTACGCTGAGAGCGGGACTGCTTCACAATCTGTTCGACCCGATGAGCGCAGGTGGTCGGCGGTGGTCGTCGGTGGTCATCGGTGGTCATGGGTACTCAGGGGCCAGTAGGGGGCGCTCGTCAGGGATGTCTCAGGGTCGCGGTCCGGAACCGCGGGAGGCGCGGGCCCGTTTTCAGATCAGAGAGCGGCAAGGGCCGCGAAGGAGGCGACGCTGATGTCGAAGAACGCGAAGATCGCCGCAGGAGGTGTGGCGGTCGGGCTCATCCTGCTGATATGGCTGCCCTGGTGGGTGACGTTCCTGATCGTGGTGGGCGTCCCGGTGGCCGCGTACCTCACCCTCGACCCCTCGCAGCGGCGCAGGCTGCGCCGGGTCACGCGCAAGGAGATCGGTCGCTGAGCCGCCGTCCTGGGGCCGCGTGACCCGCCGCCGCCTTGGCGGCGATGGGCGGGATGCGGCCCAGGAGGGCTCACAGGGGCCGTACGGCAATCTTGTCTAGGGCTTCCAGGAGGCCGGGGAGCTCGGGGCCCCGGCCGACCGGCAGGACCTCGCCGGGTTCCTCGTCCAGGAGCACGAAGGCGATGTCGTCGGTGCGGGCCACCAGCGACCAGCCGGGCCCGTCGGCGCGCAGCGTACGGGCGTCGCCCGGGGCGAACGAGGAGCGGATCCGGCCCAGCGGCGGTGGCGCGTCCACATAGGCCCGAGCCTCGGCCAGGACGCGCCGGATCCCGAGGTGGCCCTTCGGGGCCGCCTCGGTGTCCCCAGAGGCCTCCGTGGGCGCTTCCGGGGCCTCGGCTGCCGGTGGCGGGAAGTGGTCTTCACCGATCTGCTCCCGCCAGATCGCCCACTGGAGGGCGATCTCGTCCGCGCCCAGCCGCCGCTGCGCCGGGCCCCAGGAGGTGGTGTCCGGCGGCGTCAGCGCGGCGCGGTCCGTCATCTCCGGACCGGGGTCGTGCGGAGCGGGCACGTTCGGGGCCGCCACGGCGACCGCGAGCGGCCAGCCGGGCAGCGCGGCGACCACGGTGCGCTCGTCCGGCGACAGGTCGTACTCCATGCCGCAGTCCCAGGACGCGATCGCCACGGCGACCAGCGAGACGTCGTCGATGACGACCGTCCAGCGTGCTCCTTCGCCGTCCTGGCCGAGCACCAGGCCGTAGCCGTCGGCGAGCGGCATCAGCTCCAGCGCCGCGCAGGCCTCCGGATAGTCGTCGCCCAGCACGCTCGGAAACTGCGCGGGCGTCAGCAGCACCGCCGTGAGCACGTACAGTGCCTCGTCCGCGGCGACGGCCTCCTCGTCGGTTCCGGCCATCCCTGCCTCCCCAGTGGTTCGTCCAACGGCGCGCACCTTAGTGCGACGGGAAGGCCGTTGTCACGACCGGCCACTACACCCGGAGCTGCAGTTTTCCACCGGGACGGGACGAAACGACCTCGGTGGCGCCCAAGAGCGACGATCTCTTCGTACCGAAGGGTCAGACCACGGGCAGTCCGAGAAGATCGCGTGCCACCGTCGCCGGCGACTCGTCACGCTCCCGGGCCAGGGTGATCACGGCCCGGCACGCCAGCTCGGTGACCCCGAACGACAGCGCCTCCGGCGACACCCAGGCCGCCGCCTCCTCGATCCGGTCCTGGTCGTCCTCCGCCCGGGCCGCGACATAGACGGCCGCGGCCTCGAACAAGTTGTGCGTGCGGCGCTCACGGCTCGCACGCCGCTCCGGCACCTCCGCGCCCCCGGCGCCTCGAAATCTGCCTGCGTACTTGCGGATCCGGTCGAACACGCGGGCCCCTTTCCCCTGCCGCCGCCGAGCATGTGGCTTCCTCTGTCGAACCTAGAGTTGAAGCTCCGGCAACAGAAGAGGGCACCGCCCGGGCGCCTCGACCGGCCCCGGCGCACAGCGGCCAGTCGCCGGCTAGCCTTCGCGGACCGCCAGCGCCAGGAACCGGGCGTCCTCGTCCACGTACGACGTCATGCGCCAGCCCGAACCGGCCAGCAGCGGGCCGAGGTTGCCCTCCGCGCGCAGGTCGTCCGGCGTGATCTGCCGACCCTGGCGAGCCGCGAGCGTGGCCCGGCCGATGGGGTGGAAGAGGGCGAGGGTGCCGCCGGGGCGGACCACGCGCGCCAACTCCCGCAGGTTCTCCGCCGGGCGGGGCAGATGGGCGATCAGGCCCGCGGCGAACACGGCGTCGAGGGACGCCGACCGCACCGGCAGCATGGCGACGTCGGCGAGCAGCAACTGCCCGGCACGGTCCCGGCCGGCCCGCCTGGCGGCCTGGAGCATCGCCGGGGTGAGGTCCATCCCGAGGACCACGCCGCTGGGCCCCACGGCCCCGCGGAGCGGCGGCAGGGCGCGCCCGGTGCCGCACCCCGCGTCGAGCACCCGGTCGCCCGCGCGCAGCCCCAGACCGGCGACGGCGGCAGCGTACGCGGGACCGTCGTCGGGGAATCTGCCGTCCCAGTCGGCCGCCCGCGCGGTGAAGAACTCCCGGACATGTGTGTGGTCATCGCTCATGGTCCGCATGATCCCTCACCGTCACGGAGGACGACCCTGTGCGCACGTTCGAGCGGGACGCGATCGTTCCGGCACATCTCTGAGTCATATTGCAGCACCTTTCGAAATGCGCCCCCTTTGTGCGCCCGTGCCCCCTAGCGTCCCTGAGCCATGGGACACCTGGACCACGCCACCTTCGGCTGGCTGACCCCCGTGCTGTCGTACGTCATGGCCTGCATAGGCGCCGCACTGGGGCTGCGCTGCACCGTCCGCGCGCTCGGCAGTACCGGCCGCGCGCGCCGCAACTGGCTGCTCACCGCGGCCTCCGCACTCGGCACCGGCATCTGGACCATGCACTTCGTGGCCATGCTCGGCTTCAGCGTCAGCGGCACCGACATCCGCTACGACGTACCGCTGACCGTCCTCAGCCTGCTCGTCGCGGTGGTCGTCGTCAGCGCCGGTGTCTTCGCCGTCGGCTACAGCCGCGACCGCAACCGGGCTCTCCTGCTGGGCGGCCTCACCACCGGGCTGGGCGTCGCCAGCATGCACTACCTCGGCATGGCGGCCGTCCGGCTGCACGGCGCCGTGCACTACGACCCGATGCTCGTCGGGCTCTCCGTCCTCATCGCCGTGGTCGCCGCGACCGCGGCCCTGTGGGCGGCGCTCAACATCAGCTCGCCCGTCGCCGTCACCGCCGCCTCCCTGGTCATGGGAGCGGCCGTGAGCAGCATGCACTACACCGGGATGTTCGCGGTCAGCGTGCACGTCACGCCCTCCGGCAGCCATCTGCCGGGGGCCACGGCGATGCAGTTCATCTTCCCCCTCGCCGTGGGCCTCGGGTCCTATCTGTTCCTCACCTCGGCCTTCGTCGCGCTCTCGCCCACGGCCGGGGAGCGCGAGGCGTCCGCCTCGGCCCAGCGGCCCGTCGCGGGCGCCGCACGCTGACCCGGCACCGATCCACCCTTCCCGAGCGAGGAGGCCATGCGTACACCCCGTAGGACCCCCACAGCAGGCCCGGAGACACCGTTGCCGCAGCCGCCGCGCGGCCGCCGCGCGCACGCCGGACCACCCGCCGACGAACCGGCCGACGACCCCGACGGCACCACTGCGGACAACGCGCCCACGCGACCCGGAGGCTGGCGGATCCGTCCGCGGACCGTGCGGGCCAAGGTCGTCTGCCTGCTCATGGTGCCGGTCATGTCCCTGCTCGCCCTGTGGGCGTACGCCACGGTCACCACGGCACAGGACGTGGCCCGGCTGCGCCAGTCCCAGCGCGTCGACGCCGCGCTGCGCACCCCGGTCGCCACCGCCGTCGCCGCGCTCCAGGCCGAGCGGGCCGCCGCGGTCCGGTACGCGACCGACCCCGCCGCCGAACAGACCGCGGACCTCAAGCGGCTCGGCGCCCGAACCGATCAGGCCGTGGCCGGACTACGGCTCGGCAAGGACAGCACCGTCGCCGACAGCGAGGAACTGCCCTCCGGTGTCGCCCAGCGCCTGAAGGCCTTCGTCACCGGCGCCGAGCAACTGCGCACCCTGCGGCGAGCGGTACAGAACCACGGCGCCGGCTGGGACACGGCCTACGGGCAGTACACGCAGGCCATCGCCTCGGCCTTCGCCGTGGACGGCGCCCTCACCGGCATCCAGGCCGACGACATGGGCTCCGACGCGCGCGTGCTCCTCGAGTTCTCCCGCGCGGGCGAGGCGCTCGCCCAGGAGGACGCGGTCCTCGGCGGTGCCCGGCTGGCCGGCGGCCTCGACGGCGAGCGACTGCGGGTGTTCACCGGCGCCGCCGAGACCCGCCGCGTCCTCACCGACGCGGCCGTCACCGATCTGCCCGGGGCCCAGCGCACCGCCTGGCACCGGCTCGCCGACGGCGACGACTACACCGCGCTGAGCACCGCCGAGGACCGGATCCTCACGAGCCCACCCGGCGCCAAGGCGGTCGGCGCGGCCCCGGAAGCCGGCTGGAACACCGCGCACGCACGCGTGCAAGACGGCATGCGGAACATCCAGGCCGCCACGGCCCGCGCGGTGGCGGGCCGGGCCGATCCGTTCGCACGCGGTCTGTTCACCCCGGCCGGCGCCGCCGTCCTGTTCGGTCTGCTCGCCGTGGCCGCCTCGCTCGTCATCTCCGTACGCATCGGGCGCGGCCTCGTCGTCGAGCTGGTCAGCCTGCGCAACAGCGCCCTGGAGATCGCCCGCCGCAAACTCCCCGAGGCGATGCGCCGGCTGCGGGCCGGCGAGGAGATCGACGTCCGGGCCGAGGCGCCCCCCGGGCCGCCCGCGGAGGACGAGACCGGACAGGTCGCCGAGGCCCTCGGCACCGTGCACCGCGCCGCCCTGCGCGCCGCCGTGGAACGCGCCGAACTCGCCAGCGGCATCTCGGGAGTCTTCGTCAACCTCGCCCGCCGCAGCCAGATCCTGGTCCACCGCCAGCTGAGCCTGCTGGACAGCATGGAACGCCGCTCCGACGACCCCAGCGAACTGAGCGACCTCTTCCGCCTCGACCACCTCACCACCCGGATGCGCCGCCACGCGGAGAGCCTGATCATCCTCTCCGGAGCCGCCCCCGGTCGGGCCTGGCGGATGCCGGTGTCCCTGACCAACGTCGTCCGGGCCGCCGTGTCCGAAGTCGAGGACTACGCGCGCGTGGAGGTACGACAGCTCCCCGAGGCAGCCGTCATCGGCGCGGCCGTCGCCGACCTCACGCACCTGCTCGCCGAAGTCGTGGAGAACGCCGCCCAGTTCTCGCCGCCGCACACGCGCGTGCGCATCAGCGGAGAGCCCGTCGGCAACGGGTATGCCCTGGAGGTCGAGGACCGCGGGCTCGGCATGGGGCAGGAGACCCTCGCCGAGGCCAACCGGCGCATCGAGCAGTCCGAGACCCTCGACCTGTTCGACAGCGACCGGCTGGGCCTCTTCGTGGTCAGCAGACTCGCGGCCCGCCACGGCATCAAGGTGCACCTGCGCACGTCCCCGTACGGCGGCACCACCGCGGTGGTCCTGCTGCCGAAGGCCCTGCTGCACGGCGGCCCGGCGGAACGTGCCGTCCGCCCGGCGGCCGACACCGAACAGGCACCGGCACGCGCGTACGCACGCGTGCCGGGCGCCGCCCTTCCGGAGCCCGCCCCCGCCGTCCGGCCCGCCCTCGCCGCCACCCACACCGCCCCGCGCGCCGCGCCCGAACCCCCGCCCCCCGGAGTCACCACCTTGAGGCCGCACCGCCCACCGCACGACTCCGATCCCTCCGACGAGGCTCTGCCACGCCGGGTGCGCCAGGCGAGCCTCGCTCCTCAGCTGCGTGATCCCCGCGCCGAGGAGCCGGCGCCCGCCCGCGGCGGGGACGAGCGCACCCCCGAACTCGTCCGCGACCGCATGACCGCCTACCGCGACGGCTGGGCGCGCGGCGGAGGCAGACGACCCGGCCGCGGAGCCGCCCCGCGAGCCGAAGACGGCACCGACAGCACCGAAGGAGACCGCCCATGATCCAGGATCCGAGCACGAGGACAGACCGGCGCTCCGGCGAACTCGACTGGCTCCTTGACGACCTGGTGCTGCGCGTCACCGAGGTACGGCACGCCGTCGTGCTGTCCAACGACGGCCTCGCCGTCGGCGCCTCGACCGGCCTCAAACGCGAGGACGCCGAGCACCTCGCCGCCGTGGCCTCCGGTTTCAACAGCCTCGCCAAAGGCGCCGGACGGCACTTCGGGGCCGGCGGGGTACGCCAGACCATGGTCGAGATGGACGACGCCTTCCTCTTCGTGGCCGCCGCCGGCGACGGCTCCTGCCTCGCCCTGCTCACCGACGCGACCGCCGACATCGGCCTGGTCGCCTACGAGATGGCCCGCCTGGTCAAGCGCGTCGGCGAGCACCTCCACACCGCGCCGCGGGTCGCCGCCCGGCCGCCCGCCGCCGGCTGAGCCGGAAGCCGCCACCGATGACCGAGTACATGACCGGCGCCCCGCGCGAGCCGGGCAGCCAGTGGTACGACGGCGAGGCCGGGCCCCTGGTCCGCCCCTACGCCATGACCGGGGGCCGCACCGAACCCGGCCCCACCGGCGTGAAGTTCGACCTGATCGCCCTGGTCACGCTCGACCCGGGCGCGGCCGGCACCGACGACGACGCCCTGCTCGGCCCCGAACACCGCGCACTGGTCGACCTGTGCCGGCCGGAGACGCAGTCCGTCGCCGAACTCGCCGCCGGCGCAGACCTCCCCGTGGGTGTGGTCCGGGTGCTCCTGGGCGACCTGCTGGAACTGGGCCGCGTCACCGTGAGCCGTCCGGTGCCACCGGCCCAGCTGCCCGACGAACGGATTCTGCGCGAGGTCATCGAGGGATTGCGGGCACTGTAGATGAGCATCCGGAACCAACCGGGCGCGAGCCGGTCAGAACAGACACGTTCCGGTCCGCCCGCCCGCGACGGGATGCCAGTTGCCATGATGCTGGCTTCGCATCGTCCCGTGCCGCTCCACGGGCGTCCCGACGCCTGCCGCAGCAGGTCCTCCCGAGAGCCCTCCGAGAGAAGTGATCATGGTCTCTGAGCACTCCGAGCACTCCGAGTCCACCGCCGACGACACGTCGGCCATGGCGCTCAAGATACTGGTCGCCGGCGGCTTCGGCGTCGGGAAGACGACCCTGGTCGGCGCCGTCAGCGAGATCCGGCCGCTGCGCACCGAGGAGATGCTCAGCGAGGCCGGCCAGCTGGTGGACGACACGGACGGCGTGGACCAGAAGGTCACCACCACCGTCGCCATGGACTTCGGCCGCATCACCATCCGCTCCGGCCTCTCCCTGTACCTCTTCGGCACCCCGGGCCAGGACCGCTTCTGGTTCCTCTGGGACGAGCTGTCGCAAGGAGCACTCGGCGCCGTCGTCCTCGCCGACACCCGCCGCCTGGAGGACTGCTTCCCGGCGGTCGACTACTTCGAGCACCGGCACATCCCGTTCGTCGTCGCCGTCAACTGCTTCACCGGTGCCCGGAGCTACGGCGCCCACGACGTCTCCCGCGCCCTCGACCTCGACCAGGGCACGCCCGTGGTCCTGTGCGACGCCCGCGACCGGGACTCCGGCAAGGAGGTGCTGATCCGGCTCGTCGAGTACGCCGGACGGATGCACACCGCCCGGCTCCTCGACTCGGTGGGCTGAGTCTCAGCCCGCGAGGTCCTTGAGCGCCACCACCTTCTCCACGGTGACCCGGACCAGCAGTTCGCCGGGGACGCCGTTGCGGGCGCCGAACTCCTCAGCGCGCTCCGCCCCCATGTAGCGGGCCGAGATCCGGGTGGCCGAATCACGGAGCTCGCCCAGGTCCTCCGACAGCCGGGCACGCCCGCTCAGCACCACGAAATTGAAGGGCGGCCGGTCGTCGTCCACGCAGAGGGCGACACGCCCGTCACGGGCGAGATTGCGCCCTTTTACGGTCTCCTTGCCGGTGTTGAAGACCAGTTCGTCACCGTCCAGCAGGAACCAGATGGGGGCCACATGCGGGCTGCCATCGGCGCTGACGGTGGACAGTTTGCCGGTGCGGGTGCCGTGCGAGACGAATGCCCGCCATTCCTCGTCGGTCATCTTCTGTGCCATGTCCCCATCCTCCTTGCCCGGACGCCGGTGGTGGGGAAGGCTGGCGGGGAGATCCTCCAGCCAGGGGGAGACGGTACACGGGGAGACGCTACGACATGGCGCAGAACCAGGGACTCGGCTGGCTGCTCGACGACCTGACCGAGCGCGTGGAACATGTACGGCACGCGCTGGTCCTGTCCAACGACGGACTGGTCACGGGAGCGAGCACGGGCCTTCGCCGGGAGGACGCCGAGCACCTGGCGGCCGTCGCCTCCGGGCTGCACAGTCTCGCCAAGGGCTCCGGACGCCACTTCGGCGCGGGCCAGGTCCGCCAGACGATGATCGAGTACGACGAGGCGGTCCTGTTCGTCACCGCGGCCGGAACCGGCAGCTGCCTGTGCGTGCTCAGCGGCGCGGAGGCCGACATCGGTCAGATCGCCTACGAGATGACCCTGCTGGTCAACCGCGTCGGCGAACACCTCGCGGTGGACGCCCGGCAACCGGAGCGCTCCTCCGTCATAGACCTCTGACCTGCGGATTCATGCCCCGCCGTGGAGTTATCCACAGGCCCGCCACGAGTCTCGCCGAAACGGCTACGGTCTTTTCCACGGCGAGCGCACCGGGCGCGAGCCACCCACTCCACGGGGGAGAACGACCATGTCCGCCACCACCCTCACCCCATCCCGCCCGCTCACCTGCGCGCCGAGCCGGGCTGCCCGCGAACTGGGCCTCAAGCGGGGTGAGTTCGACCTCGCGGTACACCTCGGACGGATCCGCACCGTACCCGACGACGGAGGCGGGGGAGACGGCGGCGGCCGCCGCGTCCCCCGCACCGAGATCGACCGCCTCCAGGCCCGGGCCGAATCCCTCCGCGAGAGCGTGCAGGTCGTGGGGACGACCGAGGGCGCCGCCCTGATGGGGATCCCGGCGGGCAGGTTCACCCGCTTCGCGAAACTCGGCCTGGTGACCCCGGTGAAGTGGTACCCGAATCGCTACCGGGCCGTGGTCTGGCTCTATCTGGCCGAGGAGCTAAGGCGGTTCGCAGCCGACGAGAAGAACGCGCCGCTGCTCACCGGCCGTACGCCCGCGGAGCTGAGCGACCGGCTGCGGGCGGGCGCGGACCGGCGGGCCCGCAACTGGCGTGGCCGCCACTGCGGTTTCCTGCTGCGGCAGGCGGACGGGCCCTGGCAGCGGGCCGGGGTGGTGGCCGGCTTCCTGGACCCCGGCGACATCGACGACGTGCTCACGGACCCTCACGAACGCGCCCGCGTGACGGCCTTGCGGCCGGCCCGCCCGCCCACGGCACGCCGGGCTCGCCGGCCGCGCAGCTCGCCGAGGAACTCATGACGGCGGCCGACCCGGACGAGATCGACTGGTTCAGGCACGACCTGGCACGGGAAGTCGCGCAGGCCCGCACCCACCGGCCGGAGCCCCGCCCGGCCGTACCGTCCCGGCACCCCGTCCCCGGCCGGCCGGCACTCGTCCGCGGCCTGCGCGGGTGGCTGCTGCGCAGAAACCCGCGGCCCGCCCACTGACCGACGGCCCGGACCGCACCGGTGTCCTGCCGTCCGGCAGACGCCGTCCGCTGCCGCTAGAGCGCGCGGAACAACCCCTCCTGGACGACCGACACCAGCAGCCGCCCGTCGAGGTCGTAGACCCGCCCGCGGGCCAGGCCCAGCCCGCCCGTGGCGACGGGAGACTCCTGCTCGTACAGGAACCACTCGTCCGCGCGGAACGGCCGGTGGAACCACATGGCGTGGTCCAGCGAGGCGATGTCGAAGTTCCTTGGCCCCCACAGCGGTTCGACGGGGACGCGGACCGCGTCCAGGAGGGTCATGTCACTGGCGTAGGTCAGTGCGCAGGTGTGCACCAGCGGATCGTCGCCCAGCGGGCCGACCGCGCGCATCCACACCGCGCTGCGCGGCTCGGCGCCCGCTATCTCCTCGGAGTGCCAGCGCAGCCGGTCGACATAGCGGATGTCGAAGGGCTGGCGGCGTGCCATCCGCTCCAACTGCTCGGGCAGCTCGCCCAGATGCTTGCGGATCTCCTCGGCGAGCGTCGGCAGCGACTCCGGGTGCGGCACCTCGCGGGCCGGCGGCAGCTGGTGCTCGAAAGCTCCCACCTCGGGCTTGTGGAAGGAGGCGGTCAGATTGAAGATCGTGCGGCCCTGCTGCACGGCGGTGACCCGGCGCGTCGTGAACGACCGCCCGTCCCGGACCCGTTCGACCTGGTACACGATCGGGACGCCGGGCCGGCCCGGGCGCAGGAAGTACGCGTGCAGCGAGTGCACCGGCCGGTCGCCCTCCGTGGTGCGGCTGGCGGCGACCAGCGCCTGGCCGGCCACCTGTCCGCCGAAGACCCGCTGGAGGGACTCCTGGGGACTGCGGCCTCGGAAGATGTTGACCTCGATCTGCTCCAGGTCGAGCAGGTCGACCAGTCTCTCGGCCGGGTTGGTCATGGGTTGGATTCTCCTGTGCCGGTGGCTGTACTCGAACCTGTTCCGGGGCCTGTGCTCAGAGCTGGCCGACGTCGGTGACGCGGACGACCGCGCGGCCCTCGGCGTCGGAGGCGGTCAGGTCGATCTCCGCGCTGATGCCCCAGTCGTGGTCGTCGTTCGGGTCGTCGAAGATCTGCCGGACCCGCCACAGCGCGTCCCGCGGCTCCTCCTGGATCACGAGCAGCTTCGGGCCGCGGGCGTCGGGGCCGGTGCCGAGGTCCTCGTACTCGTCCCAGTACTTGTCCATCGCCTCGCCCCAGGCCTCGGCGTCCCAGCCGGAGTCCGCGTCCATCTCGCCCAGTTCGTCGACCTGGTCGAGGGCGGCGAGCTCCACGCGCCGGAACATCGCGTTGCGCACCAGGACCCGGAAGGCACGCGCGTTGGCGGTGACCGGCTTGACCTCGTCGGCCTTCTCCTGGGCCTCCTCGGCGGTCATCTCCTCCGGGTTGGCGAGCTGCTCCCACTCGTCCAGCAGGCTGGAGTCGACCTGCCGGACCGTCTCGCCCAGCCACTCGATCAGGTCCTGCAGGTCCTCGGACTTCAGGTCGTCCGGGATGTTGTGGTCGAGGGCCTTGTAGGCGCTCGCGAGGTAGCGCAGCACGATGCCCTCGGTGCGGGCCAGCTCGTAGAGCGACACCAACTCCGTGAAGGTCAGCGCCCGTTCGTACATGTCGCGGATGACCGACTTCGGCGACAGCGGATGGTCGCCGACCCAGGGGTGGCTCTTGCGGTAGGTGTTGTAGGCGTGGAAGAGCAGCTCTTCCAGAGGCTTCGGGTAGCTGACGTCCTGGAGGCGCTCCATGCGCTCCTCGTACTCGACGCCGTCCGCCTTCATCGCGGCCACGGCCTCGCCCTTCGCCTTGTTCATCTGGGCGGCCAGGATCTGCCGCGGGTCGTCCAGGGTGGACTCCACGACGGACACCATGTCGAGGGCGTACGACGGCGATTCGGGGTCGAGGAGTTCGAACGCGGCGAGGGCGAACGTGGACAGCGGCTGGTTGAGCGCGAAGTCCTGCTGGAGGTCGACCGTGAGCCGGACGATCCGGCCGGTGGCGTCGGGCTCGTCGAGCTTCTCGACGATGCCGCCGTCGAGCAGCGAACGGTAGATCGCGATCGCCCGGCGGATGTGCCGCAGCTGCTGCTTGCGCGGCTCGTGGTTGTCCTCCAGCAGATGGCGCATCGCCTCGAAGGCGTTGCCCGGGCGGGCGATCACCGACAGCAGCATCGTGTGCGTCACCCGGAACCGGGACGTCAGCGGCTCCGGCTCGGACGCGATCAGCTTCTCGAAGGTGTTCTCCGTCCAGCCGACGAAGCCCTCCGGCGCCTTCTTGCGCACCACCTTGCGCCGTTTCTTCGGGTCGTCGCCCGCCTTCGCCAGCGCCTTCTCGTTCTCGATGACGTGCTCGGGCGCCTGCGCGACCACCAGACCGGCGGTGTCGAACCCCGCGCGCCCCGCGCGGCCGGCGATCTGGTGGAACTCCCGGGCGCGCAGGGTGCGCACGCGGTTGCCGTCGTACTTGGTGAGGGCGGTGAACAGCACCGTGCGGATGGGCACGTTGACGCCCACGCCCAGGGTGTCGGTACCGCAGATGACCTTCAGCAGACCGGCCTGCGCGAGCTTCTCCACCAGCCGCCGGTACTTGGGGAGCATGCCGGCGTGGTGCACGCCGATGCCGTGGCGGACGTAACGGGAGAGGTTCTGGCCGAACTTGGTGGTGAAGCGGAAGTTGCCGATCAGCTCGGCGATCTGCTCCTTCTCCTCCTTCGAGGACATGTTGATGCTCATCAGTGCCTGCGCCCGCTCCACCGCCTGCGCCTGGGTGAAGTGCACGATGTACACCGGCGCCTGCCTGCTCTCCAGGAGCTCGGTGAGCGTCTCGGTCATCGGGGTGAGCTGGTACTCGTAGGAGAGCGGCACCGGGCGGGTCGCCGAGCGGACCACCGCGGTGGGGCGGCCGGTGCGGCGGGCCAGGTCCTTCTCGAAGAAGGAGACGTCGCCGAGGGTGGCCGACATCAGGATGAACTGCGCCTGCGGCAGTTCGAGGAGCGGGATCTGCCAGGCCCAGCCGCGGTCGCCCTCGGCGTAGAAGTGGAACTCGTCCATGACGACCTGGCCGACGTCCGCCTGCTTCCCGTCGCGCAGCGCGATGGAGGCGAGCACCTCGGCGGTGCAGCAGATGACGGGCGCGTCGGAGTTCACGGAGGCGTCGCCGGTGAGCATGCCGACGTTCTCGGTGCCGAAGAGCTTGCACAGCTCGAAGAACTTCTCCGACACCAGCGCCTTGATCGGGGCCGTGTAGAAGGTGACCTCGTCGCGGGCCAGCGCGGCGAAGTGCGCGCCCGCGGCGATCATGCTCTTGCCGGAGCCGGTCGGCGTCGACACGATCACGTTCGCCCCGGAGACCGCCTCGATCAGCGCCTCCTCCTGGTGGGGGTAGAGCGTGAGACCGCGCTCCTGCGCCCAGGCTTCGAAGGCTTCGTAGAGGGCGTCGGGGTCGGCGGTCGGCGGCAGCTGATCGATGAGGGTCACGCACCCATCTTGCCTGGCCCACCCCCCGAGGGGGGAATCGGCTTCGAGCACGAAGATCATGGCCGCTACGCTGTGTCGCCGACGGAGCGTCATCGCACCCGGTCAACTGGACAGCGGATTACGAGGAATGGGGCGGGCAACGGCCATGATGGGACCAGCACACTCACTGTCGGGGGCCGCCGCCTGGCTCGGCGTAGGAGCCGCGGCGGCGGCGACCGGACATACGATGCCCTGGCCGGTGCTGCTGGTCGGAGCGCTGATCTGCGCCGGCGCCGCGCTCGCCCCGGACCTCGACCACAAGGCGGCGACCATCTCGCGGGCCTTCGGACCGCTCTCGCGCTGGGTCTGCGAGATCGTGGACAAGCTGTCCTATGCCGTCTACAAGGCGACCCGGATGGCGGGCGACCCGCGCCGCAACGGCGGCCACCGGACGCTGACGCACACCTGGGTATGGGCTGCGTTCATCGGCGGGAGCTGCTCGGCCGCGGCGATCCTCGGTGGCCGCTGGGCGGTGCTGGCGATCCTCTTCGCGCACATGGTGCTGGCGATCGAGGGCCTGCTGTGGCGGGCGGCGCGAGGCTCCAGCAGCGACGTTCTGGTGTGGCTGCTGGCGGCCACCAGCGCCTGGATCCTGGCCGGCGTCCTGGACAAGCCGGGCAACGGCTCGGACTGGCTGTTCACCCAGCCCGGCCAGGGGTACCTGTGGCTGGGGCTGCCGGTGGTGCTGGGGGCGCTGGTGCACGACATCGGGGACGCGCTGACGGTCTCCGGATGCCCGGTCCTGTGGCCGATCCCGATCGGCCGCAGGCGCTGGTACCCGCTGGGCCCGCCGAAGGTGATGCGCTTCCGCGCCGGCAGCTGGGTCGAGCTGAAGGTGCTCATGCCGGTGTTCATGGTGCTCGGCGGCATAGGCTGCGCGGCCGCCCTGAACGTGATCTGACCCAGCGGCCGGCCGGGCCCCGAGGGTCAGCCCGCCGTCCCCGAGCCGCTCCCGTAGCGGCGCTCGAACGCGGCGACGCGGCCCTCGGAGTCCACCGTGCGGGCCTTCCCGGTGTAGAAGGGGTGGCTCTCGGACGAGATCTCCACGTCGACCACCGGGTAGGACTGGCCGTCGTCCCAGTCGATGGTCTGGTCGCTGGTCGCGGTGGACCGGGTCAGGAAGGCGTATCCGGCGGCGCGGTCGCGGAAGACCACGGGATGGTAGTCGGGGTGCTTGTCCTGCTGCATGGCGGCTCCTCGAAGGACGGGGCGGGCGGGCAGGGGCGGGCGGGCTCAGCCGTAGGCGGTGTCCTCGTCGACGATGTGCATCGCGGCCTCCTCGGCGGAGGCCCCGGCGCCGTCGATGCCGATGTCGGTGGCGACGAGGCCGTTCTCGTCGTCCTCGTGCGTCCCCTCGTTCGGGGCCACGAGCCGGCCGGAGCGCAGGTCGCCGACCTCGTTGTCCAGGAGCTCGCCGTCGCTGCCCTGGCAGTCGCCGATGCCGTCGTCGTCACGGACGGCCGGGTCGGGCAGTTCCTCGGCGAGCCGCTGGTCCAGCGTCTCGCCTCGGTGGCGCTCCGCGGCGGTCACCCCGGTGTGCTCCACCGCCCACGGCCGCTCGGGCGGGGACCAGCCACGGTCCAGGGGATCGCTGACGCCGTCGGACTCCAGCGTGTCCTCCACGTCGAGCAGCCCCGTGTCCTCACGGATCTCGGATCCGTCGGGCTGGTAGACGTCGTCCCCCCATCCGTCGGCGGTGGTCACGGCTACCTCCAGGGAGTGAGGACGCGGTCCGCGGGGCGGATCGCCGGCACGCTCGGCACGGGTACGCGACGGGAACCGCACGGTTCCCGTCCGGCCCCCGAACCGGTGCCGCTCTCCAGCCTTCCACCCCTGCTCGCACCCGCGCAACGGCACGGGGTGCGACCTGCGGCGCACACCCCGTGCCGCACCCCGTGCCGCGGCCGGTCACCCGTGCCAGGACCGCCACAGCGCCGCGTAGGCGCCATCGGCAGCCACCAGTGCCTCGTGGCTGCCGAGCTCGCTGATCCGGCCGTTCTCGACCACGGCGATGACGTCCGCGTCATGGGCGGTGTGCAGCCGGTGGGCGATGGCGACGACGGTGCGGCCGTCCAGGACCCGGGCCAGGGACCGCTCCAGATGACGGGCGGCGCGCGGGTCCAGGAGCGAGGTCGCCTCGTCCAGGACCAGCGTGTGCGGGTCGGCCAGCACCAGCCGGGCCAGCGCGATCTGCTGCGCCTGCGCCGGGGTCAGCGCGAGCCCACCCGAGCCGACCTCGGTGTCCAGTCCCTCCGCCAGGGCCCGTGCCCAGCCGTCCGCGTCGACCGCGCCGAGGGCCGCCCAGAGTTCGGCGTCCGCCGCGTCGGTCCTGGCGAGCAGCAGGTTGTCGCGCAGGGAGCCCACGAAGACGTGGTGCTCCTGGTTGACGAGGGCGACATGGGAACGGACCCGCTCGGCGGTCATCCGGGACAGTTCCGCGCCGCCCAGGGTGATCCGGCCGTCCCGGGGCGCGTAGATCCCGGCGAGCAGCCGGCCGAGGGTGGACTTGCCCGCGCCCGAGGGGCCGACCAGGGCCAGCCGGGTGCCGGGCGCGACCTCCAGGGAGACCTCGCGCAGCACGTCGACGCCCTGGAGGTAGCCGAAGCGGACCTCGTCCGCGTGCACCTCGCGGCCGGCGGGGGCCAGTGCGGCGTCCCCGGCGTCCGGCTCGATGTCCCGGACGCCGACCAGCCGGGCCAGCGACACCTGGGCGACCTGGACCTCGTCGTACCAGCGCAGGATCAGGTTCACCGGGTCGACGAGCATCTGGGCGATGAGCGCGCCCGTGGTCAGCTGGCCGACGTCGAGCCAGCCCTTCAGGACGAAGGCGCCGCCGATCATCAGCACCGAGCCGAGGATCGTGACGTGGGTGGCGTTGATCGCCGGGAACAGCACCGACCGCAGCCACAGGGTGTACCGCTCCCAGGACGTCCACTCCTTGACCCGGCGATCGGACAGGGCGATGCGGCGGGCGCCGAGCCGGTGTGCCTCGATGGTGTGCCCGGCGTCCACGGACTCCGCGAGGGCGGCGGCCACGGACGCGTATCCGGCGGCCTCGGAGCGGTAGCCGGCGGGCGCCCGCCGGAAGTACCAGCGGCAGGCGACCACCAGTACCGGCAGGGCGAGCAGCACGCTGGCGGCCAGCGGCGGAGCGGTGACGGCGAGCCCGCCGATCAGCAGCACGACCCACACCACGCCGATCGACAGCTGCGGCACGGCCTCCCGCATGGCGTTGGCCAGCCGGTCGATGTCCGTGGTGATCCGGGACAGCAGGTCGCCCGTGCCCGCCCGTTCCAGGACGCCCGGCGGCAGCCCGACCGACCGGACCAGGAAGTCCTCGCGCAGGTCGGCCAGCATCCGCTCGCCCAGCACGGCACCCCGCAGCCGCACCTCGCGCACGAAGACTGCCTGGACGGCGAGCGCGAGCACGAACAGGCCGATGGTCAGGCCCAGATGGAGTTCGCGGGCGCCGTCCGAGACCCGCTCGACGAGCCCGCCGAGCAGGTACGGGCCGGCCATGGAGGAGACCACGGCCACCGTGTTGACGGCGATCAGGAGGGAGAAGGCCCGGCGGTGCCGGCGGAACAGTTCGGCCACGTAGGCGCGTACGGTCGCGGTGGCGCCGACGGGCAGGGTGGTGGCCGTCGTCGGGGCCGCCGGGTCGTACGCCGGTGGCGCGACGCCGATCATGCGCTCTCCTCGATCTCTTCCAGTGCCCTGCCTCGCAGCACGGCGTCGTTCTCTTTCAGCGCCGGGTCTCGCAGCGCGGCTTCGTTCTCTTCCAGCGCCGCGCCTTGCAGCACGGTCTCGTCGTCCGTCTCGCGTGTCACGACGGACCGGTACCGCCGCTCGGTGCGGACCAGTTCGCGGTGCACGCCGACCGCCACGACCTCGCCCTCGTGGACGAGGACCACCCGGTCGGCCCGGTCGAGCAGCAGCGGCGAGGAGGTGAACACCACGGTCGTACGGCCGGACCGCAGCGCGTGGACGCCCTCCGCGATCCGGGCCTCGGTGTGCGAGTCGACGGCGGAGGTGGGCTCGTCCAGGACGAGCACCCCGGGGTCGGTGATCAGCGACCGGGCCAGCGCGAGCCGCTGGCGCTGCCCGCCCGACAGGGACCGGCCCCGCTCGGTGATCCGGGCGTCCAGCGGGTCGGTGACGTCCAGCGAGCCCTGCACCAGGGCCGCCAGGACGTCCGCGCACTGGGCGGCGGCGAGCGCGTCCTCGGCCCGCACGGCCCCGGAGGCCGGCACGTCGAGCAGCTCCCGCAGGGAACCGGACAGCAGTACCGGGTCCTTGTCCTGGACGAGCACCGCGGTGCGGGCGGCCTCCAGGGGCAGTTCGTCGAGCGGTACGCCGCCGAGCAGTACGGAGGTGCCGGCCTCGGCGGGGTGGCCGCCCAGCCGTTCGGCGAGGCGTCCGGCAGCGTCGGGGTCGCCGCAGACCACGGCGGTCAGCCGGCCCGCGGGCGCGAGCAGACCGGTGTCCGGGTCGTACAGGTCGCCGTCCGGCACGGTGTCCGCTCGTGAGCCGCCGGTGTCGGTGGCCCGCTCCAGGGAGAGCACCCGGGCGGCCCGTTTCGCGGACGGGCGCGAGAAGGAGTAGGCCATGGCGATCTCGGTGAAGTTCTGCAACGGGTAGTTGAGGATCATGACCGCGCTGTAGACGGTGACCAGCTCGCCGACGGTGACGCGGCCCTGCCGGGCCAGCTGGACGCCGTGCCAGACGACCGCGATCAGCAGCAGCCCGGGCAGCAGCACCTGGATCGCGGAGATCAGCGACCACATCCGGGCGCTGCGCACGGCGGCGTGCCGTACTTCCTGGGAGGCACGGCGGTAGCGGTCGAGGAAGAGGTCCTCGCCGCCGATGCCGCGCAGCACGCGCAGTCCCGCGACGGTGTCCGAGGCCAGCTCCGTGGCCCGGCCGGCCTTGGCGCGCTGGAGGTCGGCGCGCCGGGTGGCCCGGGGCAGCAGCGGCAGCACGGACAGCGAGACCAGGGGCAGACCCGCGGCGACGATCCAGCCGAGGGCCGGCTGGTAGAGGAGCAGGGAGACGCCGACCACGACGACCGTCAAAGCGGAGGCGGTGAAGCGGGAGGCCGCCTCCACGAACCAGCCGATCTTCTCGACGTCGCCGGTGGAGACCGCCACCACCTCACCTGCCGCCACCCGCCGGGTCAGCGCGGAGCCCAGCTGGGTGGCCTTTCGGGCGAGCAGTTGCTGGACCCGGGCGGCCGCGGTGATCCAGTTGGTGACGGCGGCCCGGTGCAGGAAGGTGTCGCCGACGGCGATCGCCGTGCCGCACAGCACCAGCAGACCGCCCGTCAGGGCCAGCCGGGTGCCGGAGCGGTCGACGACGGCCTGGACGGCGAGACCCACACAGAACGGGAGGGCGGAGACGGACACGAAGTGCAGCAGGCCCCAGGCCAGTGACTTGAGCTGGCCGCCCAGCTGATTCCGTCCCAGCCACCACAGGAACCGGGGGCCCGAACGTGCGTCCGGCACGCCCGGATCGGAATACGGAAGATCTTGAATCTGCATGGTGTCCCAGCGGCTCGGGTCGGGGGAGGTGGCGACAAGCCGTGAAAGGTTCGCGTCGGAGCGTCGTCGAAATCAAACGGTTTTCCCTGGGAGCCGTCGAAATCCGCCCGCTTCCGGCCAGGGCCTGTCACCCAACACGCGCGTAATGTCGGGAGATTTATTAGATTGCCCGGTATGTGATGCCAGGATGGTCGGGTGCAGATCAAGAGCGTCCGGCGGACGACCGCCACGGCGGCGGTCCTCGGGGCCGTCCTGGTGACCCTGAGCGCCTGCGAGGCGTCACCGAGCGGCGGCGCGAAGAACGGCCTGCCGGGGCCGCACACCAGACCCCCCAGGGCTGCCCGGGCCGCGCCCGTCGGGGATCCGGGCCGGCTGCCCGGCGTCGGCGCGCGCTGGCAGGCGCAGATCCCCGACCGCTCCGGCCAGGTCGTCGCCGTGTACGGCGAGGACAGGGACTCGGCCGACTCGACGGTCGTGCTGTACAGCCGGGAGGACGGCGGCTGGCAGCCGGTGGGCAGCTGGCCTGCCCACAACGGGCGGGCCGGCTGGACCACCGACCACTACGCGGGCGACGGACGCAGCCCGGTCGGCGTGTTCACCGTCACCGACGCCGGCGGAGTGCTCCCCGACCCGGGCACCCGGCTCTCCTACGACCAGGGCCGGGACCTCTACACGCCCCCGCACTACTGGAGCCCGGCGTACCGGCACGACTTCGACTACGTCATCGCCATCGACTACAACCGCCTGCGGGGCACCCCGCCGCACGACACCACCCACCCCTGGGGCGACGGCAGGGGCGGCGGCATCTGGCTGCACCTCGACCACGGCAGCGGCACCTCGGCGTGCATCGGCCTTTCCAAGGAGGCCATGGAGTACCTGCTGCGCACGCTCGACCCGGCCCGTGACCCCGTCGTGGTGATGGGGGACAGGCCGAGCCTGCTGTCCTAGCGCGGGCCGCGGTCCGGGCCCGGTAGGGCGTCACTGTCCGGCCGGGCCCGCCTCGCCGCCGCCCGGACCCACCGTCCCGGTCTGCGCGTCCAGCAGGTCCACGTCGTCCGCCCGGACGTAGGCGAGCCGGTGGCCGAACTGGATCTCGTAGTACCGCTCATGGCCCAGGACCACCGGCTGGGGCGTGTCGGAGAAGGTGGACCGGTCGACGTAGGAGCCGCCGACACCGGACTGGGTCACGTACCGCTGGCCGGCCCGCAGGCTGTACGGCAGCGGCGACTCCTCTTCCTCCTCCACTCCCTCCGGGTACGCCTCCTCCTCCGGCAGGGCCCGGCCGAACACCGGGATCTCGTCCAGGCCCTCCCTGGGCGTCACCATGCGGCCGCTCGCGCCGACGGCCGTCGGGTGCACCACCGGGTTCTTGAACCACGCCTTGTTGCCCTGGTACCAGATCGCCGTCCACTCGCCGCTGCGGTCGGCCACGGCGAAGATCTGGCCGGTGGAGACCCGCGAACCCAGGTCGCTGACGTCCTCCGTGGACGGGTCGCCGTCCGGCCTGCGGCCCGGGTCCTGGATCAGCGGAGCGTTCTCGTCCGGCCGGGTGTACAGGCGGACGGCGCTGGAGCCGTGCGGCTGGCACCGTTTGCCGTCGCCGTCGCACCCCGTGTACCGCGGTTTGTGGGTGGCGTAGTCCGGCAGGATCATCACCATGGGGCTGTCCGGTCCGGCCGTGGCCTTCAGCGGTGCGCCGAGCAGGTCGAAGTAGTGCCGCCAGTCCCAGAACGGCCCCGGGTCCTCGTGCATCTCGGGGATGCTGTCGCCGGTCGGGGACGGCACGTTGTCGTGGCCGAAGATGTGCTGGCGGTCCATCGGGACGCCGTACTTCTTCGCCAGGTAGCGCACCAGCCGGGCCGAGGACCGGTACATCTGCTCCGTGTACCAGGTCCCGGGGTGGGCGAGGAAACCCTCGTGCTCGATGCCGATCGAGCGGGCGTTCACGAACTTGCTGCCCGAGTGCCAGGCCTCGTCCTTCGTCCTGACGTGCTGGGTGATGTGGCCGTCACTGGAGCGGATCGAGTAGTGCCAGGACGCCTCGGTCGGGTCCTGCACGGTCTTGAACATGTTCGGCAGCGTCGACTCGGTGTCGTGGATGACGATGTACTCGATCCGCTGGTCCCGCGGCCGGTCGGCGAGATCGTGGTTGCCGTAGTCGCCGTCGTCGTCGATCTCCTCGTAGGGCGCGGCGAGCCAGTCGCAGGCCAGTTCGGGCGGGCACTCGACGTTCTTCGGCCGTTTGGGGGGCTGCGGGCCGGGGTGCGCTCTGACGCCGGGGGTGGCGGGGAGGGTGACCTCCTGCCCTTCCGCGGTGGTCCGGTGCGCGCCCCGGCGGATCAGGCCGAAGACGTCGTCGGCGTAGGTCGCCGCCGACGTGACGTCACGCGTACCGGGGAAACGTTCCACCGCCTGCCACCAGGCCTCCGGGTCGGCGCTGAGCGGCTTGCCGAGATGCCGTTGGGCGGCGGCCAGCAGCGCCGCGCCGCCACGTACGTTGGCCACGGCGTCCGTCCGCAGCTGTCCGGCGGGGACCTGGATCAGCCGTGCGGCGCGTTCCAGGTTCGCCGGCTGCACGGCGTGACCGCCCGCGGCGAACGCCGTTCCCGCGAGCGGGTCGGCCTTGCGGCCGTCGGGCGCGGAGGGGCCCGGTGCCGGTGCATCGGCCGGGGCGCGGTCGGTGTCCACCAGGTGCATCGGACCGTAGCCCCCCGCGACGCTCGGGGTGCCGGGATGGGTGTCCCAGCGGGACTGCATGTAGGACACGCTCATGAGCACACTGCGCGGCACGTGGAACTCGCGCGCGGCGTCCGTGAAGGCGTTCTGAAGACGCTGGTCCTCCGCCTCGTCGGCTCCGGACGCCGGGAGGATCAGCAGTGGTGGCAGCAGCGCGGCCGTCGCGATCAGGCAGGCCGTCAGGCGGCACGTCCGGAGGGCACCGGGCACTCGTGGAGCGACAGTTCTTCTCATACCAGAGGGTCTCCAACCGCTTGCTGAGGGTCTCCAAGCACGCTCGTCGCAACCAGGGCAAGGAGATTGCCCGTCACGTCACCCCCCGTACGTTTCCGTGCCCGGCCCGGCACGGCGCGCCGAGCGTCGACCGGGTGGCCCAGCGCTCCGGCACAGGCCACCCGGTCGGCGGGCACCGGTCCGGCATCCGGCGGCGGCCGCGCACCGTGCGGGCTCAGTCCCCGACGTCCTCGACCGGGTCCACGTGCCAGTCGGGGTGGCCCGGCATCGGCGGCGTGTCGGGCCCGTACAGCCACGGCGTCAGAAAGAGCGTCAGATCCTCGCCCGCGACCTCGGAGGCGAGCGCGACGAAGTCCCGGGTACCGGCCGCGCGCCCCCGGTACCGGGTCACCCAGGTGCGCTCGATCCGGCCGAACGTGTCGTCACCGACCTTCTCCCGCAGGGCATACAGCACCAGCGCCGAGCCGTCGTAGCGCATCACCTTGAACAGCGTCGGCTCGGTGGGTTCGGCCGGGGCTCCGTCGTCGTGGCGCCATTGGTCGTGCTGCTCGTAGGCCGCCCGCATGGCGTCCTCCATGCTCACGCCGCCGTGCTCGGCGGAGTACAGCCGTTCGTAGAAACGGGCGTGACCCTCGCTCAGCCACAGGTCGGACCAGCGCCTGACGGCGACGCTGTCACCGGTCCAATGGTGGGTCAGCTCGTGGACGAGATTGCGTTCGGCGTCGACCCGGTCGCCCAGCAGGTCGTCCTTGGGGACGACGGACAGCGACTGCGTCTCCAACGCCACCGGCAGGTCGGTGTCGCCGACGAGGACGCCGTAGCGGCGGAACGGGTACGGGCCGAGACGCTGTTCCAGCCAGGCCAGGTGCCGCGGGGTGAGCGAGCGGTCGGCTTCGGTGTCGGAGACCAGGCCGTCGGGGACCACGTCGCGCACGGGGAGGCCGTGCGGTCCCTTGCCGTCGACGAACTCGAACTTCCCGATCGCCATCTGGACCAGCTGCGCCGCGATGGGTTCCTCCGAGTCGTACGTCCACCGGACCCGTCCGCCGGGTCGCCGGACGCGGTCGACGAGCCGGCCGTTGGCCACCGCGCTCAGACCCGGCGGGGTGGTGATGCGGAAGGTGACGGGGGCCCGCAGGCTGGGATGGTCGTTCACCGGGAAGACCATCTTGGCGCCGTCGGGCTGGGCGCAGATCAGCGTGCCGTCGGGGGTGGGCACCCAGCCGTACTCGCGGATCGCGTCGCTGCGCTGCCGGCGCTGGGTGGGGTCGGCGGTGTAGGCGACGCGGACGGTGAACGTGCTGCCGCGCGGGATCGGCCGTGCGGGTGTGATCACGAGTTCGTCGCCGTCGCGTACGGCGGCGGCCGGCGCGCCGTCGACGGTGACCTGGTGCAGCGTGTTGCCGGCGAAGTCCAGGTCGAAGCGGGACAGGGCCTGGGTGGCGGTGGCGCTGATGGTGGTACCGGCCGGGAAGGGGGTCTCGGGGGCCCGCCAGTCCAGGTCGAGGGTGTAACGGCGGACCGTGTAGCCGCCGTTGCCGTCCAGCGGCATGAGCGGGTCGCCGATGCCGGGTGAGCCGGGGGAGGGGGCGGGTCCGGACGCGGCCGCCGAGGCGCCGGGGGCGGCGGACCCGTGGCCCCGGTGCGGGACACCGGCGGAACAGCCGGTGCCGGTGAGCGCGACGGCTCCCGTGAGCGCCAGGGCGGCGCGCAGGGCGTGGCGAGCGGTCATGATCTCCATGGCAGCACTGTGGCAGCGCGATCCTCTCATAGCACCATATGAGCCGTCAGGTGCCTTTGGTGTGCGGTCGACCGGTCCGGGGGGCCGACCGGGCGGTTGTCGGTCAGTCGTCGGCCGGTCGTCGGCCGGTCCGGCCATTGCGGTGGGCGGTCAACTCCCCGTAGAACACCGGCCATGAGAAGACGGATCGTCATGTCCATGCTCGCCGGAGCGACCCTCCTGGCGAGCGCGCTCCTCGGTACGGGTGCCCCCGCCGCCCGTGCCGCCGACGTCCCGGCCGAGTTCGGCACCGACTGGCACGACCCGGTGACCGCGGCCCCGCCGGTGTCCGTGCCCAAGGACGCCAAGTCCTGCCAAGTCACCCTGGCCGAGGCCCAGTTCCGCGACTTCACGCCGTACCGGGGAACGTACACGCCCCCGCAGGGCTGCGGCGACCACTGGAGCAAGGTCGTCCTGCGGCTGGACGGCAAGGTGAAGGGCCGTCAGTACGACCGACTGGGCTATCTGCACGTCGGCGGGGGGGGGGGGGGGGGGGCGCCCCCCCCCCCCCCCCCCCCCGCCCGGCCCCAGAGGGGCGCGGGGGGAGTAATGCACCGCCGCC
>NZ_JBSHBL010000003.1:148742-288023 GCF_053611985.1 Streptomyces sp. NPDC054770
TGCGGCGACCACTGGAGCACGGACGTCCTGCGCCTGTACGGAAAGGTGAAGGGCCTACTGTACGACCGACTGGGATATCTGCAGGTGGGCGGGGTGGTGGTGCTGCGCACCTCCACCCCGGAGCCCTCGCCGGACGGCATCGAGTGGCACGTGGAGAAGGACGTCACCGGCTACAGCGACACCTTCCGCTCCACGCAGGACGTCGAGATGCTCATCGGCAACGTTGTCGACGACACCTACACCGGCGTCATCGACGTCAAGGCCACCCTCACCTTCTACGCGGGGCGCCCCGAGGCCTCGGTCCCCGACAAGGTGCTCACCCTGGCCGACGGCACCACCCTCACCACCCCGCGCAACAGCGAGCGCATCGTCGCCGAGGTGTACGCCACCGGATCCGGCGGCGGCTGCGAGGAGTTCTGGTATCTGACGGTGGCCGACCCGGCGTCGTACTCCTGCAAGGCGGACAAGGGGCCCTACCGGGAGGTGCAGATCAAGGTCGACGGCCAACTGGCCGGAATCGCCGCGCCGTTCCCGAACGTGTGGACCGGCGGCTGGTCCAACCCGTTCCTCTGGTACGTCGTTCCGGCCCCGCGCGCCTTCGACGTCAAGCCGATCGAATACGACCTGACGCCGTTCGCCGGACTCCTCGACGACGGCCGCCCGCACAGCGTCGAGGTCTCGGTCGTCGGAGTGCCCGAGGGGCAGTCCGGCTGGAGCGCCCCGGTGAACGTCCTGGTGTGGCAGGACGCCCACCGGGCCCAGGTGACCGGGAGGGTCACCGGGATCAAGGCCTCCGAACCGGCGAACTCCTCCGTCTACACGCCCGGTTCCGGCGAGTACCGGGTCGACACCGACGCGGGGCACCGGCTCACCGTCTCCGGATACGTCGACACCTCGCACGGCCGGGTGACCACCACCGTCAGCCGCACGCTGGCCAACACCTCCGTGCACCGCTGGAACGACGGTGAGACCACGGACGCGCTCGACGCCACCTGGACGGACGACCAGAGCGTCACCGTCAGGGCGGGCGGGGCGCCCCGGACGACCCGCACCGACCGGACGTACACCGTGAACGGCGCCATCACCATCGGCGCCGACGACCGGCTGCGCACCGAACTCACCCTCGGCGACCGGGCGGCCGTCACCCGGCCCCGTGGCGGCTGGTCGCGGCTCGACGACACCTACCACGGTGACGCGGCCTACACCCTCGACGTGCCGCGCGACCAGCGGCACGCGGTCGGCACGTCGAGCGAGCGCTACCGGCTGTACGGCCCGGACGGCTGCTACGACCGCTCGCTGGCCACCGAACAGGGGGTGCTGACGGTGGACCGCAGCCGCTGCTGAGGCCGGCTGCGCACGAAGCGCCGGTGGTGTGCGATGTGTGCGATGCGTCACTCGGCCCGTGATTTACACGGCCGTGACACGGCGGTCTCAGAGGGGATCAAGAACGCCTCCAGAGTGATCGGC
The DNA here is from genome assembly GCF_053611985.1 of Streptomyces sp. NPDC054770. Lineage (NCBI taxonomy): Bacteria > Bacillati > Actinomycetota > Actinomycetes > Kitasatosporales > Streptomycetaceae > Streptomyces > Streptomyces sp. NPDC054770. The sequence goes on from NZ_JBSHBL010000003.1 coordinate 150,210, forward strand.
ACGGAAGCTGCTTTCCGTATCGCAGAAGTCCCGCTCGGCTGCTGCGAGTCGATCCCCCCACTAGGAGTGCCCGTGCCGCAGTCCGTACCGTCACTGCCGCGACGCGTCGCACGCATACTGCGTACCTCTCTCTTCGCGCAGGTCGCCTGCGCGCTCGTGCTCGGAATCGTCGTCGGGAAGCTGTGGCCCGGCTTCGCCACGGACCTTCAGCCGCTCGGCGACGGTTTCACCCGGCTCATCAAGACGATCATCTCCCCGCTGGTGTTCTGCGTGGTCGTGGTCGGCATCGCCAAGGCCGGTGATCTGAAGGCCTTCGGGCGGATCGGGCTCAAGGCCCTGATCTGGTTCGAGGTGGCGAGCACGCTCGCACTGCTCATCGGCCTCGTCGCCGCCAACGTCGTCCAGCCCGGCTCCGGGATGCATGTCGACCCGGCCACGCTGAGCGCCAAGGCGGTCGACGCGAAGACGGGCGGCGGCTCGCTGCCCACGACGACCGAGTTCGTCCTCGACGCGCTGCCCACCAGTTTCATAGGCGCCTTCGCCGAGAACTCGCTGCTGCAGGTGCTCGTCCTGGCCTGCCTGGTGGGCGCGGCGCTGCTCCACCTCGGGAACACCAGGGTGCCGCAGGTGCTCCCCGCCATCGAGCAGGCCCAGGAGATCATCTTCGCGATCGTCGGCTTCGTGATGCGCCTCGCCCCGATCGCCGTCTTCGGCGCGATGGCCGTCCTGATCGGCCAGTACGGGCTCGGCGTCATCGAGACCTACGCCAAGCTGATCGTCCTGTGCTACGTGGCCGCCGCGCTCTTCGTCGCCCTGCTGGCGGTCGCCCTCAGGGCGGTCACCGGGCTGAGCCTCTGGAAGTTCGTCCGCTACATACGCGAGGAGCTGCTGCTCGCGCTGGGCACCGCCTCCACGGAGTCCGTGCTGCCGCGCGTGATGCAGAAGCTGCGCAAGGCGGGGGCGCGTGATGACGCCGTCGGTCTTGTGCTGCCCACCGGGTACTCCTTCAACCTCGACGGGGCCTCGCTCTACCTCTCCATCGGTACCCTGTTCATCGCGCAGGCGGTGGGCGTCGACCTGAGCCTCGGTCAGCAGATCACCGTCGTCCTGGTGCTGATGCTCACCAGCAAGGGCATGGCCGGCATTCCCGGTTCGGCCTTCCTCGCCCTGTCCGCGACCGCCTCCTCGCTCGGCGCGATCCCGGCCGGAGCCGTCGCCCTGCTGCTCGGTGTCGACCGCATCATGGACTCGATGCGTGTCGTCACCAACCTGCTCGGCAACTGCGTCGCCGTCTTCGCGGTCGCACGCTGGGAGGGCGCGCTGGACGTCGAGCGGGCGAAGACGGTGCTGGGCGGTGCGGCCGAGGCGGTGCCGGCGGAGGTCGCCGAGGAGACGGTGCCGGAGGGGGCCGCCGACGAGACGGTGCCGGCGGAGGTCGCCGAGGAGGCGGTCGAGGAACCGGTCAAGGAGTCCGTGTCCGAGAGCTGACCGCAGGACGAGAGGCGGCTCCCCTCGCCGGTCGGGGGAGCCGCTTCGGCATGCCTCAGCAGCGCTTCGCCGCCACCGGCCCGTCGACCAGCGTGTCCAGCAGCCCGCCCAGCAGCTCCCGCTGCTCCTCCGAGAGCGGAGCCAGGATCTCCTCGGCCGCGGACCGCCGCGCGGCCCGCAGCTCGCGCAGGGTCTCGTGCCCCTCGTCCGTGATCTCGATCCGGGTCACCCGGCGGTTGGTCGGATCCGGCACCCGGCACACCTTGCCGCTCGACTCCAGGCCGTCGACCAGGGTCGTCACCGCGCGCGGCACCACTTCCAGCCGCTCGGCGAGGTCGGCCATGCGCGGGGGAGTGTCGTAGTGCGCGAGGGTGCGCAGCAGCCTCGACTGGGCCGGGGTGATTCCCAGGTCGCGCGCTTCCAGATGGCGCTTCTGAATACGCCACACCCGGCGCGTGAGGCGCAGCAGCTGCTCGGCGAGCGGGCCGTCGGAGTCGGGGGTGCTCATGCGGGAATAATAACAGGACCTTGTTCATTGTGAGCGTAGGTAACAGTGAGCTATGCTCCGTGAGTCCGTACACACCGCACCCATCCGTAGGAGCCATGCCCCGAGACGAGATCAACTGGACCCCTGACGGCACCTCGGCCGGACAACCCCGCCAGGTGCGCCGCATCCTCAAGCTCTTCCGCCCCTACCGCGGCCGGCTCGCGGTCGTCGGCCTGCTGGTCGGCGCCGCCTCGCTGGTCTCGGTCGCCACCCCCTTCCTGCTCAAGGCGACCCTCGACACCGCGATCCCGCAGGGCCGCACCGGACTGCTCAGCCTGCTCGCGCTGGGCATGATCCTCAGTGCCGTCCTCACCAGCGTCTTCGGTGTCCTCCAGACGCTGATATCCACCACCGTCGGCCAGCGCGTCATGCACGACCTGCGGACCGCCGTCTACGGCCGGTTGCAGCGGATGTCGCTCGCCTTCTTCACCCGCACCCGCACCGGCGAGGTGCAGTCCCGCATCGCCAACGACATCGGCGGCATGCAGGCCACCGTCACCTCGACGGCCACCTCCCTGGTCTCCAACCTGACCAGTGTCGTCGCCACCATCGTCGCGATGATCGCCCTCGACTGGCGGCTCACCATCGTCTCGATGGTCCTGCTCCCCCTCTTCGTGTGGATCAGCCGCCGCGTCGGCAACGAGCGCAAGAAGATCACCACCCAGCGCCAGAAGCAGATGGCCGCGATGGCCGCCACGGTCACCGAGTCGCTCTCCGTCAGCGGCATCCTGCTCGGCCGCACCATGGGCCGCGCCGACTCGCTGACCGCCGCCTTCGCCGAGGAGTCCGAGCAGCTGGTCGACCTCGAGGTGCGCTCCAACATGGCCGGCCGCTGGCGGATGGCCGTGATCACGATCGTGATGGCCGCGATGCCCGCCGTCATCTACTGGACGGCCGGCATGGCCCTCCAGATGGGCGGACCGCAGATCTCGCTCGGCACCATCGTCGCCTTCGTCTCCCTCCAGCAGGGCCTGTTCCGCCCCGCCGTGAGCCTGCTGGCGACCGGCGTGCAGATCCAGACCTCGCTCGCGCTCTTCCAGCGCATCTTCGAGTACCTCGACCTGCCCATCGACATCACCGAACGGGACGAGCCGGTCCACCTCGACCGCGTGAAGGGCGAACTCCGCTTCGAGGACGTCGAGTTCCGTTACGACGACAAGGGCGGCCCCGTCCTCGACGGCATCGACATCACCGTCCCGGCCGGCACCGGCCTGGCCGTGGTCGGCCCCACCGGCGCCGGCAAGTCCACCCTCGGCTACCTGGTCCCACGGCTCTACGACGTCACCGGCGGCCGGGTCACCCTGGACGGCGTCGACGTCCGTGACCTCGACTTCGACACCCTCGCCCGGGCGGTCGGCGTCGTCTCCCAGGAGACGTACCTCTTCCACGCCTCGGTCGCCGACAACCTGCGCTTCGCCAAGCCGGACGCCACCGACGAGGAACTGCACGCGGCCGCCCGCGCGGCCCAGATACACGACCACATCGCCTCGCTGCCCGACGGCTACGACACGGTGGTCGGCGAGCGCGGTCACCGCTTCTCGGGCGGCGAGAAGCAGCGGCTGGCCATCGCGCGCACCATCCTGCGCGACCCGCCGGTCCTCATCCTCGACGAGGCGACCAGCGCCCTGGACACCCGCACCGAACACGCGGTCCAGGACGCGATCGACGCCCTGTCGGCCAACCGGACGACCGTCACCATCGCCCACCGGCTGTCCACGATCCAGGGTGCCGACCAGATCGTCGTCCTCGACTCCGGGCAAGTGGCCGAACGCGGCACGCACGAGGAACTGCTGGAGCTCGACGGCCGGTACGCGGCACTGGTACGGCGGGACGCCCGCCTGGAGACGGCACCGGAGCCGGCCGTAGCCGACGAGGAGCCCCAGTGGGAGCAGTCCCCGCGGCCGCTGCGAAGGCGAGGCGACCGAGGCCGCAGGCACGCGACACCACCGACAAGCTGAAGCCGACGACGGGGGCGGCCCGACCGGAGCGGCTCCACCTCGACCGCCCGACCGAAGCCCGCGCACCCCGGCCGCCCGGCTGAAGCCCATCCGCGCCGGCCGTCCGGCCGAAGTCCATCCGCGCAGGCGGTCCGACCGAACCCTGTCCACCTCGGCCGTCCGACCGAAGCCCGCCTGTGCCGGCCGTCCGGCCGAAGCCCGTCCGCGCCGGCCGTGCGCCTCGGTCGGCCCACCTCGATCGATCCCCCTGACCCGTTCACCCCTGCCGCCCTCCCCGTAGCCGGGAAATCGGAGTCGACAAGCTGAAGATATGTCGGGTTTATGGGGTTGTGCGGGCTAACGTTCCCGCATGCAGATGAACACTCCGTCACGGAAGCAGGGCCGACGGGCGGATGCGAGGCGAGGTGCCTCGGCCATTGGCACGGCGAAGCGGGGGAAGGCGATCCGGCTGACGCCCCGGGGCAGGCTCGTCCTCGGCGCGGTCGGCGCTGTCGTGGTCGGCGCGGCCGTGGCGGCGCCCCTGCTGTCGATGGTCGGCGGCACGGCCAGGCCCGCCACCCTGGTCGTCCCGGAGGGCTGGCGCGCCTCCCAGATCTACGATGCCGTCGACAAGGCCCTCGCCCTCCCCGCCGGCAGCACCAAGGGATCCGTCGGTACGGCGAACCTGAAACTCCCCGGCGACGCCGGGGGCAACCCGGAGGGCTACCTCTTCCCGGCCACCTACCCCCTGGACAAGGACGCGACCCCGCAGTCGGTGCTGCGGTTCATGGTGGACACCGCCAACCAGCGGTTCGGCGGGGCACCCGTCGCGGCCGGCGCGCAGCGCGACGCGATGAGCGGCTACCAGGCGGTGACCATCGCCAGCATCGTCCAGGCCGAGGCCGTCGGCAAAGCCGACATGGGGAAGGTGGCACGGGTCGTCTTCAACCGGCTGCAGCACGGCATGGCGCTCCAGATGGACTCCACCCTCAACTACGCCCTCAACCGCAGCACCCTCTCCACCACGGTCAACGACACCCGCATCGAGAACCCGTACAACTCCTACCAGCGCATGGGCCTGCCGCCCACGCCGATCGACAACCCGGGCGTGGACGCGATGCGTGCGGCGCTCAACCCGGCGCCGGGCAACTGGCTGTACTTCGTCACGGTCAAGCCGGGGGACACGCGGTTCACCGCCGACTACGCCGAACACCAGCGCAACGTCGCCGACTTCAACGCCGTGCAGAACAGCAGGGCCCGGCAGTCGCCGCAGGTCTCGCAGTCGCCGCGGTGAGCCGCCGCTGCGTCACGCGGCGACCGGCTCCCCGGCCAGCAGCCGCCTGATGTCCCGGACGGCCTCGCGCCCCGCGCGGTTGGCGCCGATGGTGCTGGCGGACGGGCCGTAGCCGACGAGGTGGACGCGCGGATCGGCGACCGCGCGGGTCCCCTCGACCCTGATCCCGCCGCCCGGCTCGCGCAGCCGCAGCGGCGTCAGATGGTCCAGGGCCGCGCGGAAGCCGGTGGCCCAGAGGATGACATCGGCTTCGACGTGCCGCCCGTCGTTCCACTCCACCCCGTCGGGGGTGATCCGGTCGAACATCGGCTGCCGGTCCAGGACTCCGTCCTTCAGCCCCTGCCGGATCGCGTCGTTGAGGGGCAGCCCGGTGACCGAGACCACGCTTCGCGGCGGCAGCCCCTGCCGTACCCGCTCCTCCACCAGCGCCACCGCCGCACGCCCCGCCCCCTCGTCGAAGGGCCCCTCGCGGAAGACCGGCGGCCGCCGGGTGACCCAGGTGGTGGCGGCCGCGTACGGGGCGAGTTCCAGCAGGTGCTGGGTGCCGGACGCCCCGCCGCCGACGACCACGACCCGCTTGCCGGCGAACTCCTCCGGACCGGCGTACTGCGCGGTGTGCAACTGCCGACCGCGGAAGGTCTCCTGGCCCGGGTAGCGCGGCCAGAACGGCCGGTTCCAGGTGCCGGTGGCGTTGACCAGCGCGCGCGTCGCCCAGTTCCCGTGGTCGGTTTCCACCAGCAGTCGGCCGCCCTCTCCCTCGCGCACCGCGCGGACGTCGACGGGCCGGTGCACCCGCAGGCCGAAGGTGCGCTCGTAGTCCGCGAAGTACTCCCCGATGACCTCGGCGGACGGCCGGGCCGGGTCGGCTCCGGTCAGCTCCATGCCCGGGAGCGCGTGCATCCCGTGCACCTTGCCGTACGTCAGGGACGGCCACCTGAACTGCCAGGCGCCGCCCGGCGCGGGGGAGTGGTCGAGCACCACGAAGTCGCGGTCCGGCTCGAAGCCGGCGCGCCGCAGGTGATAGGCGCTGGACAGACCGGCCTGACCAGCGCCGATGACGACTACCTCGACCTCACGCGCATTGTTCACGCTTCTACCAACAGCGGGAACGGCCCCGGATCTTCCCGGCCGGGCCACGTGCACGTCCGTCCTGCGCATGGGCCAGGATGGAGGCATGTCGGACGCCTTCACCACACGAGAGCTCGATGTCGCCACCGGTAGCCGGGAGCGGGTCGTCGACCTGACCGGCGACTGCGAGGCCTTCCTCCGCGAGGCCGCGGCCGGCCGCGACGGCCTGCTGAACCTCTTCACCCCGCACGCCACGGCCGGCATCGCCGTCATCGAGACCGGCGCCGGCAGCGACGACGACCTGCTGGCCGCCCTGCACACTCTGCTCCCCGCCGACGACCGCTGGCAGCACCGGCACGGCAGCCCCGGTCACGGCCGCGACCACGTCCTCCCGGCGCTCGTGCCCCCGCACGCCACCCTTCCGGTGATCGACGGCCGCCTGGCCCTCGGCACCTGGCAGTCGGTGTGCCTGGTCGACACCAACATCTCCAATGTCAACCGTAAGGTTCGACTGAGCTTCCTGGGCTGAGCAAGATCATCCTGGGTGTGGCCGCCAAATCTCCGTACCTTGCGTGCTCGAAACGGAGGGGCCTTGCGCGGTACGGACCTGAACATGGATCTTGGTGACCAGGTGGTAGATGACGAGCAGGATGAGGGAGCCGACGATCGCGGCGATCCAGGTGGACAGGTCGAAGAACCCGTCGACGGAGTCGACGCCGAAGATCACCTTGCCGAGCCAGCCGCCGAGCAGACCGCCGACGATGCCGATGAGCATGGTGACGATGATGCCGCCGGGGTCCTTGCCCGGCATCAGTTCCTTGGCGATGGCGCCGGCGAGCAGGCCGATGATGATCCACGCGATGATGCCCATGCTGCGTCTCGCTTCCTCGTATAAGTGCTGGGGGCAGCTCATCGTGTGCACCGATCGGGCCCGAACGAACGTCTCATCCGGGCTCCGGCGCTGCCGGCTCCGGGAGAACCGGTAACCATGCCGATCGTCTTGCGGCGCCTGCTACCGACCGACTGCCTGCGCCGCCGCCTTCGTGCCCCGTCTGCTGCGGTCCTGCCCAGGTGTGCTGGAGCGGCTGGAGAACACCGAGGCCCTGGACCGTGTCGTGACGCCCGTGCAGAGAGCCGTACGGGCCCTGCCGCTCGGTCCGCTTCGCGATGTGCTTCATGGGCGCATGGCTGTCGTTCGCCGTGTGTGGACATCGCCCGAGGATCGGCCGGACGCTTGGACCGGGCGGTCTGGCCCGCGCGGGCGTCGGCGGGCATCTCGCCTGCCGACAGAGAGCCGGTGCCACCCAGGCGAACTCTGCCGCCCACCTGGTGGATCCCCGGCCGGCCGGTGCGGCCACCTGTCGGGACCGCTGCCCGAGGGCGACATCACTGACGACCTTTCCCATTTATCCAATATTCATCCCTTGTATGATAGTTCGAGGCGGCGCACGACAAAATCTGTGCCGATCCCCCCCCGTGGCAAGCGGTTCGGTGACGTGGGCGACAGTCCCGGATGGCGTCAGGGCACGCGTACGGCGAGGGGTTCCGTGCAGTTTGTGCCCCCGGCGTGCGGCTGCTGGAGTCACCGCCCAGACTGAGAGAAGCGGAGTGATGAGCGCGGCCACGGGCTGCTGCTCCATTCGGATCCTCCGCCTGCGAGGTGCGGATCCCCTGCGTGGGCGTCACGCGCCAGCCGGAGCATCTGCTCGGCAGCCCTTTGAAAGGGAAATCTGATGGCTGATGTACCCAAGATCGCTCTTGCCGCCGCGGTTCTCGGCGGGTATGTCCTGGGCCGGACGAAGAAGGGACGGGTCGCGTTCGGGGCGGCGACCTACCTCGCCGGCCGTCGGTTCGGGCTGGAACCACAACAGCTGCTGACGGAGGGAGTCAAGAGGTTGCGCGAGCTTCCCCAGTTCGCCGACCTCAACGAGCAGCTCCGTGGCGAGGCCCTGGACGCAGGGCGTAAAGCGCTGAGCGCGGTCGCCGACCGCAAGCTCGCCGATCTGGCCGACTCCTTGCACCAGCGCACCGAGCGCATAGGCAGCAAGGGCAAGGAGGAGCCGCAGGACGAAGACGAAGAGCCGGAGGACGAGTACGAGGAAGAAGAGGAGGAGCCGGAGGAAGAAGGGGAGCAAGCCGAGGACGAGTACGAAGAGGACGAGGAAGAAGAACCTGAGGAGGAATTGGAGGAAGAGGAAGAGGAGGAGCAGGAGCCGGAAGAAGAAGAGGAGCCGCAAAAGCCCGCGCCCCGACGCCGCCACACAGCCCGGAAGCCGGACACGGACCACAGGGGGAGCGCCCGGCGTGGTCGCGGACGTGAGCGTCGTCCCGAGAAGGCCGCTGCTCGCGAGGCACCGGCCAAGAAGTCGGCTCCCGTGAAGAAGACGGCGCCTGCGAAGAAGACACCAGCGGCGAGGAAGTCCACGGCTCCGCACAAGAAGACCGCAGCAAAGAAGACGACGGCGAAAAGGGCATCCCCCGGGCGGCGGAGGTAGACCCATGGCCGACACGGCACGCGACACCGGGAGCGAGCAGGGCTCGGGACTTGACCAACTGCGCGGCGCGTTCAAGGGCTTCCTGGGTGCCCAGGTGGAGAACCTGGCGGACAAGGCCGGCGACAAACTGGGTGACATCACCAGCGGACTCACGGGCGTGGTGGAGAACGGCGGCGTGCTCCCCAAGGCGGGGCTGCGGATGCTCCAAGGCGATTCACCGTTCAAGGCTCTGATCGGCGAGAAGGCGAAGAGCGTCAAGGACAACGTGTTCGGCAAGATCAAAGAGACGTTCGGCGGCGGGGGAGGTGGCAAGGGCCGTGGGTCCGGCACCACCAAGGTCATGAACATCATCGAAGTGCTGGATGTAGGCATACCGATACGCGACGCTTACGACCACTGGACCCAGTACGAGAAGTTCAGCAGCTTCACCAAGGGCGTCCGCAGCGCTTCCAAGGGTAAGGACGCCGACAGCGACTGGAAGGTGAAGGTCGGGCCCTCCACCCGCGGCTGGAAGGCCACAATCCAGGAACAGATCCCGGATGAACGCATCGTGTGGACCTCGGAGGGGGCCAAGGGCACCACACGCGGCTGTGTCAGCTTCCACGAACTGACGCCCACTCTGACGCGCATCGTCCTTGTCGTCGAGTACTACCCTTCCGGCCTCTTTGAGAAGACCGGCAACATCTGGCGCGCTCAGGGACGGCGCCTGCGGCTGGATTTCAAGCACTTCCAGCGCTACGTCACTTTGACCAACAAGGAACCGGAAGGCTGGCGCGGTGAAATCCGCGATGGTGAAGTGGTCCGCACCCACGAAGAGGCCATCGAGGAAGAAGAGGCTGCCGGCGAAGAGGAAGACGTCGAGGATGACACCGGCGAGGAATACCCCGAGGACGAATACCCCGAGGAGGAGGACGAGGAGGAGGACGAAGACGAACAAGCCGGAGAGGAGGAGCAGGACGAAGAGGAAGAGCAGTAGTCCCTGCTCCACGTCACGGCGATGCGGCAAGGTGGTGGAAGCGCTGCGCGCCCACTGTGGTGGGCGTCACGGGCAGGGGTTGTTCATCTGTGTGGGAGCTCCTCGTGAAGCAGTCGGCCGGCCAGGGCACCGCCGAAGACGACGACGCCCACACCGACCAGCCAGGACTGGATGAGCAGGGCGGTTCCGACGGGGCCGTAGGTGATGGCGAACGCGCCGACGATCCGTCCGATCGGCCAGCCCGTCTGACACCTCGTGGGCAGTGTGCTCACTGGTGCACCATCCTCGTGTCAGTGATCTTCGATGGATCGCTGATGCACCCGAGGTGCTGCCGGGTCATCGCCTTGCTCGCTTGACGCGTTGGACGTCCGGCATGAGTTCTGCGGGGCCCGGCAGAGGGGGCGCGTCGGTGGCCGGGTAAAGGTCGAGGCCTCCCGATGATGAAGGTCCAGCACGCCTCATCCAGAAGACCTCGACTTGCCGGACGACTGGTGCCGCCGCTGCGGCTGCCAAGGCGCTCGGCGTGACTCGGTGACCCGACGGCTTGCGCACGAGCCGTTCGGTTGGCGACCGACGACTCTGCTGCTCACGATCCGCCGCTACCGCTGCACCGGCCGCGGGCACGCGTGGCGGCAGGACACCAGTCGCGCGGCCGAGCCGAGGGCGAAGCTGCTCCGTCGCGGTTGCGGTGGGCACTGGAGGCGATCGTGGTGCAGCACCTGACCGTGGCCCGGATCGCCGAGGCGCTGGCGGTCGCATGGAACACCGCGAACGACGCCGTGTTGGCCGAGGGCAAGCGGGTGCTGATCAACGACCCGGCCCGGTTTGACGGTGAAGGTCATTGGGATCGATGAGCACGTCTGGCGGCACACCCGCAAGGGCGACAAGTACGTGACCGTCATCATCGACCTGACCGCGATCCGTGACGGCACAAGCCCTTCTCGGTTGTTGGACATGATCGACGGCCGGTCCGAGCAGGCGTTCAAGACCTGGCCGGCCGACCGGACCCGGCGTTCCGGGACGCGGTCGAGGTGGTCGCGATGGATGGCTTCACCGGCTTCATGACCGCCACCACCGAGGAACTGCCAGACGCGGTCGCGGTCATGGACCCGTTCCACGTCGTCCGCCTCGCCGGCGACGCACTGGATCGCTGCCGACGCCGGATCCGGCTCGCCACCTGCGGACACCACGGCCGAGCCAGCGATCCGCTCTACAAGTCCCGACGCACGCTGCGCCCCGGCGCCGACCTGCTCACCGACAAACAGAAGACCTGCCTCGAAAAGCTGTTCGCCAACGAGGACCATCTGCAGGTCGAAGCCACCTGGGGCATCTACCAGCGGATGATCACCGCCTACCGCGAACCCGACCGCAGCGCCGGCCGCAAGCTTGTGCAGCAACTCTTCACCTCGCTCAGCAGCGGTGTTCCTAGCGCGCTGACCGAGCTGGTCACGCTCGGCCGGGCGTTGAAGAAGCGGGCCGCCGACGTGCTCGCCCACTTCGACCGACCCGGCACGTCCAACGGCCCGACGGAGGCGATCAACGGACGGCTGGAACACCTACGCGGCTCGGCGCTCGGCTTCCGGAATCTGACCAACTACATCGCCCGATCGCTGCTGGGACCGGCGGGTTCAGACCGCAACTACAGCTTCGATTGGGATGAGCCACTTATCGCCTGAACTTGTGCCCCCGAGCACGCGAGAGCCCCGGGACTCGTCGAAGAGTCCCGGGGCCGTGGTGCTCGGAGCGGGCGTCGGATCAGATCTGCGGGCCGAACGGGGCGCGACCCGTGCCGTAGTAGGCGCCCAGTTCGTCGCGGTAGCCCGGGTCGCCGATGTGCTTCTCCCGGTGGAACTCCGGTGCGTCCTTGATCTGTTGCTTGGCAAGGCCGACGAAGACCTTCCTGTCGTTCGGGTCGATGCTCACGACCGTGCTCGCCGGGAGCATGACCTCCTTGCCGAAGATCCACACACCGATGTCGACCACCAGGTAGGCGTCACCGACCTCGTCGGAGTGCTTGTCGACCTTGCCGATACTGCCGTCCGTGGCCTCGACCTTGTACCCAGTGAGGTCGGCGTCGGCCAGACGTCCCGCGGTCGACTTGTAACTCCACACATTCTCAGTCACGCGAAAACAACTCCTCGGGTTAAACAGAGGACGGTAGGGGTTCCCGTCGATCCTCTTTTTCCGTACGTCGTGCACAGCGGTTTCTTCGACCGCCTTGGTTGCGAGTGCCCGTCATCCCGGGTTACACGCCCCGTATTCAAGCCGGATTCATAATCCTCTGCGGCCCGTGTGCGGGACACGCTTTCGCTGGTCGACTACCAGCGATACCAGCGGCCGCTCCCACCCTTCGGACGTGCGACGAAGCCGACGAGCCAGACGACAAGCACGACGATCGCGACCCACCACAGAATTTTCAGCGCGAAACCCGCGCCGAAGAGAATCAGGACCAGCAGAAGAACGAGAAGCAGGGGAATCATTATTGTCAACCTCCGAACCGCCGTGTGCCCACCAGTTCTCCGCCCACGCCTACGGGCGCGTAACAGGATCTTTTTGAGGCGTCCCGGTCGGGCGCGCGGGACCGGGTGGGGCGACGCCTACTCCGGAGGCTGAATCGCGTGGGGAGGCGAGCGGGGCGCGTGTCATACCCCAAATGCGTCACCCATGGCTGCGCGGAGTGAATCCCGGGGCCGAACACCCGGGCATCCACCGCAAGCATCGCGCCCGCATGGCCGCCCTCCTGAGCGGCGAGCCGGTGAACCCTGGCCGTCACAGCATCCCCCTGCCACGGGGAAACGAGCGCGCCTCCGGCAGGCGTCCACCGTCCCCAGGCGAGAGCAAGCCGCCGATCGCCCATCGGTACGGAGGGAACGATCGGTGGATGAACTGGGCAGGTGTCAGCTGTCCGTTTCCGTTGCTCGCGAGGGATGGGCGCGGATCGTGTCGGTACTCTGCGTGCCGTCGGCGATGGCCCGGGCGAGGTCGGAGAGTTTGCGGTTGTGGGCGCGAGCGTACGCGCGGAAGGTGCCGAACGCCTCGTCGATGGACATCTGCCAGCGCTCGGCAAGGATGCCCTTGACCTGCTCGATGACGATGCGGCTGTTGAGGGCGTACTGGAGTTGGTCGCGCTCGGCCTCGCTGTGGGCGAGCGTGCGCTGTTGCAGGATGGCGATGGTCGCCACGTCGGCGAGGGCCTGGGCGAGGGTGAGGTCCTGTTCGGCCAGCGGCTCGGGGCCGGCCGTGAACAGGCTGAGCGCGCCGATGACCCGTCCGCGCAGCCGCAGCGGCAGGGCGTTGGTGGAGACGAAACCGGTGTCCTGGGCGCTGCGTGCGAACTCTGGCCACCTGGTGGTCGCCGTGGGGTCGGTGAGGCTGACGTTGATCCGCGGCAGGCCGTCGTGGTAGCAGTCGACGCAGGGGCCCTGGTCGTGCTGGAGGGCGAAGAGTTCCAGCAGCCGGGTGTGTTCGTCGGAGGCGGCGAGGACGTGGAGGTTGTCGTGCTCGTCCGCGAGCAGGATGCCGACGGCGGCGACGTCGAGCAGTTCCATGCAGTGCACGGACAGCTTCTGCAGGAAGTCGATGACGTCGAAGTCGTCGATCAGGGAGTCGGCCACCTCGACGAAGACTTCGGTGAGTTGCTGTTCACGGGTTGCCATCGAGATCAGTCCTCGTCCTCGTCTTCATCTTCGTCTTCGGTGACGTTCGTCGGGTTCGGGTCGGGTTCGAGCCGCAGCCGTCTGCCCACGACGTCCCGGGCTGTGTCGGTGAGGGTGCGGCTGTTGCCGTAGGCGTAGGCACGGAGCCGCAGCAGAGCCTCTGCCAGGGTTACGGACAGCTGGACGCTGACCATGCCGGTCGCCTGGTGGAGGACCGCCTGGTGCAGTACCGGGGCGACCATGTCCTGGTTCTCCGCGGCCGACCGCAGCGGGCTCCCGAGATCCAGGACGCGTTTGGTCAGGGCGACGGCCAGTACGTTGACATCGTCGCCCTGTAGGGGTGTCAGGTGTCCCGGGGTCTTTCGGACCAGGGTCAGTACGCCGAGGGTGATGGCACCGATGTGCAGAGGGAAGCAGAACACCGCCCGTACGTTCAGAGCGGACGCCTCGATGAGGAGGGCGGGCCAGCGGTCCTCGCGCACGCGGCCCAGATCGGGCACGCGCACCGCGATGCCGTCGGCCAGGCAGTCCGGCCCAGGTCCGTATCCGAGGGTGAGCTGCAGGTCCTCGAAGTCACGCGAGAGGCTGTCCGAGGACCAGAGGATCTCGGTTCCTCCTGGTGCGTTGCCCGCGCTGACCGCGATCCCGTCCACAGCGAGCAGCTCAGCCGTATCCGCCGCCACGTCGGGCCACTCCTCCGTCTGCAGCAGCCGCAGGATCTCCGCCATCCGGTCGCTGATCATGCGGCTCCGCTGGACGGCTGAGCTGTCTCGGTCGGCGGCTGTTCCACGCCCGAGTTCTCCTCTGCGAGGAGGAACCCCGTGCCCGTGAGGTCCAGGAGCCGACTCACCACCAGGGCTGGATGGTGCAGCCGCAGCTCGCCCTCCGAGGCGGCCAGGTGCTGGGAGACTTCGAGGAAGACGTTCAGACCGCTGGCGTCGCAGAACCCGACGGCGGCGAGATCGACGTCGATGTCCGTGATCCTGTTGGCCAGACATGCCGCCAGGGCGGCGCCTACGGCAGGAACGGTGGTCCGGTCGATCTCACCCTCCAGGAAGACGGTCGCCCGGCCATTTCCTCGGTACCGGATCATCGTATGCACAAATGGCACAGCGCCTCGGCTTCCCCGCCCATACCGAAGCCACCGCGAAGGCTGCATCCGTGCGGGCGTGCTCGAAAGGTGAGCAGCGAGTTCGCCGAGGGATCGGTGCTACCGCCGACAGGAGAACCACCTGAGCACGCAACAGGGAAGCCGATCCGCTTGCCGAAGGACGACGCCGTCTGTCGACGGGGAGCGCCGGGGTCAAGGACGCGGATTCAGCGTACGCCGCGTCGAGGTCGGCGCACAGCAGTTCGCTTTCACTTCGCAACCCACGACGTACCAGCAGCCGGGACATGGTGCGTACGAACCTCCTGACCGGCAGTGATTACAGTCAGTGCGCCTGCTGCTTTCGCGGCGTGACCGTACGAGGCAGAAGGTGCGCTTCAGATGGGTCGGGCACACCGTCGGGGGTAGCCGGTGCGGAGGAGCCGATCGGCTTTCGGTATTTCCGCCGGCGGGAGACCACGCTTCATGCGGGACGTGCCGGACCATGCGAAGGCGGAGCCATGGACGCAATTGTGCTGCTCAAGGGCGACCACGAGACGGTCGAGAAGCTGTTCAGGGAGTTCGAGCAGGCCGGGGACCGTGCCCACAAGGCCAAGCGGCAACTCGCTGCTGTCGAGCCCGACGTCCCTCACGCCCCTCGAGGTCCCCAGCGTGCACGAATGACCTTCATGGTGCAGCCCAGATCATGAACACCCCCCGCCTCCGCGTGGCCCCGGCGGCGAAGTCACCAGTGAGGGTCCGACCGTGGGAGGGGCGCTGCACCCGGCCCCTCCCACGCGCACCGTGATCCGGACAAGCTGCGTTTGATGCCCAGGTGATGACAGAGTGGAGGACCGGTCATGCCGCGAGCACGTGAAGAAGCCCGTTATAGACATCCCCGGCACGAGCGCCGCGGCGAGGCTCGACTACCGGCTGTGGCAGCGACACTCGTCGCCATCGCGAACAACACCTGCAAGGGCGGTATGTACGACGGGCAGATGGTCGACTGAACCCCACTGGACGCCCCGTAGCCACGCGCTGCGGGGCGCTCCCGCGCGAGCGTAGCCGGGAGAGCCGTAGGGACCGTGCCGACCCGTCGGGCACGCTGGGTCCGAGTCGGCCCGGAAGCACGTGCGGGTGGGAACTCCTCTTCTCGGCTGCAAGCTCGCGGCTCGTCATGATGAGCGAAGGGACGGACTGGCGCTTGCCTTCGAGGGCGCGCTCGCCGATGACGAGTGCCTGTTCCAAGTCGCCCTCCCGCGCGTCCCGCCGGGACCCTTGGAGGCCAAAGCCTGATGACCGCCCGAAGCCAACGCACGCCGCCACCGGTTCGCCGACATCCGGGTCACGCTGAACCGCCGGGCCGCCTCCGGTCACTGGCCCCGGCCTCGATCAGATCAGCGGCTCCGAACCGCACTTGCTCAAGCCGAGCCCGCTCCTCGGCCGTCAGCCCACCGCCATCGGGATACCCCGCCTTCCCGGCATCGCGCATCCCACGGGAGCCGTCACGACCCGACGTAACCCGCACCGTTAAAGATCTCTAGCGGCTCGTGCCGATATCCCCATCGTCATCCGGGGAGTTCCGCTGGGCCCTGCCGCCCGGAGCCGAGGCGTCCCCTTGCTCCTTCAACAGTTCAAGGAGTGCGGCATCCGCCCTCTTTTGATCTTCCTTTGTCAGCTCGACCGGCGCGTTGTTGTAGACGATGTAGCGACTCGGATCGATGATGTTGGCGGCCCGCAGGGTGAACGTCAGCAGGCGGCGCCACCCCTTGCGGTGACCGACTCGGGCTTGCAGCTGGACCTTGTAGTCACGGGCTTCCGGCATGAGCCCGGAGAACGGTGCCTCGAACTCGATGAAGCGTTGTTGTGCTTCTCTGCCGGGCACGACGAAGCCGGCCGGCAGCTTCGCATCCTCGTCCGGCCCCGGCTGGAGGCGAGACGGTGAGGACACCCACAGAAGCGGCAGGTGAGACGCGGGCTCGTCAGGGAAGGTCAGGATGAGGTCCTGGACGACTATCGGCTTGGGGCCGGTGTTGTGAAGGACGAGTGGGAGCCGCAGGCGGGCCGTGGATGTGTGGACAATCGCTGCGAAGGCATGAGGCTCCCACGTCTTCAGGCGCCCTTGTCTCGCGTTGAGCCACCAGAACGACGCGACGGTGAAGAGCAGTGCGCAGGTCGACACCACGCCGGCGCCTGTGAGTGATGAGGACGCCGCCTGCTCGGCCGCGGTCATCAGCGGAACCACAGATTCAGTGTGCCAGCCCCGGCGCGGGCTCGCTAACAGGACTCAGGGGCCTCCGCCGCCGACAAGGAGCACGAGATGCCAGGCGACCAGCGCGGCGCACACCACCGCGGGGACGAGATTCGGCAACCTGACTCCCTTGCGCACGTGCGTGCTCACAGCACCGGCGAGAAGCATCAGGAGCCCGACGCCGGCCAGTCCTGCGAAAAGCGGCGGGACCGGCCCAAGGGCCATGCCGATGGTGCCTGCCAGCGATTGGCCCGGCCCGACATCGACGGGGACGAGGCCGCCTCCGGCCTGGCCGAGATGGTCCTGCGCATGCTCGGCGTCCCTCCGGACGACGCCTATGAGGTCACCCGACGCCCGCTGCCGGACCTCGCCTGACGACTCCCCGCACCTGGAGCGCAGCCGCCTGTGGTGCCACTCCGGCGGCGGTCAGGAACGCGGTGGCGGCGGCCTCACCCGTGGGGTCCGCCCACCCGCCCGCGGCGTTCTCCTCGGCGAGGGCCAGCATCAGTGCTTCCAGTGCCCGGGCGAGGACGGGTGCCGGGACATGGTCCGCGAACACGCCCTGGTGCTGACCGCGTCGTATGGTCGCGATGGCCTCCTCACGGGCCGGTGCCAGAGTGGCGCGGATCGCCTCCTCTCCCAGCTGGCGCCGCCCCAGGGAGATGAGCATGCGGTACTGGTCGCCCACCGCCCACGCCGTCAGCACCATCCGCGTCATCGCCTCGACCGGATCGGCATCCGTGGCAGGGGTTGCGCCGAACGCCTGCTGCAGCGCCCGTCCTGCTTCCCGCGTCAGCTCGGCGACCAGAGCCTGCCGGGTGGAGAAGTGTCCGTAGAGGGTGCGGCGAGTGACGCCGGACGTCCGAGCGATGCTGTCGAGACTCACGTCGGGGTCGTCCCGCAGTCTCTGGCGAGCGGCCGCGAGGATTCGTCTGCGGTTCCGCTGAGCATTGCTGCGCCGCGGAGTGCTGCCCGGGGTGTCGTTCGTCTGCATGGCTCCGTCCCTGCGCGGTTCTGCTGCCGGAAAACCGTGGGCGCCGGTGCTCCCTCAAGCACCGGCGCCCACTCACCCCTGCCCGAGGTGGCTTGGTGTCCTGCTGACGGGGGTCAGGGGACGAGGATGAGACGGATCGGATCGCCGATCTTGTTCTCCAGGCGGCTGACCGCGTCGGCCGCGTCGACGAGCGGGATGTGGTCCGTGATGGAGGGGGCCAGGTCGAGGCGGCCGGCCGCGGCCAGCCGCACCAGCTCGGAGACCGACTCCGGGAAGCCGCCGTAGTGACCGCGCACCTGCTTCTGCAGGTAGTTGAAGGTCAGGCCCTCGGTGATGGTGAGCGGCTTGGGCGTGATGCCCACCAGGATCAGGGAGCCGCCCAGGCCGAGCACGGAGGCGGCCTGCTCGCGGACGGCGGGCACTCCGGCGCAGTCGAAGGCGAAGTCCAGGCCCCGTCCGTCGGTGGCCGCGCGGACCTGGTCGGCGAAGTCGGGGGCGGCCGGGTCCAGGGCGTGGTCCGCGCCGAAGGCCAGGGCGCGTTCCCGGGCGCTGGGCAGCGGGTCGACGGCGATGATCGGCGCGGCGCCGACCAGGCGGGCGAGGCGTACGTTGTGTGCGCCCACTCCACCCACCCCCCAGATGCCGACCGACTGCGCGGGGCGGACGCCTGCGGTGGCGACGACGGCGGCGTAGGGGGTGGAGACCGCGTCGGGGATGATCGCGGCCTGGTCGAAGGGGAGGGTGTCGGGGATGGGTATGAGGGTGTCCTCTCGGGCGATCACGTACTCGGCCCAGCCGCCGTCGTAGTCGATGCCCGCGGTGAGCATCTGGGTGCAGGGGCGGTGGCGCACGCAGCCGCCGCACCGGCCGCAGGTCTTGCCGGCTTCCAGGGTGACGCGGGTGCCGGCGGTCAGGCCGCGCCTGAGCTCGGGGCCGAGGGTGTGGATCACACCGGAGACCTCGTGGCCGACGGTGACCGTGTCGGAGGTGGCGAACAGCGGGACGAGGGAGCCGTCGAGGAGGTGGACGTCGGAGAGACAGACGCCTGCGGCCTTCACCTCGATGAGGACCTCGCCCGGGCCCGGTACGGGGATGGGGACCTCTTCCACGGCGAACTTCTTGCTGTCCAGGTGGAAGCGTCCGGCGAGCATGGTGTCCATGAAGATCTGCCTTCTGTGAGCGGCACCGTCCGGCGGTTCGGGCCGGGCGGGTGCCATGTGGTGTCCGAGGGGCTTGTGGAGGCCGGGAGGCGTACGGCCGGCGGCGGGGGTGCCGCACGCCTCCCGGCAGCTGGGGGGCACACCCCTTGATGGCGTGCGACGGTCAGGCGAAGACGTCCTGCTGGTAGCGCTCGTCGGCTTCGAGCTGGGCGAGCCACTGCTGGGCGGTCTCGTCGTCGCATCCGGTCCGCCGGCGGTAGACGGCGGCCAGTGCCTCGCGGACCGCGGGGGCCATGCGGCGGCCGTCACCGCAGACGTAGATGTACGCGCCGTCCTCGATGGCCTGCCACACCGTGTCGGCGGCGCCCGCGATGGCGTTCTGCACGAACCGGGCCGGGTGGCCGGTCACCGCGGAGAAGGCGGTGTGGACCTGCGCGATCCCGGCCTGCTCCCAGTCCTGCATTTCCTGCCGGTAGAAGTAGTCGTGCTCAGGGTGGCGGCAGCCGACGAAGACCTGCGACAGGCCGACCTGCGTGCCGTTCTCGTGCTGCCAGGCCCGCTCCTCCAGGAAGCCGCGCAGCGGTGCGATGCCGGTGCCGGGACCGATGAGGATCAGCGGAGTGGCGGGGTCGGCGGGCGGGGCGAAGGTCGGGGAGGGCACGCGGACGTAGCCGTACACGACGTCCCCGGGCTCGAGGCCGGCGATGTAGGCGGAGCAGGTGCCGCGGTACTGGCCGTCGCCGGACAGGGCCGGGCCCTCCAGCAGGCCGACGGTCAGGCGCACATGGCGCGGGTTGGCCGACGGGGCGGAGGAGATGGAGTAGAAGCGCGGCCGGATCGGCCCCGTCATCTCCAGGAACACCGCCAGCGGCAGCTCGACCGCGGGGAAGCGCTCCAGCAGGCCGAGCACCGAGACCCGCTTGCCGAGGATCTCCTTCTGGTAGTGCTCCTCGGCCTCCTCCGTGTCGGCCGCGTACGCCTGGAGCTGCGGCCGCGTCCACGGGCACTGGGTGTACTCGGCCAGCGTCTGGATCTGCGAGCGGGTGGCCACGTCCTGGAGCTCCAGGAACTCGGTGAGCAGGATGCCGGCGGTGACCGGCACGCCGACCGGCAGGTGGGTGCGGCCGCCGCCGGGCTGGTCGAGCCGGAGCACCTGGCCGTGCTCGACACCGAGCTGCCTCAGTGCGCGCTCCACCAGGGCGGGTTCGTTCTTGGCGAAGACGGCCAGGTGGTTGCCGGTGTCGTAGGTGACACCCTCGGGCAGCTCGACGGTGATGGACTTCGCGGACGGGCGCGGCGGCTCGATCTGGAAGTCCCACAGGCCGGTCGCGTCGGCCACGAGCTCCTCGTTCGCCACCACCGTGAGCGGATATGCCTGCTCGGAGACGATGGCGGGGCGCACGTCGGACTCGGTGAGCAGCTGGATCTGGTAACGCGGACCGCTCGCCGCGGAGGTGTCGGCCGCGTACTCCTCGGCCAGGGTGGCCCACAGGGTGTCCATCCAGCGACTCGCCATGCCGTCGAAGTCACCGGCGGCGTCCGCGATGCCGCGCTCGACGACCGGGGTGGCGCCGGCGGCCAGCAGACCTTCCTCGATCCGCTTGGGGAATGCCTGGAAGGTGGCCACCCACTGGGTGTTGCCGGCGCCCAGCAGCGCGAACCGCACGTTGGACAGCGAACCCTGGGGCAGGCCGGCGGCGAGCAGGTCGTCGAAGCGCTGGGCGTTGTCGGGCGCCTTCCCGTTGTAGCTGGCGGCGGCGACGACGAGCAGACCCTCGGTGGGCAGGTTGTCGCCGAGATCGTCCAGGTTCATCAGCGTGGTGTCGAAGCCGGAGCGCTCACCGCGGTCGGCGAGGGTGCGCGCCAGGTCCTCGCAGGAGCCGAGGCTGGATCCGTAGGCGACGGTCAGGTTCACCCCGACGCCGCTGACCGCTGTCTGCGCCTGCGTGTCGCCGGTCTGGAGGTCGGCGGCGCCGAAGGCGGTCCGCTGGTGCTCCTGACGCTTGCGGACGACCAGCCGGAAGTCGCCGGGCTTGCGGGTCAGGGCCTCGCGGACGTCCATCTGGTAGTCGGTGGTGTCGGAGAACCTGAACCTCTGCAGCACCAGCGCCAGCGCCAGGCGGGCCTCGGTGAGCGCGAACTGCCGGCCGATGCAGGCACGCACACCGTTGCCGAACGGCTTGTAGGCGTGCGGGTGCTGCGCGGCGCGGTTCTCCGGCAGCCACCGGTCGATGTCGAACTCCTCCGGGCGGTCCCACGCCTTGGGGTGGGAGTGCAGGGCGCCCATGAGGATGTTGGCCCTGGTCCCCTTCCTCAGCTCGTACCGATCACCGATGACGGTGCTGTCGATGGGCGCCTTGGCGATCATCGGGATGGGAGCCCACAGGCGCAGGGTCTCCTCCAGGATCCGCGGGATGACGTCGAGCTGCATGATCGTGTCGTAGTCCGGGACCGTGTCTCCGGGCAGCAGGCGGTCCACCTCGGCGTACGCCTGCGCCAGGACGTGCGGGTTGCGCATCAGCGAGTACGTGGCGAACGACAGCAGGCCGCTGGTGGTCTCGTGACCGGCGATGAGGAAGGTCACCACCTGGTCGCGGACGTTGTCGTCCGCCAGCAGCTCGCCGGTCTCCGGGTCGGTGGCCTCCAGCATGAGGCCGAGCAGATCCTCCTCGCCGCTGCCCTTCCCCTCGCGACGCTCCTTGATCACGCTCTCGACCAGGTCGCGCATCAGCTGGATGTTCTCGCGGTACTTCCTGTCGTCCGCCTTCCGGAGCCTGGTCATCATCGGCAGCTCCTGGGAGCGCCGCAGCGACTCGATCAGCGCCTCGAGGAGCGCGTTGAGGAAGGGGTGCAGCTCCTCCTCGGCGAAGGAGCCGAACCGGTAGCCGAAACCCGACAGGGCGATGGTGTCCAGGGTGAGCCGGGTGTAGTCGTCGGTGATGTTCACCGGCTGCCCCTCCCGGCTCTCCCACTTGCCGACCAGGTTCTGGGCGATCTCCAGCATCTGCCCGTAGTAGTTCTTCATGGCCCGCTGGCTGAAGGCCGGCAGGAGGATCCGGTGGGCCATGGCCCATTCCTCTTCGTGCTGGTGGGCCGTGAACAGTCCCGCCCCCGTGAAGTCCCGCACATGGTTCAGCGGCGTCTTCTCGATCTGTTTGAAGAACCGCGTCTCGTCGCAGACCTCGGCCACCAGGTCCGGGTCATAGACGAAGACCTGCTCGATGCCGGCGATGTCCATGCCGTAGATGCCCTCGGGGAACTGCTTGGACAGCTCGTTGAAGTACTCGACGGGGTTGGTGCCGGGGATCTGCGGCGTGTGGCCGAGCAGGGGGATCCCGCGCGGGGACCGGATGGGGCGAAGGTCGTTCGCGGAGTTCGTGGTCATCGCTTGCTCCTGTGTGTGGAGGGGGATGGGCAAGGGCGCGGTGCGCTGGTCAATGCTGTGGCGCCGCACGGAAACATACGCCGTATGGAATTAGTACCGTACGGCGTATGGAAAGTCGACGCAACCCCCGGCGATGCGGATAAATGCTGTGATCAGGGCCATTTCCGTACGGTGTACGAAACTGATACCGTACGAGGTATGGAAAAGAAGGTGAGGCGTCCCCCGCGGGGAACGAGGAAGAGAGACGTGCCTCTGACCGAGGCAGGGATCTATGCCGCCGCCCTGCGGCTGATCGACGAGGACGGGGTCGAGGCGCTCACCATGCGCAAACTCGCCACCGAGCTCGATGCGAACCCGATGTCGCTGTACCACCACGTGCCGAACAAGGAAGCCGTGCTGCGCGGCGTGACGAGAATGGTCGGCGCCCAGTTCCGCACCGTGACGCTTCAGGACGCTCCCTGGCAGGAGCGCATCCGCCTGCTCGCCACGGACTTCCGGACACTGGCGCACCGCCATCCCAATCTGATGGCCTACTCGTTCAGCCACCAGCCGGACTTCATCCAGCCCGACGACCCGTTCTGGACCGCGCTCACCGCGGTCGTGGCCGCCGCAGGAGTGCCGGAGCCGGAGGTCCCGGAGGTCGCCGCTCTGGTGGTCTCCGTCGTCATCGGTGTCCTCACCGCCGAACTCAACGGCTCGCTTCATCAGTGGGCGAGCCTCAAGCCCCCCGGTCTCGCTGCCGACGAAGACGAGTCCACGGACGCGGGCCCGTCAGGGCCTGTCCAGGACCGCAGGTTCCGCCTGGTGGTGGACACTCTCATCGCGGGCCTGGAAAGCCGGCTTGCCCGAACGTGACAGTCGGGGCCCCGGCCGTTGAGTCCCTGCTTCTGAGGTGCCGCGGCCTGGGGCGCCCTTGGCCGGGCGAGTTCCCCCTGCGACGCAGTGGGAGTCACCGGTCACACCTGGTGGCGAACAGCGCGGGTGGGTCTTACAGGTCGGCACCGCCGCTGCAGGGCTGCCGTCCGGCTATCCGGGCGGTCCTCGTCGGGATGGGCCGAGCAGGCACTGGCCGGCGAACACCTCGAGGACCATCCGTTGCAGCCGTCCCCGGACGTCGGCCCGGAGTCAGACGCAGGACCGGCGGTGCACCGTCGACTTCGACGCGCCGAAGCACGGCGACGGACCCCGCAGGCACAGCTGTTGACCAGAACGTAGACGACGGCCTCGAACACGCCTCGTCATCGACGTCGGCCACCCCGCCGCCCTGTGGCCGTACTTGCGCCGGCGGAAGCGAAGGTCTGGCGATCTCCCATAGCCCATTGGGCGCGATCGCATCCTCACCGCGCACGCGCCATGCGCCGTCCAGCGACCAACTGACCATGCAAAAAACGGTGTTGAGGCGGATGGGGGATAGGAGTATGTGAGGGGCCGCCCACCCCGAGGTCGGCGGCCCCCGAGCAAAAGGGCAGTGCGTTGTGGTCAGTCGTGCAGTGATGAGTGGGTGTCCGTGAGCGGGGCGTCGAGGGCGGGTGGACCGAACCCGGCCTCGGTCAGGACGTTGGCGGCCACTCCGCGGCCGAGCTGGGCAAGACCGATCAGCAGGCCGTCGCAGTCGATGCGGCCGGAGGCGTTGTGCTCGGACCGCATCTCGGCGATGGCGATGGCCTTGCGGGAGTAGGGCGTCCAGCCGATGCGCTCGGCTGCCTGGGAGTCACCCATGCTCAGCCGTTTGCCGACGGACCGGTGAACCGCTTCGGGTGAGACACCGACGGCTCGCAGGAACCGGGTAACGCTGTCGTCCTCGGCGGTCAGGCCCCAGAGCAGCTGCTCGGTGTCGATGCAGTTGTTGCGGTCCCGTACCGCCGCCTGTTTGACGTGCGCCATCGCCTGGCGGAGGTCGTCGGCCATCGTCTCGGGGCAACGGCCGGCCGAACCCGGACATCTCCATCGCCGGCGGAACCCGTCAGGCCATCACTCAGAAGGTCGCGACCCAGGACCCATTCGACCGGCTCTGATGGGGACTGTCAGGTGTTGGCGCTGAAGTATGCAGCGGCTGCATCGACAAAGCGGTCATGGGCGGGTCGTGCTATGTCCTGTGCTGCGGTGAGCTCCTCGATGCCTGTGACGGCATTGACCATGTTGTAGGTGGCGACGACCATCGCCTGGGCGGTGGAGTGGACAGCCGGGTCGGGCACGAGGAGCCGCAGCGTGACCAGGGGGCGGGTGATGGCGGAGCGGGTGATATGAGTTCTTCCAGCTCTTCGTTGCTGGCGTCGCGAAGCCGGGCCTCTCCGCGCATCCACAGGGTCCGACGGTGGTCGGAGCAGGCGGAGGCAAGTGTGGTCACGGCATCGAGCCGGTCGCGACGCAACTGCTCGGTGGCGGCCGCGCGCTCGGCGCGGCCGGCCGCCAGGTGTTGGAACGTGCCGGTGACGATCGATCCGAGGAGCGTCCCCAAGACGGCCAGGACTGTGGCGAGCATGATCTGCTTTCCTGGTCGGGCACGGATCCCCGGCTGATGTGGAGACGGGCGTAACTATCATTGATCATTGCGAGTTGTGTGGGCTGACGGAGATGATCTCGACCCGGGTCAGGTCAGATCGCGGCGGCCGGCAGCGAGAAACTCGGCTTTGAACGGTTCCAGGCGCTCGGCCAGGCTCTCTTCGTCACGTTCCTGCCAGACCGCTTGATTGAGGGCGCGGGCGTAGGCGGTCGTCGGCGCGTGCATGCCAGGGGTACATAGCAATTCGACGCCCTTCTCGGTTATCCGGAGACCGTCCATCGCCGGCCTGGCCGTCGCGTACCACTCATCGCCGATGTCCCATCGCGGCGGCCGCGCATGCGCCACGCCTTCGGCCTCCAGCGCGCACCGGATGAACTCCAGCAAGGTCCTGATCTGTTCGGCACGTCGCTCCTCCGTCAGTGCCGCAGCTCGCCGCTGTTCTCCAGCCCGGTCGGCCGTTCGCTGCGTGGCGCGTTGCGTCAGATAGGTCAGCGCACCGCCCACAGCCACGCCGGCCATCGACATCACGGGGGTCCACACGTCTGCTGCCATGGCCGACTACTACCAGAGCCCGCCTGCTGCCCGCCGTGCTCCGGGTCGGCCTACCGTGCCGGGCGGAACGGCTGCAGGAAGCGGATCCCGTCCTCGATGCTGCCGTCCATCAGTTCCAGCAGTCGGGGCACCAGGTCCTGCATGCGGGGTGCCCGCAGGTGGCCTTCGAGGGCCTCGCGGCTCTCCCAGCGCTCGAAGATGACGAACGCGCCCGGTTGTCCCTCGACCTGGTGAGCCTCGTAGTCGATGTTGCCCGCGTCGTAGCGTGATGCGGTGACGGCGGCTGTCATGAACGCCTTCATCGCGGCTTCCTTCCCGGATTTGGCCCGGGCTTCCCACAGCACGGTGACGTAGTGGTTCGACGTGGTGGTCATGCTTGCTCCTCCTGACTCCGAACAGCATCGTTGTGCGCCGTTCACGACTCGACACTGAGCCCCGGGGAGCGTCGGCGGGAGCTACGGGGCTTCGTGGTACAGCGCGTACCACCCAGCGGGGCGGGGCGTGCGGGAGGATGGTGTGCGTGGATCAACTCGGTGCCGCGCTGCGGGCGTGGCGGGACCGGCTGGACCCCGCGACGGTGGGCTTCGCACACGGCTCACCCCGTCGGGTTCCCGGTCTGCGGCGCGCGGAGCTGGCGACGCTGGCCGGCATCTCGGTCGAGTACGTGGTCCGGCTGGAGCAGGGACGGGTGGCGACGCCCTCGGCGCAGGTCTGCTCGGCCCTGGCTCGCGCCCTGCACCTGTCCGACGACGAGCATGCGCACCTTTTGCGCATGGCCGGTCACGCGGCGGATCCGACCCGGGTCCCGCGCATGATCCCAGGGAGCCTGTACCGGATCGTGGACCAGCTCGCCGGCAACCCGTTGGCGATCTACGACGCCACCTGGCAGTTGCTGCACTGGAATCCGCTGTTCGCGGCCACGTTCGGCGATCCCACGGTCCGCGGTGCGGGAGACCGCAACGTCCTGGTCTGGCAGTTCCTGGGTGAGCTGCCCCGGGTCCGGCAGACGGCGGCCGAGCGGGCGGCGTTCGAGGAGTCCCTCGTCGCCGACCTGCGCGCGACGACGAGCCGGTATCCCGACGATCCCGACCTCGCGGCGTTGGTGTCGAGGCTGAACCTCAGCCCACGGTTCTGCGAGTTGTGGAGCCGCCGAGCGGTGGGCGGCCACCAGAGTGCGCACAAAGTCGTCCGGCACCCGGATGTCGGAGACATCGCCCTGATCTCCGACATCCTCAACACCCAGGACACGAACCTCCGCCTCGTGGTGTACACGCCGCAGCCGGGCACCGACGCCCGCAGCAAACTCGAACTCCTTGCGGCCATCGGGGTCCAGAGGATGTCTCCGCAGAAATGAAGGCCCGCGTTCCGCCTCGTCCGGTGGACCAGGCTGCTGGGTGGTACGCGCCGTACCAGGAAGTTTCGTAGCTCCCGCCCACCCTCCCGGGGACCCAGCATGAAGTGCGTGAACAGCGCACGAATGTGCTGTCCGGACCAGGAGGAGCCAGCATGACCACCACATTCATCACCGGGGCCAACAAGTCCCTCGGTCTTGAAACCGCTCGTCGCCTCGTGGAGGCGGGGCACACCGTCCTCCTCGGTGCCCGCCACCGTGAGCGCGGTCGGGCTGCGGCAAAGGCGCTCGGCGCCCGGTTCGTTCAGATCGACGTGACCGACGACGCCTCGGTCCAGGCCGCGGCCGCGGATGTCGCCTCGCACGAGGGAACGATCGACGTCCTGGTCAACAACGCCGGCGTCCTCGGCAAGGTCGGCCCCGTCGAGGAGTACACCGCGGCCGACGTGAGCGCCGTGCTCGACGTGAACGTCGTCGGGATCGTGCGCGTCACGCACGCCTTCCTCCCGCTGCTGCGCAAGTCGCCGAACCCCGTCATCGTCAACGTGTCCAGCGGGATGGGCTCCTTCAGCATGACCCAGGACCCGGCGCGGATCGAGTCGCGGTATGCCCTTCCCCTCTACTGCGCCTCGAAGGCCGCGGTCACGATGCTCACGACGCAGTACGCCAAGGAGCTGAAGGACGTGAAGGTCAACGCCGCAGACCCCGGGCAGACCGCGACCGACTTCACCGGCGGCCTCGGACACAGCGTCGCCGAGGGCGCAGAGTCCATCGTGACCCTCGCGACGATCGGCCCGGACGGGCCGACGGGACAGTTCGTCGACCGATCCGGGAACCTCCCGTGGTGAACCTGCCCTGAGCTCAGGGCAGGTCGACCCGCCGCCCTGCGCGTACCTCATGCTCGTCATCTCCACGCCCAGTGATCACGAAGGACGGCCGTGCCCGCGCTGCCGGCTTGCCTGCTCGAACCTCTATGAGGACCAGTTCGCCGCGATCCTCCCCGTCCGGGAGGAGTTCGCCGTAGGCCACCCGCTGGGTTGTCACCGCCGTCGGATCCCCGACCGAACCGTCGTCGAGCACGTCGTGCTCGCGCTGGTCCATGGTTCCGGCTACGAGCGGATCTCCACGCCCGGATGCTCGGACCGCACCATCCGCCGACGCCTCAAAGAGTGGTCCCGGCAGGGGATTTCCAGAGCGCTGCACGCTCTCGCCCTGGACGCCGCGCAGGAGCAGGTCGGCATGGAGCCGGACACCGTGAACGTCAGCCTCGACCGGGGCTACGACAGCATCAATTCCCGTGCGTTGACAGCCGAGTTGGGGCTCACTGACGGGATCGCCCGCAACGGTGTGCCCGCCCCGATCCAGGCCGGCAGGCGCTCGCTCGCCACAGGCGCCTCCGTGTCGGTGCTCGCCGCGTGTGCGGCCATCGTGCAGCTCCGTGTGGGTCGCATGCTGGGCTGAAGGCGTGGTGCTGCCGATGCGGTTCGGCAGTGTCTCGCCGGACGACGACACGGTGTCGGCTGTGCTCGCCGAGCGCGCTGAGCACTTCCTGGAAGAGGCTGCGCTGCGCCTGGTGATGGCGGTCGACGACGAGATCCGGTCCCTGGCGGAGGCGAACAGGGAGGCCTTTCGGCGGGTCGCACGAGTAGAAGGTCTGCCTGGGGGAGATGGCCGCTGCTGCCGTTCAGACGCGCGAGGCGACTGGACGCCGAGCTGCTTCAGCAGGTGTTGGAGCCGATGGCCGAGGAGGTCAGGCGGACGGGGACGGTCTGCTGCACCTCTTCGGTGACGACGTACTTGCGCTGCCGGGCCCGGCCGAACTCCTGGCGTTCGGTGCCGATGTGCATCACCGGTGGCATCCGTGCTGGTGCTGGTGCTGGTGCTGGTGCTGGTGCTGGTGCTGGTGCCGGCGGTTCCGGGCTGTTTGGCCTGCTGCCAGGCGGCGTCCGGGGGGGCGTCCTTGACCTCGTCCTTGGCGTAGCGCAGGACCTCTAGGGCCGTGCTCGGGCTCGGGCGATGAGTATGGCGACGTCGTCGTGGTCGTCCGGATCGCGCAGTGATTCCAGGAGCCGGTCGCAGGTTTCTTCCGAGGTTCGGTCGGGGATGTGGAGCAGTTGGAGGAGGAGGTCGAGGCGCTCGTCGATGGCGTGGTGACGGGTCTCGACCAAGCCGTCGGTGTAGAGGACGAGTTGGTCGCCGGGGGCTAGGCCGATGGTGGTCACTTCGAAGGCGACCCCGCCGACCCCGAGGGGTGCGCCGGTGGGCAGATCGAGCAGTTCGGGGGGCTCGCCTGTGCGCATCAGCACGGGGGGCAGGTGTCCTGCGACAGCGATGTGGCACAGGGCGCGGTGCGGGTCGTAGATGGCGTAGGCGCAGGTGGCGTACTGCTCCAGGTCAGCGGTGATCTTGTCGAGGTGGTGCAGCACTTCGGTGGGCGGGAGGTCGAGGTCGGCCAGGGTGGAGGTAGCGGTGCGCAGGCGTCCCATAGTGGTGGCGGCGCTTATGCCGCTGCCCATCACATCGCCGACGACCAGCGCGGTCCTGCCTTCCGTGAGGGGGAGGACATCGAACCAGTCGCCACCGACTTCGATGGTCGTCCCGGCGGGCCGATATCGGGAGGCAATCTCCAGGCCCGCCTGCTGCGGTGGGATGTCCGGCAGCAGGCTGCGCTGGAGGGTGACCGCGGTGTTGCGTGCGCCTTGGTACAGACGGGCATTGTCGATGCAGACCGCGGCTCGGTCGGCCAGTTCACCGGCCAGGAGGAGGTCGTCGTTGTCGAAGGGCAGCGGGCTGCGGGCGCGGATGAGGCCCAGGGTGCCGAGCACCTCGCCACGGGCGATCAGGGGCGTCAAGAGGTAGCTGTGGATGCCGGCGCGGGCCAGGATGGCGGCGGCCTCGGCGTCACGGGCGATACGGGCCAGGTCCCGCTCGCCGACGTGGGGTATCAGAATGGGGCGGCCGGTCCGCACGCACTGAGTGGCCAGGCGCTCCGCGCCGTAGCTGGCGAGCTGGCCGGGAGGGTCGGCGGCGCGGACGGCCTCGGTGGGGTACGCGGCTTTCACGGCGAGGGCGCGGAACAGTGCTCTGCCTGCCCCGGGTGCCGTCGGGCGGCGGTCGTTCAGGATGGAATCCAGGATGTCCACCGCCGCCACGTCGGCGACCTCGGGGACGGCGACGTCGGCCAGCTCGCGGGCGGTCTGTTCCACGTCCAAGGTGGTGCCGATGCGGGCGGAGCCATCGGCGATCAAGGCGAGACGCTGCCGGGCGCGGTGCCGATCGGTGACATCCACCAACACGATGGCTACCCCGAGTACCCGGCCGCCGGGACCGTCGAGCCGGTAGTAGGAGACTGACCAGGCGTGATCGCTGTCGGGGTCGGCGGGAGTGCGCCCCACGCTGTGCTGGTCGATCATGGGCTTTCCGGACGTGAGGACTTGCCGCAGCGCGGCCTCGATCGCATCGACCTCCAGGAACGGCAGGGCCTCGCGGACTCGTCGCCCGAGGTGGTCTTCGGCAGGGACGCCGTTGATCTGCGCCAGCGCCGGGTTGACGGCCACGTACCGCAGGTCGGTGTCCAAGACGGCCAGTCCGATCGGGGACTGCGAGACCAGCCGCGTGGACAGGGCCACGTCCCGTTCCACCTGGCGCAGGGCCGCCTCGTCGGTGGCGATGCCCAGGGCATAGAAGTCACCGCGGTCGTCCAGCAGCCGCATGTTGCGGAACTCCACCAGCCGGCTACTGCCGTCCTTGTGCCGGACAGGGAAGGCGCCGGCCCATCCCTGTCCCGTCCTCATGACGTCGCTGAACAGCCTGATCATCAGGTCCAGGTGCTGTTCGTGGACCAGCAGCCGCGCAGCGTACTGGCCCAGGGCCTCCGGCGGGGTGTAGCCGAACAGCTCCTCGGCCTGCGGGCTCCACAGCACGATCCGCCCCTCGGCATCCAGCAGCACAGCCGCGACACCGAGCAGATCCAGCAGCTCGCGCGGCTGTCTCGGCCCGGAATCCGGCGGGTCGCCCTCGGCACCGAAGGGATCGGCTTTCCTCATCCAAGCGCTCCCTCCGCCTGCCGGCGCGACACGCCGCCCTGCGCCGGCTTCAGGCTGTGGCCTGTGTCCCCTGCACCTCGCAGTGCTTCCATGGTCCCCCGGATCTGCGCGGCCGCACGGTCGCCCGATACAGCTCGCCGCGCCCCAGGCTCCAGCTGTTGGGCACCGCCGAAAGCTCCGACCTCCCGGGTGCAGGGGCGGGCGTCGGCCTGACCAGGGCCGCCCCCGATCCGGGTCTCGTTCTCAGAGGCCACACGCAACGGAACGATCCGGCGGGGCGGAGGCCGCAGCAGCGCAGCACCCAACCCTCAGTCGGCCAACCACCGTCACCGCACCGGCTCTCCCCGTACGCCACCAGGGCGAGGGGACGGCGCAGGCGAGGGTGCGCGCGGGAGAGTAAACCAGCGATTCCGTCGGTTGCGGCCGGCTATTCGTGACGGCTACGGCCGATGCCTGATCGGCCGTATCGCATCAAGCCGGCGGTGCACGGCAGCGCGGTCACGTGCGGGCCGGTGCGTTGTGGCCGGCCGGCGGGGAGGCGGCAGTGCGCCACGTGGCTGCGGCCTGTCGGCTCTGTCGATCCGCTGCTTCCGCTCCGTGCCGGTCACTGTCACTCCTAGGATGAAGCGTTGCTGGCTGCCCGCGCGGCGGGTGCCGACCATGGGGGCCATGACCTCGTCCCCCCGTCCTGCGGCCGTCGTCCGCACCGTGGGCGATTCCGCCCAGCCGTCCGCCGGCCTGACCAGGGCCGGCCTCGCCGTGCTGATCACCGCGGTCTTCCTGCCCCAGGTCGATTTCTTCATCGTCAACGTCGCGCTTCCCACGATCCAGTCGTCGCTGGAGGCGAGTGCCGGCGCGCTCGAACTCGTCGTCGCCGGCTATGGGACGGCCTATGCCGCGACACTGGTCCTCGGCGGGCGGCTGGGCGACATGATCGGCCGTCGGCGGATGCTGCTGACAGGTATGTCCGGCTTCGTGCTCACCTCGCTGGTCTGCGGGATGGCTCCCGGGATCGGCGTCCTGGTCGCGGCGCGGATCCTGCAGGGGGCCGCGGCGGGCCTGGTCGTCCCCCAGGTGATCGCGACGCTCCAGGCGACGCTGAGCGGGGAACGGCGGCACCGGGCCCTGGGGCT
This sequence comes from Streptomyces sp. NPDC054770, assembly GCF_053611985.1. Lineage (NCBI taxonomy): Bacteria > Bacillati > Actinomycetota > Actinomycetes > Kitasatosporales > Streptomycetaceae > Streptomyces > Streptomyces sp. NPDC054770. The sequence goes on from NZ_JBSHBL010000003.1 coordinate 182,133, forward strand.
GTACAGCTCGGCCGCGGGCGCGGCGATCGTGGTCGGCCAGCTCGTCGGTGGCCTGCTGGTGACCGCCGACGTCGCGGGCACCGGATGGCGGCCGATCTTCCTGGTCAACGTGCCGATCGGTGCGGTGGCCCTGATCGCTGCCGGGCGCCTCGTCCCGGCAACCCGCTCACCGCACCCGCTCGGGCTCGACCTGTCGGGGACGCTCCTGTTCGCCGGGACCCTGGTGGCTCTGCTGGTGCCGCTCGCGGAGGGACCGACGATCGGCTGGCCCCCGTGGAGCTGGGGCGTGCTGACGCTGGTGCCGGTGCTCGCGGTGGCGACGGTCGTCATCGAACGCCGCGCCGAGGCGGCCGGGCGGGTGCCGCTGCTGCCCCCGTCTCTGCTGCGGCTGCGGTCGATGAGGCGCGGCTTCGCGATGCACCTCCCCTTCATGCTCGCCTACGGCGCCTTCATGTTCGTGTTCGCCCTCACCGTCCAGACGGGCCTGCACAGCGGGGTGCTCGGCGGGGGTCTGGCGGTCCTCCCGCTCGCGGTCGCCTACTTCGCCGGGTCCCTCGCCGCGCCGCGCGCCATCGCCCGGTTCGACGCGCGTCGCGTCGTCGCCGTCGCCGCGGTGGCCGTCGCCCTCGGCCTCCTGGTGCTCGTCATGGTGACCGTGACCACGTGGCCGCACACCGACTACTGGGCGTTCGCACCTGGACTCGTGCTGGCGGGGGCTGGCCAGGCGCTCGTCTTCGCCTGCCTCTTCCGGCTGATCCTGCTCGACGTCCCCGAGCACCTGGTGGGGGTGGGGGGCGGTGTGGTCACCACGGTGCAGCAGTCCGGCCTGGCGCTCGGGGTGGCGACGCTGGGCACGTTGTTCGTCGGGCTTGAGAAGACCGGCGTCGGCACCGCCTTCGTGGTGTCGCTCGTGGTCCAGGCCGCGATCATGCTCGCCATCGCGGCCGGCTCGCTCACCCTGCCCCACCTGCATACGCGACCGGGGGAGACCGGGGTTGCGGTCGAGGTGTGACCGCCCGCGGACCGCAGGAGTGGCGTGGCCCAGAACGGGTTGATCCGCTGCCGCGGCTGATCGTCGGGCGCGCGCCGCCGACCAGGGGCGAACGGCGAGAGGGTGGCCGATGCCGCTCTGGCCGGTCTGCTGCGCAGCGGGGGACTGGCCCGACGACCGGGCCGGCTGAGCGAGGGGCTGGCTCAGCCGGCGTCGGCGACCAGCCTGGTCAGCCGCTCGACGGTGTCGGGGTCCGCGGGGAGCAGCACCTGCAGCCGGGTCGTCGAGCCGGGCGCGACCCAGGTGTTGGAGACAGTGAAGGTCATCCGACCGGTCGCCGGGTTGTCGATCTGGCGCAGCGTACCGGCGTCGACACCCCGGACGGAGTGCCGGTCCCACAGTTCGGCGAACTCCGACGACTCGGCGCGCAGCCGTGAAACCAGTGCCTTCCATCGGCCGTCGTCGACGTGCTCGGCCATGGCGACGCGCAGGTTCGCGACCTGGCGAGCCGCGGCCTGCTCCCAGTCGACGACGCGCTCGCGCCAGCGAGGCTCGGTGAAGGTGAGCCAGACGCAGTTGCGCTGTGCGATCGGCACCTCGTCGAGGTCGGTGATCAGCAGGCGCATCGCGCTGTTGTAGGCGAGCAGGTCGAACTTGCCGTTCTGGACGCAGGCGGGGTAAGGGTCGAGCTTGTCCAGCACGGCGTGCAACTCAGCGCTCACGGCGTTGCACTCCGTGACCACGGCGTCGTCCGCGGCACCGGCGAGCCGGTAGAGGTGGTGGCGCTCGTCGTGGTCCAGGCGCAGCGTGCGGGCGAGCGCGTTGAGTACCTGCGGCGAGGGGCGCACGTCGCGGGCCTGCTCCAGGGCCGTGTACCAGGTGACGCTCATCCCGGCGTGCTGAGCGACCTCCTCCCTGCGCAGACCGGGAGTGCGCCGCCGAGTGACCGCCACGACACCGAGCTCGCTCGGCGACATGCGCTCGCGGCGACTGCGCAGAAAGACGGCGAGCTCCCGGCGCCGGACAGACGCGCCGGCCAAGTCGCCACGGCTCTCAAGACCGCTCGCATCGCCGGAACCGGGCGACGGGTCGACCGGCTCCTCGGGCCGCGGCACGGTGTACACAACCATCAGGAACCTCCGGGGCCGGCCAGCCCCCACTCAGTCCGGAAACTAGCATCAGCAGTGACTTGATACCACTCTTGGGACCCGAAACGATACGGCCATCGGTCTTGTGCACCCTGCCCTGAAGGAGCCCTCCCACTGTGTCCGCCGTTACGTCCTCCTCGCCGCATCCCGCCGACGCACGCCACCTGCTCGTGATCGGTGCCGGTCCCGGCATCGGCGCCGCCACCGCCCGCCGCTTCGCCCGCGACGGCTACCGGTTGACCCTGGCCGCCCGGCACCGGGACAAGCTGGAGGAGCTCGCCGCCGACCTGCGCTCAACCGGGGCCGAGGTGGCCGTCGTGCGCGTCGACGCGGCCGACCCCGGGCAGCTGCGCGAGGCGTTGAGCTCGCTCTACGCGGCCCCGAACCCGCCCGGCGTCGTGCTGTACAACGTTGCCCAGCTGACGCCCGACGACCTCCTGTCGGCAGCGCCCGAGGACCTGCTGGGCGCCTACACCGTCAACGTCGTCGGCGGGGTGGTGGCCGCCCAGGTCGCGGTGCCGGCCATGCGAGCCGCCGGCGGCGGCACGTTGCTGTTCACCGGTGGCGGTCTGGCCGACCAGCCGCACCCGAGCCTCGCCACGTTGTCCCTGGGCAAGCTGGGGCTGCGCGGGGTCGCGAACCTGCTGGGCACCCAGCTGGCCGACGACGGCATTCGGGTCCTCACCCTCACGGTCAACGGGGCGGTCGAGCCTGGCACCCCGTTCGACCCCGAGCACATCGCCGAGCGGTACCGGCAGGCGGTCGACGTCGCCAAGCCGGGTTTCGTCGACGAGCCCTTCAACGGGGCCTGAGCCGGCGCGTCCGGACCAGAGGAGCAGCACACGTTGGACAGCCTCCTGCCCCTAGGCCGGTTTCCACCGCCCTACCAGGGACTCGGCACCGACGATGGACTCGCCTACCGCGTCCCCGCACGGAGCCCGAGGCGCTGCGGGGAAGCCGGCCTGGCGGATCGGCCGCTGCGCCGCGACCATGCTGCAGCCACCCCATGGGCTGCTCGGCGCCGCCGTGACGGTGTCTTCATGGACTCCGGGGTCACGGCAGCCCGCCTCTGCCGCTAGCCGAGCGCCTTGGCAATGGCATGCATTGCTTCCGCGAGATCGGGCAGGGTGGAGCGCGGGACGTGATCGAGAACGCGCTCCCGCACACTACGCAGGTGCACAGGGTAGGCCCGCTGCAATTTCTCCAGCCCCTTCGCCGTGAGGATGACCTCGACACCCCGCGCGTCACCTGCGGAACGTCTCTTGACCACCAGGCCATCAGCAGCGAGGGCGTCGACCAGACGCGTCGTCCTGCTGCCTGACAGGTAGACGCGGTTGGCGAGTTCAGTGACCCGCAATACCTGATCGGGCGCTTCAGACAGGTGCGTCAGGGCGCTGTAGGTACTGAGTGAGATGTTCGCGCCGCGTTGCAAGTCCTCATCGAGGTACCGCGGCGCCAGCACGAAGAAGCGGGCGAGATCTCGCCATGCCGGCTCCTCCGTAGCGTCCAATGGCTGAAGGTTCGTGGGTGGGCCGTCCGTCATGCCTCCAGCATACTTGCAGGCGCAGGCAGCTATTGAGTCGCCGGCGCCTCCATCTGTCTCAGGCCGCCGCCACCCCGTTTCAGATCAAACCGCTCGCGAGCGCTGTCAACTCCCACTCGCAGGCATCATCTGACCGCGCTGAACAGCCAGTTCGCGGACAGGGCCGACCAACTGGTACTCCCTTGCTTACCGCCATCCAGTGATGGTTATAGCACACACCGTTACTTGCCTGCGCAGGCATTGATTGCTAGGTTGGTCATTGCCGCAGACGGAACTGAGAGCCGTCCACCTGCTCGCGGCAGTCCTGACACACCACGCAACGAAGGGCCCCGATGACATGTCGACCTCCGCAACCGCCCTCCAGGCGCCGCCGACAGGGCGCTACATCATCGACGGCTCGACATCAACCGTCACATTCACCACCAAGCACATGTTCGGCCTGGGCAAGGTTCGTGGCCGCTTCGCCGTGACGCGCGGTGTGATCACCGTTCCCGAGCAGGTCGATGACTCCACCGTGGACGCCGAGGTCTCCGCTTCGAGCTTCTCGACCCGGAACTTCATCAGGGACGCCCAGGTGAGGTCGTCCCTGTTCCTCCATGCCCGCCGCCACCCCGCCATCTCCTTCCGGACCAGCGGCATTCAGCGCCGGACGGACAGCTGCACGGTGTCGGGAACCCTCACGGTGAGGGGCAAGTCGGCGCTCGTCGATCTCACCGTGACGGACATCGACATCGCAGGCGCATCAGCAGTCTTCACCGCCCACGGGACGATCGACCGCTATGCGCTCGGGATCACCAAGATGCGCGGTATGGCGGCCCGCCATCTGTCCGTCGAAATCAGTGCCCGTGCCAACAGGGCCTGAACAGCCCGGGCCGAGCGGTCACCGTCCACGATCCCGGCCTTGAACTCCGGCGTGAACGAGCGGCGAGCCCGCGGCTTCTTCTACCCTGTGCTCTCCGAGGCGGACATCCTTCCGGGACTCGACCTCTGGTCTCGGATGTCTGCCAAAGCGGATCAAGCCCACTCCGTACCACGTCCTCGCGCGCGTGATCCCCGATCCCCATAGGCGCGTCGGCCACGCCGACATCGCGCGAGAGCTCATCGACGAATCCGTCGGCTCTTGAAGGACAAGGCTCCATGCCACCAGTAGATCCGGCACGGTGAGACCGCACCTGCACCCCGTCTCCGGCGCCAACGGGCAACTGTCACGTGTGCGCTCTCGAAGACCCGTCAAGTGCCGCGAACCATTCGACGCCCTGAAGCTCCTGCATCGCTTGAGCAGACACATATCTGCCGCGGTACCGGCGGAACGGTGGATTCACGAGATGCATTCCGCCGGAACTGCCACATATGCCCATCGGTTTGTCCAAGACCACGTTCCTGCCCATCCGGAAAAGAGACCATGGCAAAGATCATTGTCACGGCGGGCCCTGTGCCGGGCCATGTCGTCCCCCTCGCGGCGATTGCGGCCGACCTGACGAAGCGCGGACACGAGGTTGTCTTCTACACGGGCGCCCAGTTCGAAGAGCAGATCAGCGTGACCGGGGCGCAGTTCGTCCCGCACCCCGCGGAGGTCGACGTTACTGTCGGCGCCCTGGACGCCGCGCTCACCGAGCGCGAGAAACTCGCCCCGCTCGACCGTATCGCCTTCGATATCAAGCACCTCGCGGCCGACCAGGCGCCAGTCCACGACAAGCGCCTCCAGGAGCTGCTCGCCGAGTTCCCCGCGACCGTGGTGATCAGCGAGCCGATGTCCTTCTGGGCGCTGCCGACGGCCCTGCGTGCTTCCCGTGGCCGGCGGCCGCTCCTGGTGAACATCGGCATCGCGCCGCCCGCCTTCAGCAGCGTGGACACAGCGCCCTTCGGGCCGGGGCTGCTCCCGCCCACCACGGACGAAGAACGTGCCCGTTACGACGACATGCGCGTCCAGATGGGGGCGTTCTTCGCCGATCCGCAGCAGTACGTGGAAAGCGTCTTCACCACGATGGGCGTCACACTGTCCGTTCCCCTCTTCGATGCCATGGCCACGGTCCCCGACCACCTGCTTCAGCTGACCGTTCCCGCCTTCGAGTACCCGCGCAGCGACGCCCCGGAGGGCTTCCGCTTCATCGGCCCCCTCCCGGCCGCCACTGACAGTGAATTCGAACTCCCTGACTGGTGGGCGGAGTTGTCCGCCGGCAGGCCGGTTGTCGTCGTCACGCAGGGCACCGTGGAGAACGGCGATCTGTCCCAGCTCCTCGTGCCCACGCTCCGTGCGCTGGCAGACGCGGACGTGACCGTCGTGGCCGCGACGGCACGCCCCGACGGTCCCGACATGGTACGTGCGGCGCTGGACGATCAGGTTCCCGCCAACGTCCACCTCGCCGGGTTCGTGCCCTTCGAGCAGCTGCTGCCGCTCGCCGACGTCCTTGTCACCAACGCCGGTTACGGCGGTGTCCAGACCGCGCTGCGGCACGGCGTCCCGCTCGTCGTCGGCGGCGAGACGGAGGACAAGCCCGAGGTCGCCGCCCGGGTCGAGTGGTCCGGCGTCGGCGTCAACCTCCATACGGCCCGCCCCGAGACGGCCGCCGTCCGGGCCGCCGTCGACGACGTACTGAACGACCCGCGATTCCGCAAGCGCGCGAGCGAGATCCAGAGTCAGTGCGCCGAGTACCGGCCCTTCGATGCCATCGCCGAAATCGTCGAGCAGGCCACGGCAGTGGTCGAGCATCCACGACTCGGCCTGCGGCGGGAAGGGGACGGGCTGTGACGGTTACACCCTTCGCTTTGATGCAGCTCAGTTCGGGGCTGTTCGCGAGCAAGACACTCGCCGTCGCCGTTCAGTTGGACGTGTTCAGCATCGCGACGGGCGACGGGATCACCGTCGAAGAGTTCGCCGCCGCACGAGGGTTGAGGACACGTCCGGCGGGGATGCTGCTCACCGGATGTGCAGGTCTGGGGCTGCTGGAGAAGGTTGGTGACCGGTTCCTGGCGGGGCCGCTGGCGCGTGAGTACCTGGTCCCGGGAACCCGTTACTACTTCGGCGATTTCGTCACCATGTTGGATGAACGGGTCTACGCGGGCTGGATGCGTCTCGCCGACGCGGTGCACACCGACGCACCTACCGTATGGGACTCGACGCAGCGGGATTCGCTGTTCGACGACGCCGATCCCGTGACGGTGCGGACATTCTGGCGGGGCATGCACTCGATGTCGACGTACACGGCCCGGGCTGTCGCCGAGGCGTACGACTTCGGATCGGTGCGGCGGTTGCTGGATGTCGGTGGTGGCGGTGCCGCGTTCACGATCGAGCTGTGCCGGGCCTACCCGACCCTGGAAGCGACGGTCTATGACCTGCCGTTCGTGTGCGAGCAGACGGCGGAGCGGATCGCCGAGGCGGGCCTCAGCGACCGGATCACCTGCGTGGCCGGCGACTTCTTCGCCGAAGAGAAGCTGCCCGACGGGCACGACGTAGCCCTCCTGTCGTCGGTGTTGCACGACTGGAGCGCCGAGGAGAACCAGGTCATCGTGGACAAGGTCGCGGCGGCGCTCCCGGACGGGGGCCGGATTCTGGTCGCTGAACTGCTGATGGACGATGACGAGTCCGGACCCGCGCCCGCCGCGTTGTTCAACCTGCTGATGCTCGTGGAGACTCGACGTGGCAGGAACTACACCGGCGCCGAGTACGAGCGGTGGCTGCGGATGGCCGGATGCGCCGCGGTGGAACGTGTTCCGGTCGCCGGGGTGAGTGCGAACGCCCTCGTCGTGGGGACGGTTGCCCAGCCGTGACCGTCCAGCAACGGCCCGAATGGTCGTGATCACCGGTGTGGGCCCCTGCCGCACACGTGGTCGGCATCGGACTGCTGTGAGCCGGGTTCGACTGCGTCGTCATCGAGCGGCGCAGCCGTGCCGGGAAACGGAACCGGAGGAACTGCAGCGGGAAACACAAGGCCCACGGCCTGCTGCTCCTCGCGATCACCGATGAGCGCGGCAACTTGATCTGGATCTCGGCGGCTCACCTCGGCCGATCGGTCACCGCCGCTTTCCTGCGAGTTGATCCGCCAGACAGCCCCTAGCCGCACGACTGGAGCCGACGAGTCGCCGAGCGGCGGCAGCGCCGGCCGGACGGAGAGATGCGGGACAGCCCGTCGTGGCTCGGACATCTGGTCCGCGGCGGCGTGCTGCTGGCGGGCACCGGTACCGGGGGCCGTAGCGGTTCGTGCCGGTGGCGCCGACACGGCCGTAAGGAGGCGGCAGGCGGCGGTACGGGCACCGGAAGGTGCCTGCCGCTGTCCTGTTCTACGGTGGCTCGTTCGCTCGCGGCCGTCCACGCACGGCGCAGAGCCCTGGAAGCGCAGATCGGGCAGGTGCTGGACAGCGATCCTCTTTCCCCGGTCCTGACCTCGATGTCGGGAGTCGCGGTCAGGACCGCCGCAGTCCTACGCGGCATACCCGCCTGCCGCCGTGCCGTCGCTGCCACCTGCCTCGGGCCATTGATGTCCCTGCTCAGGCTGGGTGTGGGATGCGGGCAGAGACCTGGACGGGGCAGACAACGGGGAATAGGGCTCGTATGCGCGAGGCGTACCACGAGGAGCTGGCCTCGATCAGCGAGGGCCTGGTGAGCATGGCGAACCGGGTGGGCTCGGCCCTGGGCCGGGCCACCAGCGCACTGCTGGACACCGATCTCCAGCTCGCCGAAAGCGTGATCTCTGCCCACAGCAAGGTCGAGGACCTGCAACGCGACCTGGATGACCGGGCGATCGCGGTCCTGGCACGCCAGCAGCCGGTCGCCACCGACCTTCGGGTGGTGGTCACCTCCCTGCGCCTGAGCGCTGACCTGGAACGCTGCTCGGTCCTGGCCCAGCACGTGGCCAAGCTGGCCCGGCTGCGCTATCCCGTCCAGGCCGTGCCGCAGGACCTGCGCCGCACCATCCAGGAGTTGAGCCAGCTCGCCCAGCGCCTGATGGCACAGGCCGCCGACGTCCTCGTCTCCCACGACCTGGACGCCGCGCTCCAGATGGAGCAGGGCACGACCGGATCGACGAACTGCACCGCTCGATATTCCAGCACCTCATGGACGAGCGCCGGCACCAAGGAGTGGAGACTGCCGTCGACGCCACCCTGCTCGGCCGCTACTACGAACGCTTCGCCGACCACGTTGTCTCCGTCGCCCGCCGCGTGGTCTTCCAGGTCACCGGCGAACAGCCCGAGGAACTGGCCGCCACCGCGCCCACACCGCGCACGCAGACCGCCTGATTGCCCTGGGCAGGCCGTCAAGGGTGGGCCGTCGCGCTGCTCAGCCGTGCTGAATCAGACACCGCCGAGACTCGCGTGAGGCGAGTCGCGCGGATGCGTAGTTCCACGCCTGCGGTCCGCCTGCGCGGCTGAGTACCGTAGTCAGTGCACAGACCCGCAGGCCTCCGGCGCCGATGACCTTTGGTTGACAGACGCCGGTGCGGTGCGGGCAGGGGCGGACTGATCGAGGGGCGTTCAAGCGTAGGCGTCCTCGACGGCGACTCGTCGCACTGTGCGCAGCGTCGACTGGAGACGGTCCAGATCGGTTGAGCCCAGGGCAAGGCGGATCGCCTGCGGTGTGTGGATCGAGGTGCTGAACGGCTCGGCCGTGGTTACCGAGATGTGCTGACGCGCGAGGGTGGCGGTCAGGCGATCGGCGCGTGAGTCGTCGGGCAGCGGCAGCCAGGCGAAGTAGGACGAGGGGTGGCCGATGAGCGGCAGACCTGCCAGCTCTCGTCCGGCGAGTGCTTGGCGGACCTTGGCGTCGTCTCGTTTCTGCGCCTCCAAGTGGTCCGCCGTGCCGTCGTCGAGCCAGCGGCAGGCGATCGCGGTGGTGAGGGCCGGGGTGTTCCAGGTGGTCGCCCGGATCGCCCGTTCGAGCGACGGCACCACAGACGGCGGGGCGACGACGAATCCGACCCGGAGGCCGGTGGCGACGCTCTTGGACAGTCCGGAGACGTAGACGGTGATGTCCGGCGCGGTTGCGGCCAGTGGCGGTGGAGGGTCCTCAACCAGGTAGGCGTAGGAGGCGTCTTCGATGATGAGCGGACCATGCTGTCGCGCGATCTTGATCAGGCGGGTTCGGTCGGTTGCCGGCATGACCCAGCCCAGGGGGTTGTGCAAGGTGGGCATGGTGTAGATCGCACGCACGGGGCGGGTCGCGCACAGCTTTTCGAGGGCATCGAGGTTCGGTCCGTCGGCGGTTGCGGGTATGGGCTCCAGGTCGAGATGGAAGGCGTGCGCGAGCACCTTGAATCCCGGGTAGGTGAGTGCGTCGACCGCGACGACGTCGCCGGCGTTGAGTGCGGCCATGACGGTGATGGCCAGGCCGTGCTGCGCCCCGTTGGCGATGAGGACCCGATCCGCGTCGGTGGTGATTCCCCGACGCCTGAGGTGCCGTGCGATCGAGGCTCTGTCCTGGGGGCGCCCTCGATGCGGTTGGTAGCGCAGCAGCGAGTCGATGTCACCGGAGGTGGCCACCTCGCGCAGGGCCTGCCGTAGCAGATCGGCCTGCCCGGGCAGCGACGGATAGTTGAAGTTGAGATCGACCGCGTCCGTGGCGACGACCTGCTGGTCGATGCCGTGTCCGGCGGGAACCGCGATGTCACGTACGAACGTACCGCGGCCCTGTTCCCGGCTCACCAGGCCCATCGTCTCCAGCTCGGCGTACACGCGGGTCGCGGTCACCACGGCGATCCCCTCACGGGCGGCGAGCCCGCGGTGTGTCGGCAGCCGTACGCCCGCGGCGAGCCGCCCGGTCCGGATGTCGGATGCGAGCGCGTCGACCAGCGTTTTGTACCGCGAGGCTGCCATGCACCGGATTGTACGCATGACAATTCTTTGACTGTCCTGTTCGCGGCTCCCTACCGTCAAGACCCACCCACCGGAAAGGACAGCCGCCGTGCACATCGCCATCCTCACCTTCGAGGGCTACAACGAGCTCGACTCCCTGATCGCACTCGGTGTGCTCAACCGCATCAAGACCGACGACTGGCGCGTCACCATCGCCACCCCCAGCCCCAAGGTGACGTCGATGAACGGGGTGGTCATCGAGCAGATGTCTACTCTTGAGGAGGCGTGTGCCGCCGACGCCGTGATCGTCGGCAGTGGCATCGCCACCCGCGAGGTCGTCGAAGACCCGGAGATCATGAACATCCTGCGCAACCTGGACCCTTCGCGCCAGCTCATCGCGGCGCAGTGCTCCGGCGCGCTCGTGCTGGCCAAGCTCGGCCTGCTCGACGGCATCCCCGCCTGCATCGACCTGATCACCAAGCCCTGGGTCATCGCCGCCGGCGTCGAGGTACTCAACCAGCCCTTCTACGCCAAGGACAACATCGCCACCGCCGGCGGCTGCCTGGCCTCGCACTACCTCGCCGCCTGGGCAATCGCCCGCCTCGAGGGCAAGGAGGCCGCCGACGGTGCGCTGCACTATGTCGCCCCGGTCGGCGAGAAGGAGGAATACATGGAGCGCGCCTGGCGCAACATCACCCCGTACCTGCCCGCTCCCGCACCGGCGCTCGTCTGAGCACCAGTCGCAAGCGGCGACCGGCCAGAAAGCTCCCTCGGCAGCCCGGCCGGTCGTTCGCGGCACACCTACCGGACCCCTGGACAGGAAGGTCTCACAGCGATGAACGACACGCGGAAGGACACGGCAGACGGCGGCGCGCAACCGGCGCCGAGCGACCACCGACCGGGCATGACCCGCGACGAGACAACGGCCGCGATCGTTTCCAGCAGACTGGCCAAGGGCATCACGTGGCAGCAGCTGGCTGACGCAATCGGCCGGCCGCTGGTGTGGACCACCGCGGCATTGCTCGGGCAACATCCACTCCCACCGGACAGCGCACGTCAGGTCGCCGAGCTGCTCGACCTGCCTGCGGAAGCTGTGCCGGTGCTCGCCGCCGTTCCGTATCGCGGCGGCCTCCCCACCGCGATACCGACCGATCCGACGATCTACCGCCTCTATGAGGCGCTGCAGGTCTACGGCCCGGCCCTGAAAGAGCTGATCCACGAACAGTTCGGCGACGGGATCATGAGCGCGATCAACTTCAAGCTGGACATCGGGCGCGTGACCCACGACGGGGCCGAGCATGTCGTCATCACCTTCGACGGGAAGTTTCTGCCCTACAACTGGCCCAGCGACTGAGGTCCTCGAGCGCGGCCATCGATCGGCAAGGTCGAACGCTTCAACCGCGCCCTGCTCGACGAGTGGGCCTACCAGCGGCCCTACGCCAGCGACACCGAACGGACTGAAGCCCAGGCAGACTTCCTGCACACCTACAACCACCACCGCCGGCACACGGCACTCGGCGGCCAGCCACCGATCAGCCGTGTCAACAACCCTGCGGATCAATACATCTGGTGCCTACAGCCAGGCAGGCAGTTCCGGTACCGCCGCTGATCCGGCCGTCGTCGCGCCGTGATGTCGGCCGGCCAGGTATGCGGTGACCTCGGCGAGAGGGCCCGTGACGGTGACCGCTTCCTCGGCCGCGTCCGGTGTGCCGGGCAGATACCAGCGGGCGGGGATGTCGGTCGGTCGGAGGACGACTTCAGGTCCTGGGGCGCCGCTGCGTCTGGTCACGATGTCGTCGCACAACGCGGTGAGGAAGTCGGTGGGCAGGGCGGTGAAGCCGATTCCGCTGCCCAGGTCGACGGCATGCACCCATACCTCGCGCGAGCGCAGCCACGGGATCTCGGTGGCCGCGACGGTGCGGCCCTGTGCGGTGAGTACTCGCGTCGCCCACTGGCTCGGGTCCAGTTCGTCCATCGCCTTCTCCAGGGCATGGGAGGAGAGCCGGAGCCATTCCGTGAGGCGTGTGCCCGGCTGTCTGCTGCCTTCCCTGATGCCGGTCGCGCGTTCCTCGGGGGAGGCGTACATCGGGGTCGGCATGCCGGTCGCGGCCCAGTGGACCAGGTTGGCCAGGGCGTCCGCGTTGGCGGCGACGTGTGCCACCACGTGCTTGCGGGACCAGCCGGGAAGGCGCGAGGGCGTGTCGTAGGCCGCCTCGTCGAGTCGAGCCGTGGCGTGGATGAGGAGTTCGGTTCCTTCCCGCATCCAGCGGCGGGCGTCTGCGAGGGATCGGTTCATCGGGCCCGCGCCTCCTGGACGACGCGGTTGTGGAGCCGGCCGATCCCTGCGACCTCCGCCACGACGGTCTCGCCGCCCAGCAGGAAGCGCGGGGGCTTGCGGGCGTGTCCGACTCCGCCGGGAGTGCCGGTGGCGATGATGTCGCCGGGGTTGAGCCGCACGATCGTGGAGACGTACTCGACGAGGGCGACGGGGGCGAAGAGCAGGTCGCCGGTGGAGTCGGACTGCATGACCTCGCCGTCCACCTCAAGCCGTATGTCGAGTGTCGGGCGGACACCGCCGGGCAGTTCGTCCGGCGTCACCAGGTAGGGGCCGACGGGCGTCGAGGAGTCCCACATCTTGCCCTGGAGCCACTCGCGGGTGCGGAACTGCCAGTCACGGCAGGTGATGTCGTTGAACGTGGTGAACCCCGCGATCGCTTCCACGGCCTCGTCAGGTGTGGCCCGGCGGACGGGTTTGCCGATGACGACCGCGAGCTCCACTTCCCAGTCGAACTGAGTCGTCTCCTCCGGTCGTGCGATGTCGTCGCCGGCTCCGATCAGGCTGTCGCCGAACTTCGCGAAAAGGGTGGGGTGTTCGGGCAGGTCGCGGCCCATCTCCTTGATGTGATTGCGGTAGTTGAGTCCTACGCACACCACCTTGGAGGGGCGGGGTACCACGGGTGCGAAGTCGGCGCCGGCCACCGGATACGTCGTCGTACCGGCCGCGGTGGCGCTGTGGGCGCGTTCGTGCCAGTCCGGCCGGGCCAGGAAGGTGCCGAGATCGGAGTCGCCGAGGTCGATCAGGACGTCGCCGTCGAGCCGTACGGCCCTGGTCGTGCCGTCGGTTCGGAGGGTGGCGAGCTTCATCGGGTGGCTCCTTGGGTGTGCGCGCGGTTGAGGTGGAGCGCCTCGAAGACGGGCGCGTCGCTGAAACGGAACAGGTCGAGGGCGCCCGAGTCGGAGTCGGTGGCTCCCGCCTCGGAACGCGCCGAGAAGGGTTGCCAGGAGGGGACGACGAACAGGTCGCCGCGCGCTACCGTCCAGGTCTGTTCGCCCACGGTGACCGTGCCGGAGCCGTCGAAGACCTGGTAGACCGAAGAGCCCGTCTCGCGCACCGGGGCGGTCTCCGCGCCGCGCACGACCCGGTGCATCTCGGCCCGGATGGTGGGCAGCACGTCGGCTCCGGTCGCCGGGTCGGTGAAGCGGACGGCGGCGTGGCCGGGTTCGACTGTGGCGTTGAACCCCTCTGTTTCGATGGCGAGTTGGTCGGCCAGAGCCCGGTTCGTGTGTGCCCAGCGGTACGCCAGCAGCGGCGAGCCGGGAGCCGTCGTACCGGCCGAGACGGGGCGGAGCCCGGGGTGACCCCACAGGCGTTCCGACCGCGAGCGGTCGGGAGTGGTCCGCTCCGCGTCACTGATCCGGTCGCGGCCGAACTCGAAGAACTGGGCCTCCGTGACGTACTGGAAAGGGATGTCCAGGCCGTCGATCCAGGCCATCGGCTCGGCGGTGGCATTGTGGTGGGCGTGCCAGTTCCACCCCGCTTGGGGCAGGAAGTCGCCCCGTCGCATGGGCACCGGGTCGCCGTCCACCACGGTCCACACGCCTTCGCCCTCTACGACGAAGCGGAAGGCGTGCTGTGTGTGACGGTGCTCGGGGGCGTCCTCGCCGGGCATCAGGTACTGGATGGCCGCCCAGAGGGTGGGAGTTGCGAAGGGGCGGCCGCCCAGCGCCGGGTTGGCGAGGGAGATCGCCCGGCGCTCGCCCCCGCGGCCCACCGGAACCAACTCCCCGGCCCGGTTCGCCAGTTCGCGCAGCCGGTCCCAGCGCCACAGGTGCGGTACGGCCCTGGACCGCGGGTGCGCGGGCATCAGGTCACCGATCTCGGTCCACAGAGGGACGAGGAGTTCGCGTTCGAATCCGCGGTACAGGGACTGGAGTCCTGGGGTGACCTCGGGTTGGCCGGGCGCCTCGACGGCCTTCAGTCGGACGGGGGTGTCGGTTCCGCTCATACGGAGGGCCTCCTGCTGCTTCACTGCTGCTTCCTGGTGGCGGAGGTGCGATCCGGTCAGTCGCCGGTCGCGGACCGGGCTTGGCGCAGACCGGTGCGTACGACGGCCAGGTGGTCCGTCATGGCCACGCGGGCCGCCTCGGCGTCGCCCCGGGCGATCGCGTCGTAGATCACCTGGTGCGCGGTGTTGGTGTGGGCGGTGGCCGCTTCGTCGGTGCCCGCCGCGTAGTGCCGGTGCCGGGCGTGGACCAGGGTGTCGAGCGCCGCGCGGATGGCGGGGTTGCCGCTGGCCCGGCCCAGCGCGGTGTGGAACGCCACGGCCTCGGCGGTGAACGCCTCCGGGTCTCCCGCTGCCGCGTGGGCGCGGTGCATGGTCTCCTGCAACGTGGCGAGTGTGTCCGGGTCGTGGCGGAACGCGGCGAGTTCGGCGGCCACCGGCTCCAGGGCGAGTTGGGCGTCGATGAGGTCCGACGGCGACAGACCCGAGGCGCTCAGGTGCTCGGACAGGGCGGCCGACAGGGGAGCGATGCGGTCGTCCGGGGAACCGGGATCCGTCGGATCCAGACGCCGGTAGCCGCCGGACCAGTAGACCAGGGGCTCGCCGTCGCGGCGGCCCGCGGCTTTGACGGTTCCCACCAGGGTCTCGTGGTCGCCGGCGGGGAGGATCGCCTCCACCGTCGCGTCGAACCAGGCGAGACTGCCGTCCAGTACGGGCGCGCCGGTGACCTCGGTGCGGCTCGGGATGCCGGGAAACGCGTCCTGGCTGAACCCGCGGCCACGCGTGGCGAAGTACTTCGACACGGCTTGCTGGTCCTGGCCCAGCACGTTCACGGAGAACGCGCCTGCGGCGCGCACCTCGTCCAGCAGGGCGCTGCCGGTGTTCACCGACACCGACACCAGCAGTGGGCGCAGCGAGAGTGAGACGAAGGAGGTCGCGGTGAGGCCGTACAGGCCGCTGGGCCCGCGCAGGGCCACGACGGTCACGCCGGAGGCGAAGCGGCCGGCGGCGCCGCGGAAGGCGTCCTCCAGGTCCGCCAGGCTCTGCGCCGGCGGGGGTGAGGGAGCGGTGGATGGTGTGGCGGTCATCTGTGGTCCTCCGGTTGTCCCAGTTCGCGGAATCCGTAGAGGTCGAGGGTGAGGGCGCCTTCGCGCAGCCGCGCCATGTACCGGTCCTCCTTGGCGGCGCGGGCCCGTGCCGCGTCCCGTATGCGCCGGATCTCGGCGGCGGGCAGTACCGCGATGCCGTCCGCGTCCGCGACGACCAGGTCGCCCCGTGCCACGCGGTGGCCCCGCAGCTGAACGGGGCTGCCGACGCGGCCGGGCCAGGACTTTCCGGTGCCCAGGATGGAGACCGACGTCGAGAACGCGGGGAAGCCGAGCTCGCGCAGCCGGTCGGTGTCGCGCACGCCACCGTCGATGACCAGTCCGGCGACACCACGGGCGAGGGCGGACGCGGCGAGGACCTCGCCCCAGTAGCCGTGCTTGCTGCCGCCGGCGTCGACGACGAGCACGTCGCCCGGGACCGCCGCCTCAAGAGCCCAGTGCAGGGGGAGGTTGTCGCCCGGTGCCGCGGCGACGGGCAGGGCGGTGCCCACACACCGTGCGCCCGCCCAGGCCGGCCGGAACACCGGTGGGAGGGCGCACGGCAGTTCGGACGCCTCGTAGGCGGTGGCCGAGCCGAGGTCGAGCAGTTCCTTCAGCTCACCGGCGTCGAGGGCGCTCATCGTGACCTCCGCTGCAACAGGTGGTAGCCGTAGCGGGCCCGCGCCTCCGCGATGGTGGCGCCCTCCAGCGCGGCGGCCAGGATGCCGGCCTCCCGCTGCTCGATCTCGCGTGCCGCACCGAGGACGTCCTCCGCGCGGTCCCAGGGCACGGCGACCACGCCGTCCTCGTCGCCGATCAGCAGGTCGCCCGGCCGTACCTGGACACCGCCGACCGTGACCGGTCCCTGGACCTCGGCCACCTCCACGCGGTCCTTGCCGGTGCGCATGAACCGGCCCCGGCTGTACACGGGGTAGCCGAGCCCGAGTGCGCGGTGGGTGTCGCGGCAGACACCGTCGATGACGGTTCCGGCCACTCCGCGCCGGTGGGCGACGGCGGTGAGGATGTCGCCCCAGACGGTGGCGTCGGTACGGCCGGAGTTGTCGAGGACGACGACCTGACCGGGCCCGACGTCGTCGAGGTAGTCGCCCACGGTGCCGGGAGGGGATCCCGCGGCCTGGTAGCGCACGGTGAAGGCGCGGCCGACCAGTCGCTGCCCGGCGCCCAGGGGCGCCAGGCCGAGCAGCGAGCCGGGCAGCGAGAGCCGGTCGAGGGCGTCGGAGACGGTGGCCGCGGAGAGGCCGGACCAGTCGGCGAGGTCGGTCATGAGGTCGGCTCCTGGAAGCGGGCGGCGGTGAACTGCGAGTCGTGCATGACGTCGACGACCGAGCGCCCGGCCCGGACGGCCTCGCCCATGAGGCGTTCGCGGCGCACGATCCGCAGGCCCGCGGCGACTACGTCGTCGAGGCGGGTCCGGGGGATGAAGGCGAGCCCGTTGCGGTCGGCGACCAGCCAGTCCCCGGGCTCGACGGTGACACCGCCGACCGACACGGGGACGTCCATGGCCTGCTGGACGATCCGGCCGCGCGCGCTCACCGGCACCGCGGCGCGAGCGAACAGCGGCAGGCCGAGCTGCTCGCACTCCTGGACGTCGCGGCAGGCACCGTCGACGACGACGCCCGCGACACCGCGGACGGTCGCGGCCTCGGCCAGCAGACCGCCCCAGCAGGAGACGTCCGTCCGGCCGTCGTTGTCGACGACCACCACGTCACCGGCTCCCGCGACGGCCACGAGGGGCGACGCGATGTGCGTGGTGGGACCGTCGGCGCCGGCCGGCACCGCCTTGACCGTGCGGACCCGCCCGACCATGACGCCCGGAGCCGCCCACATGGGGGCGACACCCGTGACGGCACCGGGCAGGCCCAGGGAGTCCAGCGCGTCGGAGACGGCGCAGGCGTCCAGCCCGCGCAGCTGCTTGAGCACCAGCGGATCAGCGGTGTCCGCCACGGCGTTCACCGCGTTCGCCGTCATGCCGGGCTCCAGGTGACGAAGCCCATCGCGTTGCCGGTGCCGGCCTCAGTGCGGTAGCAGGGTTCGTAGCGCACGGAGTCCACGGCCAGCCCGGTGGCGTTCGCGGCGGCCGCGACGGTGATCCAGTTCCGCAGCTCGGAACTGCCCGACCGCATCTCCTCGGCGGTGAACTCCGCCAGGGCGGCGGTGTCCCCGGCCCGCAGGGCCGCCAGGAAGCGCTGGTCGAGCTCCTCGTCCACGACGAAGTGCGACAGGCCGCCGGAGGCGACAAGACCGACCCGCAGGTCTTCGGGGAAGGAGGCGATGGCGGCGGCGAGGGCCTCGCCGAAGGCGACACATCGCCGGGCCGTCGGCGGGTTGGGCTCGTAGAAGGTGTTCACGAACACCGGCACGAACGGCACTGCCGAGGTCTCGCCCAGGATCCGCTGGTAGATGAAGCCGAAGCCGTGCGGAATGCTGTGGTTGGCGTAATCGCCCGCGGGCAGTCGCTTGGAGGCCGCCGTGTCGAAGCCGACCTGGACGGTCTCCGTGATGAGGTGGCGGGCCAGCGCCGAGGCGGTGGGCCGGGTGATCAGGTGGTCGGGGACATCCCCGAAGGCGGCCTCCGCCAGGCCCGGCGGCATCGCGTCCAACTGCTCCTGGGTGAACGGCACATGGGCCACCTCGTCGCCCCAGTAGACGGCGAAGGCCGGCAGCAACTCGTCGTCGTAGACCTCCTTGTGGTCACTGGTGACGATGACCAGCACATCCACGTCGGCCTTCTCCAGATGCCGGCCCAGGCCGTCCAGGGCGCTCTGGCAGGAGGCCGCGCGCCGCGCCTGGACCTCGGCCGTGCACTGGTGCGTGAAGTCCTCGCGCAGTGCGGTCAGTTCGGCGAACGTGTACGTTCCGCCCCGGAACGCGAGGGAGACGCTGCGGCGGTCTGCGGTGCCGCGCACGTGCCACAATTCCGGTGCCATCTTCAGCTGGGGGCCGTGCGAGGAGCCGATCCCCGTGACAATGCGAGCCATGTGATCCTCCGTCAGATCCGGAACAGCGAGACGGCGTTCTTCTCGTAGAGCGCCTGGCGGTCCCCGTCGCTGAGCCACTCGATGCCGTCGACCAGGGTGTGGATGTCGTCGAACCAGCCGCCGGTGGCGGGGTTGATCTGCGAGCCGGTGCCGGGCTTCTCCGTGCCGAACAGGCAGCGATCCACGCCCACCGTGCGGATCAGCAGCTCGATGGCGTCCTGCGTGTAGAGACAGGTGTCGAACCAGAGCCGCCGCAGCCGGTCGATGTAGGGCACACCGCCGGAGCGCACGACGTCCGGCTGGAAGCGTCCGACCTGGTACGGGATCGCGCCGCCGCCGTGCGAGACCACGATCTTGAGATCCGGGAAGTCGGTCAGCACCGAGGAGGAGAGCAGGCTCCAGACGGCGACCGTCTCCTCCTGGATGAAGTGCAGGCTGTAGGGCTCGCGGGCCGGCGGACGGCACCCGGCGGAGTGGATGACCGCGGGCACGTCGAGTTCGCACAGCGCCTCGTACAACGGGTACCAGTAGCGGTCACCCAGCGCGGGCGGCGTCCGGGTGCCCTCGTACGGGTCGGGATTGAGCAATGCCCCGACGAAACCGAGTTCCGTGACGGTCCGGCGCAGCTCCTTCGTCCACGCGGCCACGTCAGTCTCCGGGGTCTGCGGCAGGCCCGCGATGCCGCGCAGCCGGTCGGGGAACAGCCGGACGGACTGGTGGATCGCGTCGTTGACCGCCTCGGTGAACGCCGTGACGATCCGGGCGGGCTGCTCGCTGTGCATCATCTGGTACGGCCGCGGCGAGATCAGCTGGACGTCGATCCCGGCCTCGTCGAGGTGGTCGAGGTGGGAGACGTGGCCGAAGCTCGGGTTCGGGGCGTTCCACGCCTCGCGGAGCTGGTCGTCGCTGACGGCAGGCGGCCGTACGCCGTGCGAACCGCGGTGGGACAGCAGACCGGACTTCCACACGTAGAGCGAGTCGGGCGCGGTCACGTGCCCGTGGACGTCGATGATCAACGGGGGCTCCTCTCGGGAGTTCAGGGGCGGGAGATCAGGTCACGGATCTGCGCGTCGACGGCAGAGCTGTCGTAGGAGCGCCACAGCCGGGTGCGGCCGGCGCCCGGCTCGCCGCGGTGCAGGTACTCGTACAGCTCCTGCCGCGAGCCGAATCCGGAGCCCACCAGATCCCAGGCGATGCGGAACAGCCGCGCCTTCTCGTCCACGCCGATGTCGTGGCCGCGCATGTACGTCTCCAGCGTGGGACGCAGCTCGGAGGCGAGGTCGGCCTCGCTGGGCTGCATGATCAGCCCCGAGGAGCCGATCTGGCGCAGGATCTCGGGCACCCGCCCCGACACGCCCGCGGACCAGAAACCGAGGCCGTAGCTGACGCGCGGGGCCAGCAGCCCGCCGGGCGTGCGCTCGGCCGCCGCCTCGGCGCCGATGATGCCCAGCTCCAGGGTCTCGGCGTACGAGATCAGCTCGCCGAGCTGCTCCTGGATGCCGCGGAAGGTGTCCACACCGATCGAGTGGGCCACCATCTTCGCGACGGAGACGAACACCCGCAGCC
Source organism: Streptomyces sp. NPDC054770 (assembly GCF_053611985.1). Classification (NCBI taxonomy): domain Bacteria; kingdom Bacillati; phylum Actinomycetota; class Actinomycetes; order Kitasatosporales; family Streptomycetaceae; genus Streptomyces; species Streptomyces sp. NPDC054770. The sequence goes on from NZ_JBSHBL010000003.1 coordinate 202,534, forward strand.
GCTGCAGGAACCGGATGTGGGTGCTCTGCAGGCTCCACGCGTTGATGCGGACCAGCCCCTTGATCGCGGTGACGCTGTCGCCGCGCAGGAACAGCCGGTCCCAGGGGATGAGCACGTCGTCGAAGAACAGCATCGCGTCCTGTTCGTCGAAGCGACGTCCGAGCGGGTGCGTGTGGCCCTCGGTGTCCAGGCTGTACGGCTCCCGGCACAGGATCCTCAGGCCCGGGGCGTTCATCGGCAGCGCGAACCACAGCACGAACTTCTCGGCTCCGCGTGCGGCGGTCACGCCGTTGAGGTAGACGAGGACCTCGTGCGAGAAGGGGGCCAGCGTGGCGAGCTGCTTGGCGCCGCGCACGACCACGCCGTCCGCGTTCTCCTCGACGACGTGCAGTGCCAGGGTGTCGTCCACCAGCGGGTCCGCGCTGCGATCGATCTGGGGGTCGCCCAGGGCGTGGGTGAGCACGAGGTCGTGCTCGCTGGCGTAACGGTGGTAGTCGACGGCGTGCTGCCCGAACCCCTCCCGGGCGGCGTCGAGTTCGGGCGCGTAGTCGCGCAGGCCGACGACGACGTTCGACATGAAGTCGGGGGAGCGCCCGAGCTGGCCGAGGCTCTCGCGCATCCACCACTCGCTGGCCGCGAACTTGGCGCGCAGCTCCTCGGGCGTGGACGGCATCGAGTACGCCTGGCTGACGCGGTTGCCCGTCTCCGGCGACACGAACGTGGACAGGTCGACGTGCTCGGGGGAGTGGCGCAGGTCCAGCAGTCTCGCGAACTCGTCGACGACACCGCGGAAGGCCGGATGTGTGGCCACGTTGTCCACGCGCTCGCCCGACAGCCACACCTCGCGGCCGTCGTCGAGGCTCTTGCGGTACTGGTCTCCGGTCAGGATGCCGGTGGCGCCGCCGATGTCGGCGACGGCGCCGCTCGCCGAGGCGAGGGCATCGGGCGTGTCGGCCGGTACTGAGGTGGTCATGGGTGCTCCTACGGACCTGGACCCTGCGAGATCTGTGTCTCCCGGAGTCAACGCCAGGCTCGGAGGCAGGCACATCGGATGTGGTGGACCACATGAGGAGCCGGAATTCCGACACGGTGTCGGAGAGCGCGGGAAGTGCCTCTGTTCGGCCGCCTCCTTCAGATCGTGGCGGAAGGCGAAGGCGGCAGGATCCCCGCCAGCCGTGCGACACGCAGCCCGGTGTGCAGCTCCCTGCGGGCCGCGCCGTCACGCAGGTCCACTCCCGTGACCTTGCGGGCGCGTTCGAGCCGGTAGTACAGGGTGCTGCGGTGGATCATCAGGCGCCGGGCGGTCTCCTGGCCGTCCGCGCCGCAGTCCAGGTAGACGTCCAGAGTGTTGGCGAGATCCGGTCCGCACGCCGGGTCGACCAGCCGGGCGACCGAGGCGGGGAGGTCCTCCACCGTCAGCCGTTCCAACGGCAGTTGCAGCAGGAGCCGGTCCAGGCCCAGGTCGTCCCACGAGACGACCGGACCGTAACGGACCGGGTCCAGCTCTCCTCCGCGTACGGCCAGACGGGCCTGCCGTACCGACGAAACGGCGTCGGACAGCTCGTGCACCGGGGCACCCATGCCGACCAGCACCCCGTCACGGGCGGGTGGGCCCCCGGACGTCCGGGGCAGACCCGACCCGTGGGCGAGGACGGCCACGGCCCGGTCACCGATCACCGCACCCGCCACCGTTTCCCGCATCGACCGGGCCAGGCCCCCGAGCGCGCCCTCCAGGGCGGTACGCCGCTGCGCGGCCGACGAGCCGCTCCCGCCGGGAGCGACGATCACGAGTCCGGTGTACTCGGCCGCGTCCGGCAGCGCGCCGTCGGCCACCAGGGCGCGGGCGGCCTCGACGCGCCGTGCCGCGTCGTCGGACACCAGGTCCGACACGAGCATGCGCATGCGCAACCGCGTCTCCTGGCTGTCCAGCGCCCGTACCGCGAGCAGGCGGCCGAGGTCCGGTCCGTACCGGTCGACGAGCTCGCGCACCGTGTCGGGGACGTCCTGCCGGGCGCCGGGTTCGACCCAGACCAGGTAGCCCATCAGCTGACCGTCGTGGCGCACCGCGACCGCGATCCGCTCGGGCACCCCGTCCGCCGCCGGCAGTCGCACCGGTGCGGGCGCGGTGGCCGCCCCGGAGGCGCGCAGCATGTCCCGGACCGTGGCGCTGCCGCGCCGCGAGAGGATCGTCAGCCGACGGGCCTCGTCGACGTCCGCGTCATGGGCGCTGTAGGCGGCCACGTTCAGATCGACGTCGTACAGCACCAAGGGCCGTTCGAGCAGTGCGGCGAGGTGCTCCACCACCGCGTCGATGTCCATGAGTGGCCTCCTTGCCGGGCCCGGACGCGGACGGCCCGCCCGTCCGACGCTCGGACACGCGCCCAGTCCCATGATCGCATCCGACACCGTGTAGGAAACAGGGGACGCAGGTTGGCGCACCGGGTTCAAGGCGTCGGGGGTGTGGCGGATCTTAACGTGGGGCTGTTCCACCGAGAGGGGAGTCCGCATGTCCGCCCTGAACCTGACGTCGACCCAGGGGTTGATCTTCTCCGACGGATGGCGTGTCCCGTCCGGCGGCGAGCGAGAGGTGCGCAACCCGGCGGACGGGGCTCTTGTCGGCCGGATCGGCGTGGGCGACCCCGCCGACGTCGACCGCGCGTGCGCCATGGCCGCGAGCGCTCAGCCGGGGTGGGGCCTCGGCCCTGCCAGCCACCGCAAGCAGGTGCTCTTGACCGCCGCCGCGGCCCTCGCCGAGGCCCGCGCCGAGGTGGTGTCGACCCTGATCGCGGAGACGGGCAGTACCAGGGGGAAGGCCGAGCAGGAGATCACGAAGTCGCTCGACGAACTCTCCACGGCCGCGGCGCTGACAGAGCACCCCACAGGGGAGTTGCTCCCGCACGACACGCCGGGAACGCTCAGCATGGCGCGTCGCATCCCGGTCGGCGTCGTGGGCGTGATCGCTCCCTGGAACGCCCCCCTGCTGCTCGCGATGCGCTCCGTCGCACCCGCTCTGGCCCTCGGCAACGCCGTGGTGCTCAAGCCCGACCCGAAGGCGGCGCTCTCCGGTGGCTGGGTGATCGCCAGGATTTTCGAACGGGCGGGACTGCCGTCAGGGGTGCTGCACATCGTTCCGGGCGGGCCGGAGACCGGCGAGGCGCTGGTCGCGGACCCCCGTGTGCCGGTGATCTCCTTCACCGGCTCGTCGGCCGCCGGGCGCCGCGTCGGCGCCGCGGCCGGGGCGCTCATCAAGCGCGCGGTACTCGAACTCGGCGGGAACAACCCGGTGTTGGTGCTCGACGACGCCGACCTCGACGCCGCCGTCAACAACGCCGCGTGGGGATCCTTCCTCCACCAGGGCCAGATCTGCATGGCCACCGGCCGTCACCTCGTCCACGAGAGCCTCGCCGACGCCTACGTCGAGAAGATCACCGCCAAGGCCGAGGCCCTGCGCATCGGAGATCCGGCGGATCCGACCGTGAACATCGGTCCGCTCATCAACGAGGACCAGGCCGGCCGCGTCGAGAAGATCGTGAACGAGGCGGTGTCGGCAGGCGCGCGGCTGGTCTCGGGCGGCATCCGGACCGGAACGTTCTTCACCCCCACCGTGCTGGCCGACGTGGATCCCACCTCCCCCGCGTTCACCGAGGAGATCTTCGGCCCCGTGATCGCGGTCACCCCCTTCACGGACGACGACCACGCGGTGGCGCTCGCCAATTCCAGCGAGTACGGCCTCTCCGCCGCCGTGCACACCAGGGACTTCGCCCGTGGCCTCGTCGTGGCGGGCCGGATCAGGGCCGGAATGGTCCACGTCAACGGACAGACGATCAACGACGCCGCACACATACCCATGGGCGGCCTGGGCGGCTCGGGCAACGGCGGCCGGCACGGCGGCCACTGGAACCTCGACGAGTTCACCCACTGGCAGTGGGTGACGGCGAGCCCGACGGCTCCCACCTACCCGATCTGAAGCCTGAGGCTCTGCCCGGACGAAAGGAGCCGACGGTGCGATCGGCTACGCAGAAGCGTGAACTGTTCCGGTCCGTGCTGGCCCGCGAGGGCCTGACCGTGGTACCCGGCGGATTCAGCCCGATGGACGCCGCCATGACCGAACGCGCGGGGTACGACGCGTTCTTCCTGGCCGGCTCCCAGGCGGCGGCGTTCCTGTACGGCGCACCGGACGTCGGAGTCCTCGGCCTCAACGACATGGCCGGCCACGCCGGTCGAGTCGCCGGTCACGCCGACATCCCCGTCCTCGTGGACGGGGACACCGGCTACGGCAACGCGGTGAACGTGTATTTCGCGGTGCAGCAGCTGGTCCGGTCGGGCGCGGCCGCGGTCCAGATCGAGGACCAGGAGGCACCGAAGAAGTCAGGCACCGACGCGGGACGCCGACTCGTCTCGGTGGACGAGGCCGTCGGCAAATACCGAGCCGCCGTACGCGCCCGCGACGAACTGGATCCGCTCTTCACGATCTGCGCGCGGTGCGACGCCATCGGCGCCGAGGACGGCGGCTTCGAGGAGGCCGTCCGGCGCTGTATCCGCTACGTGGAGGACGGGGGAGTCGACTTCGTCTGGCTGAACTCGCTCCAGTCGCGGGAGCAGATCGAGGAGGCGTGCGAGCGCATTCCGGCCCCGGTGATGACCGTATGGGGAGGCGAGGGCCCGGGGCCCACCCTCGACGAATACGAGCGGCTGGGCCTGCGGATCGCGCTCTTCCCGGTACTGGCCTCGAAGTCCGGTCTCCAGGCCGCGTGGGATCTGCTGCATGCCTTCCGGCAGCAGGGAACCCCCGCCCTCGACGACTGGGCGCAGAAGGTTGCCGAGAGCCCCTGGGGGCCGGCTCCGCTCCCGTCCCTCACCGGTACCGAGAGGGTGCGGCAGCTGGAGGGGGAGTTCCTGCCGGCCGAATTCCGGCGCGACTACGATTCGACGTTCGGGCACACACCGTCCACCTGAGCAGTGCGGGCGGGCCGAGTCGGCGTGGACACACGCGCTGTTGAAGACCGCGGCGCCGGCCCGCTCAACGGCTGCCGGCGCTCTTTCGGCCCACCGGTACGCGCATCAGATCCTCGCCCAGAACCATCCGACCGCCGAAGTCGGCACGGCGCGCGCTGCCACGCAGGAGCCGGCGCCAGGTGGCGTCCGTGGTGGCGGCCGGGTTTCCGGGGCTGAGGTGGGTGGCGACCAGCGTCCTCACCCCGGCCTCGGCCGCGATCCACCCGAGTTCGGACACGTTGGTGTGCGTGGCCAGGATGTGGTCGATGAGGGACTGCGGCAGGCCGAGGGCTGCCAGCCCGTCGGGATCGAGGGCCTCGTGCACCAGGACGTCGGCGTGCCGGGCGAGCCTGATCACGTTCGGGGTCGGGGTCGTGTCGCCGGAGAAGACGACGCTGCCGTGGTCGGTGTCGAAACGGTAGGCGTAGGCGGGGTAGACCGCGCCGTGCGGGACGAGCACGGCGGTGACCTTCACGTCGTCGTTCTCCATGACCGTGAACGGTGCCATGGCGGGGGCGGTGTTCGTGGCGGAGGCGCCGGTGCCCGTCGGCGGAAGCACGTCGTGGACCCGTAGCAGGGTGGCCGGGTCGATGCCGATGTGTTCGGTCATGAAGAAGGTGGGCGCTGCGGCGTACGCCTGTCCTGCCAGCCTGGTCATCTCGACGGTGCCGGGAACGGGGCCGGGGGCTCCGGCGACGGTGGAAGTGATGCCTGCCGGGCCGGGGCCGTACACGTCGACGGGACTCTGGAAGCCCTGTGCGCCCGAGGCGCCGGCCGCGAGCATGGGGAAGGCGTAGTAGTCGACGATGTGGTCGGCGTGGAGATGAGTGAGGAAGATGCTCGTCAGCGAGGGCATCGACAGTCCGGCGCGCATGTACTGACTCACCGCGCCCCGGCCGCAGTCGACCACGTACGTCCGGCCGTTGACCACCAGCGCCTGGGAGATTCCGTACCGGGCCGAGAGCGGCGGTGGCCCGGAGTTGGTGCCGAGGAGGGTGAGGGACAGACCCGTGTCGGAGGAGGCGGCCGAGGTCGCGGCCGCCTCCCCGCCCAGCATCGGTACGGCGACGGCGGCTGCGGACGCGGCCACCGCGCCGAGCAGGGTTCTGCGAGACGGTGACACGCCTGTGCACTCGGTCGAAGATTCACACATGAGGCAATCGCTCCTTCACAGCTCCTGGTACGCGGTGCCACCCTCACCAGGACCGGAGCGGCTGTCCACCTCCCGGTATTAACTCGGACTTCGTGGCGCGCACCATGAGATTGCGTACCGCGAACGACCGCCCGCGGGGGAGCCATGCCTGGGCGGGGCGACGTCCAGATATGCAACAGTCTGACGTTTGCTCTCTTGGTCGCGTTTCCCTTCAGTCTCCCCCGCACTGATTTCGCGGGGCGCTCTTCCAGGACTGGACGCGCGCCGGCGGGTGGTGCGGGTACCCCGCCGGTCTTCTCGCCTCAGGCGTCGGATTCCGTTCGCTGGTAAGGGGCCAGCCCCGGCTTGATCTCCTTCGTGTCCAGGAACTGTGAGAGGCCCTTCTGCCGGCCGTCCTCGTGGTCGCGGGTCAGCAGCTGGGCCGACTTGGCCGCCATGTAGTCGGTGGCCTGCTCGTAGTTCATCGTCGCCGCGTGCCGGAACGTCTCCTTCGTGGAGCGGAGCACCTCGGGGTTGAGTTTGCGGAGCTTGGCGGTGAGCTCGCGAACCGCCTCGCCCAACTGCTCCCTCGGTACCGAGCTGTTGACGAGCCCGATCTCCTGAGCGCGCCGGCCGTCGAAGGTGTCGCCGGTGAGGGCGTAGTAGAGCGCGTCGCGGTAGCCCAGTGCCATCGCGATGTCCCTGGTGACCAGGCCGCCCGGCAGGATGCCCCAGTTCACCTCGGACAGCCCGAACCGGGCCTCGTCCGCGGCGATCGCGAGGTCGCACGACACGAGGGGCATGAAGGCTCCGCCGAAGCACCAGCCGTTGACGGCGGCAATGGTCACCCGGGGAAAGAAACGCAGCCGGTTGTAGGACCACTCCCGCATGGTCCACCTCGCCTTGTCGGCGAGGACCGGGTCGTGATCGGTCTCCCGGAAGTACTCCTTGAGGTCCATTCCGGCACTGAAGGACTCCCCCGCGCCGGTGAGGACCAGGACGTCCGTCCCGCCGTCCGTGGACAGGCGGGTCAGAGCGTCCAGCATCTCGTCATTGAGCTGCGGACTCATCGCGTTGCGCTTGTGCGGCCTGTTGAGGGTCACCGTGGTGACGCGATCTTCGGTCTCAACAGAGATGCACTCGTAGTGGGGCATGTCGTAGCTCCTCGACCACTAGGCTTCGAGAAGCAATGTATAACAGCAAAACGATTGCCGCCATGGGGATGTTATTTATTACTGGGCGGAGGCCTTCGCGTAGAGATCGGTCGAGGTGGCGGCGAGTGCCTCGTGGGCCTGCATGAAGAGCCGGTGTGCCTCGTCGCCGGTCCAGCCGGGCGGCTGGAGCTCGGCCGGGAGCTGCGGGTCCCGCTGTACGACGTGCCGGTACGCGTTGACGAGCCGGACGCGCTCGGCGAGTGCCGCGCCGGGATCGAGGGTGCGGGCCCGGTAGTCCCCGTGGCCGGTGCGGAGCCGTCGTACGAACTCGGCGTAGTCGGCGGCGATCTCGTCCAGTTCCCAGCACTGGGCGGCCATGGCGCGGTCGGCCGGCAGGCCTGTGGTGCGGGTCGTGAGCAGGGTCAGCCGGGCGGCGGGCAGCAGTGCCGCGGCATTGGCGACCGCGTCCAGGCGGGGGTGGGGGCAGACCCAGGTGGCGGCGGCGAGCGAGCCGAAGCCGAGCCAGGCCAGCTTCTTGCGCAAGTCGTCGCGTGTCTGGCGATCGTTCTCCGGCACCGTGTAGATGACCATCGACCACTCTCCGTTCCAGGGGGTGGCCGGATCGCGGAAGATCTTCCGGCGTCCCTCGTCGAGTGCCTGGAGGGCGGTCGGCGTGAAGCGGTAGATCGATTCGCGGCCCTCGCGGCGCACGTCGAACCAGCCACGCTCGCGCAGCCTGGCCAGGGTGACCCGCATCACCGGGCCGGAGATGTCGAGCTCCTCGCCCAGGGCGACGAGAGCCTTCAGCCGGATCTCCCGCCCGCCTGTGCGGTCGAAGTCGCCCAGCAGGTCCATGGCCAGGGATGTCGGCTTGGGTGAGTTCTCGGTGTCCACCATGAGTCCCATCTTAGGGGGATGCCTGGAACGTGTAACAGATCACCGTCAGTGCTTTCGAGGATCCGTTGGATCTGAGGTGCCGTGATGGAGGTGGTGGCGGGGCTGGACTTGGGGAATCGTGGGCGTAGAGGATCTATGTTTAACGAAATCGCGCATGGCGTTCCAAAAGTGTTTCGTGAAGGGTATGGTGCTCACCGGATGCACAGCGCGGTCGCGGTTGCCGGCCGTGCCTCGGATCTGGAGCGGCCTCCTGTGCCGGGTCTCCAGCCGCAGCGTTTCGCCACTCTAGGAGTCCCCGTGACCGAAGCCGTGATCGTCGCCACCGCCCGTTCCCCCATCGGCCGAGCCTTCAAGGGGTCGCTCAGGGACATACGCCCCGACGACCTGACCGTGCAGATGGTGCGCGCGGCCCTGTCCCAGGTTCCGCAGCTGAACCCGGTCGACATCGACGACCTCATGCTGGGGTGCGGTCAGCAGTCCGGTGTCTCGGGGTTCAACATGGCCCGGATCGTGGGGGTGCTCGCCGGCCTCGACCAGGTACCCGGCACCACCGTCAACCGCTTCTGTTCTTCCAGTCTCCAGACCACCCGGATGGCGCTGCACGCGATCAGGGCGGGCGAAGGTGACGTCTTCATCTCCGCGGGGGTGGAGACCGTGAGCCGGTACGGCGGCCCCGAGAACTCCGACCTGCGTCCCGATGTCCTCAACCCGGCATTCGCCGACGCGAGCGCGCGGACGGAGGAGATCGCTTCGGCCGGCCGGGCCTGGACGGATCCGCGGGACGAGGGGGCCCTGCCGGACGTGTACATCGCGATGGGACACACCGCCGAGAACGTCGCGGCGCTGCACGGAGTCGGACGCGAGGAGCAGGACGCGTTCGCGGTGCGCAGCCAGAACCGCACCGAGAAGGCGATCGCGGACGGCTTCTGGGCCGAGGACATCACGCCGGTCACCCTCCCCGACGGCACGGTGGTGAGCCGGGACGACGGCCCCCGCCCCGGGGTCACCGTTGAAGCGGTCAGTGAGCTGAAGCCCGTCTTCCGGCCGGACGGCACCGTGACCGCGGGGAACTGCTGCCCCCTCAACGACGGAGCGGCCGCGGTCGTGATCATGTCCGACACGAAGGCGCGGCAACTCGGCATCACCCCGCTCGCCCGCATCGTCAGTACCGGACTGACCGGCCTGTCGCCGGAAATCATGGGCCTCGGGCCGGTGGAGGCCACCCGCCAGGCACTGGTCCACGCGGGTATGGGCATCGGCGACATCGACCTCGTCGAGATCAACGAGGCCTTCGCGGCACAGGTCATCCCCTCGGTCCGTGAACTCGGCATCGACGAGGACACGGTCAACATCAACGGCGGCGCCATCGCGGTCGGGCATCCCTTCGGCATGACCGGCGCCCGCATCACCAGCACGCTGATCAACTCGCTGCGGCACCACGACAAGCAGGTGGGGCTGGAGACCATGTGCGTCGGCGGCGGGCAGGGCATGGCGATGATCGTCGAGCGGCTGAGCTAGGACCCCTGCGGACCTGCGGGACGAGACGGGAAGGGAAACGAGGAGGAAGACATGACAGGACGCTTCACGGGCAGGACGGCCGTCGTCACCGGAGCGAGCCGCGGGATCGGTCTGGGCATCGCCCAGCGTCTGGTGGACGAGGGCGCCAAGGTCGTCGTCACCGCCAGGAAGCAGGAGGCGCTGGACGAGGCCGTCGCGTCGCTCGGCGGTCCCGATCACGCTCTCGGCGTCGCGGGGAAGGCCGACGACCCGGACCATCAGGCGGAGACCGTGAAGCGGGCGGTCGAGACGTTCGGAAGCCTGGACTTCCTGGTCAACAACGCGGGCATCAACCCGATCTACGGACCGCTGGTCGAGGTGGACCTCGCCGCTGTACGGAAGATCATCGAGGTCAACTGCGTCGCCGCCCTGTCCTGGGTGCAGCAGGCGCACCAGGCCTGGATGGGCGAGCACGGCGGCGCCGTCGTGAACGTGGGGTCCGGTACGTCACTGCGCCCGGCGCCCGGGATGGGCGTCTACGGTTCGAGCAAGGCGCTGCTCACCTATCTCACGCAGCAGCTCGCGGTGGAGCTCGGCCCGTCCGTCCGTGTCAACGAGGTGGCCCCGGCCGTGGTGAAGACCCGGTTCGCGGCTCCCTTGTACGAGGGGCGCGAGGAGGAGGTGGCCGCGGCCTACCCGCTCAAGCGACTCGGTGTCCCCGAGGACGTCGGCAGTGTCGTCGCGTTTCTGCTGTCCGAGGACGCCGGCTGGCTGACCGGACAGCAACTGGTCGTCGACGGCGGTGTGACGCTGACCGGGGCCGGATGAGCCGGAGAAGGCCGAGAGGCGACGGGAAAACTCCGATCGCCCGCACGGCAAGGAGAGTCGCATGATTGTCCATGTGGATGTCGGCCGCCGGCGCTGCGAGGTGCGCGATGCCGACGACCTCAGACGACTGAGCGTCGAGGTGGCCGGTGAGGCTCCCGACGAGGAGATCGACCGGATCGCGGCACCGCTGGTGCGGATGCAGTCGCCCACGCACGCATGGGTGTCCGCGCAGGAGCTGCGCGCCGCCTGTGCCCGAGAGGGCGACCAGGCCTGGGCGCGGGAATTCGACGCGATGGTGGCGTTCGCCGTGTCCAAGGGCTGGGTCGACGACACCGGCACGAGGCTGCGCGCCCACGTGGTCCGCGCGCCGGGTCCGGACTCGCAGAAAAGCTAAACAAATCTGCGACGACGGTCGTGACATTGTCATTCTAAGAAGTTACGGTCCTGTTCAGGGGCCTTTTCCATCACAACGACGTGTACGCGCAGAGCCGCCTGGCTGATGTCGCACCTTTGTGACAGAGCCGGTGACGCGCGGGACGGAGGCAAGTTGAACACCACCGTAGTCCCCGCAGGTCTGTCGAGCGCAGAGCTCGAGAAGGCCCTTGACGCATTCCGAGCCGTGGTGGGTGACGCGCATGTGCTCACCGGTGAGGACGCACTCGAGTTCCGTGACCCGTTCTGGCACCGGGACTGGCCCCAGTTCGAGGCCTCGGGGGTCGTCCAGCCGGCGTCCGTCGAGGAGATCCAGGCGATCCTGCGCATCGCCAACGAGCAGCGCGTACCGATCTGGACCACCTCCACCGGACGTAACAACGGCCTCGGCGGCAGCTCGCCCCGGGTGCAGGGCTCCGTGGTGGTGAACCTGCGCCGGATGAACAGGGTCCTGGAGATCAACGAGGAGATGGGATATGCCGTCGTCGAACCGGGCGTGACCTGGTCCCAGCTGTACGAGGCCATCGAGGCCGGCGGACACAAACTGATGGTGTCGACCACGGACCTGGGCTGGGGGAGCGTGATCGGCAATTCGCTGGAGCACGGTACGACCTACCTCCCCTACGGCGCCGACTTCCAGGCCCCCTGCGGCATGGAGGTGGTCCTCGCCAACGGCGAGGTGCTGCGCACAGGCATGGGAGCCCTGCCGGGCAGCAAGGCCTGGCACCTCTACCGGCGCGGCCTCGGCCCGACCCTCGACCCGCTGTTCATGCAGTCCAACTTCGGCGTCGTGGTGAAGATGGGCGTATGGCTCATGCCGAAGCCGGAGGTGTACGCCCCGTTCTGGATGCACGTCCCGCGCGAGACGGATCTGGTTCCGCTGATGGACACCATGCGCCGGCTGCGCATGGACCGGACGATCGAGGGCGTCCCCGTCATGTACAACACGCTCACCCTCGCGTCGATCACCGGAGAGCGGTCGCGCTGGTACGAGGGTGACGGGCCGACCCCGGACCACGTCGTGGACCAGATCGCGGGCGACCTGGGGATCGGCCGGTGGACCGTGCACGGCGCGCTGTGGGACGACAACGCGGTCACCGACCACAAGATCGAGAAGATCACCGCCGCCATCGGGCAGATCGAGGGCGGGCGGGTGCTCTTCACCAAGCACGCGCCGGAGGACATCGCCGGCCTGGAAAGCTTCCCGGACCGGGTGCTCGGCGGCGCACCGAGCCTGGAGTGGCTCAGCTTCCTGCGCTGGTACGGGACCGACGCCGGTGCCCACACCGGTACCGGTCTGGTCTCGCCGCTGGAGGGCAACGAGGCCTTCCGGCTGCACACCCTCCTGAAGAACTTCATCGAGCGGGAGATGGGACTGGACTACTTCGCCAATCCCATCCTGATCAACTCCCGCAGCTACATCCACGTGTTCGGAGTGATCTTCGACGTCCTCAACGCGTCCGACACCGAGCGCGGCTACGAGGTGTGCCGACGCGTGGTGGAGGACGCGGGACGCGAGGGCTTCGGCGAGTACCGCGCCCACCTGGCCAACATGGATCTGGCGCAGGCGCAGTACAGCTTCGGCGACAACGCCTATCTCCGGTTCGTGGAGAGGATCAAGGACGCCGTCGACCCGAACGGGATCCTGTCCCCCGGCAAGCAGGGGATCTGGCCCAAGTCCTTCCGCCAGTGAACGGCCGGGGCTGAGCCTCCGGTTCGGCCCCGGCCGCACGGCGGGTACCACGTCGTACGCCGGTACCCGCCGCCTCCCCTCGCACCCCCTCCCACCGCTCTCCCGGTGGGGTTGACCAAGGAGCAACCCGTGCCCATTCAGTTCGGGATCTTCGATCACATCGAGATGAGCGGTGACCAGGGCGTCCAGGCCCTCTACGAGGAGCGCATCGCCTTCCTCAAGCGGGCCGAGCAGGCAGGCTTCTACGGATTCCACCTCGCCGAGCACCACGGCCACCGGCTCTCGGCCTCCCCGTCCGCCTCGGTGTTCCTGGCCGCACTCGCCCGTGAGACCACACGCCTGAAGCTCATCCCCACGGTCGTCTGCCTTCCGCTGCACCACCCGGTCCGCGTCTACGAGGACCTGGCGATGCTCGACGTGCTGTCCCACGGCCGGCTCGAACTCGGGCTCGGCAAGGGCATCACCAAGTTCGAGCACCTGCAGTTCGGACACGACCCGGAGGAGGCCTCGGCACGCGCCAAGGAGATCTCCGCCATGCTGCTCCAGGCATGGGAGACGGGCATCATCTCCAGCGAGGACTCCACCTTCTACGACTTCATGGAGCTGAAGCTCCCGTTCGAACCCGTCCAGCACCCGTACCCGCCGCTGTGGACGGCCGGCAACGTGGAGGTCGCCGGACGCGGCGGGCACAACTTCGTGACCACCGGCCCCGTCACGGCCGCGGCGCGGGCCCGCTACGACGAGCTGCGCGCGGCCAGCCGGGAAGTGCCCGGTCACCAGAACCCGCACGTCAAGGACCCGCTGATCGGCCAGACCCAGTCGGTCGTCATCGCCCCGACCGAGGCGGAGGCCAAGGCGATCCTGCGCCGCGCGTGGTCCTACTACCAGGAGTCCATCACGCGGGCCCGCGGCAACGTTCCGCCGCACCTGCAGACCGAGCTGCCCGCCATGGACAACCCGGTCGCCCAGGCGGTGCTCAACCAGGACCCCCTGGAATCCGGCATGGCGATCGCCGGCACCGTCGAGCAGGTGCGCGACTACTACGTCGAGCAGGCGCGGCGCGGGCACGCGAACTACTTCGTCCTCATGATCCCGTTCGGCGACATGACGACCGAGGAGGGCACCCGCACGCTGGACGCTTTCGCCGAGCACGTCATCCCGGCGGTCCGCGAGGCGGTGGACGAATGACCCTCGCCGGCACCACCATCGACGTACGGGGGCGATCCACGGAGGTACGCGTGGACGGCACCGGCGAGCCGCTCGTCTACCTGCACGGCGGCGGCATCGTGGAGGGCCTCGACTTCCTGACGGCCCTTTCCGGCCGCTTCCGGGTCGTGGCACCCCTCCTGCCGGGATACGGATCCACCGAACTCGACCCTCCCGTGAGCAGCCGGGAGGACGTGGCGCGGCACACGCGGGACGTGCTCGACGCACTCGGCATCGAGCGGACGGTCCTGGTGGGCCACTCGCTGGGCGGATGGCGGGCGGCACACTTCGCGGCCCGGTACCCGGAGCGGGTGAGCCGACTGGTCCTGGGGGCGCCCTGGGGCATGAACGTCCCCGAGTGCACCGTGCCGGACCTGGCCTCGATGACCCCCGCCGAACGCCTCGCCCTGATGACCACCGACCCGCGGATCTTCGAGGGCCGCTTCCCCAGCGGGCCGGACCCGGAGTTCCGGGCGATCCGCGAGCGCGAGCACGTGTCACGCACCCGGATCATGCCCGGTCCCCATGACCCGGAGCTGGCGGACACCCTCGCCCGGATCACCACGCCGGCACTGCTGCTGTGGGGCGAGGAGGACAGGGTCAGCCCGCTGCCCCACGCCGCCGCATGGCAGAAGGCGCTGCCGCACGCCGAACTGCGCACCTTCCCGGGACGCGGACACCTGCTCTTCCGCGAGGACCCGGAGCTCCTCCCGGCCGCCGTGGCCGACACGAGTCAGGAGGCCGACCGATGACCGGACGCCTTGCGGGAAAGGTCGCCCTCATCACCGGAACCGCGAGCGGCATGGGCCGGGCGGCCGCCGTCCGGTTCGCCCAGGAGGGCGCCCTGGTCATCGGCTGCGACCTCTCCGACGAGGGCAACCGCGAGACGGTCGAGCTGGTGGCGGCGACCGGGGCCAGGATGACCGGCATGGCGCCGGTGGACCTCGGTGACCCGGAGGCCGCGCGTACCTGGGTCGAGGAGTCGGCCGCCGTCCACGGACGCATCGACGTGGTCTTCAACAACGCCTCCTCACCCCGCTTCGCGCCCCTGCCGGACCTCTCGGTGGAGGACTGGCGGTACGCCATGCGCAACGAGCTCGACCTCGTCTTCTACGTGACGAAGTTCGCCTGGCCTTACCTCGCCGAACGCGGCGGAGTCGTCATCAACACCGCGTCGACGTCGGCGTACGTCGCCACCCCCGGTCAGGGATTCGCCGCCCACTGCGCGGCCAAGGGCGGGGTGCTGGCCTTCACCCGCCAGGTTGCGTCCGACGGCGCGCCCCACGGGATCCGCGCCCTCACGATCAGCCCCGGCGCCATCAAGACCCCCGTCGTCGACCGGAACTACCTCTCCAAGCACCCCGGCGCGGAGCAGGAGCTGATCGACCGGTCGCTGATCGCGAACCGGATGGGCACCCCCGAGGACGTGGCGTCGCTGGCCGTGTTCGCGGCCTCCGACGAGGCGGGCTATCTCACGGGTGTGGACCTTCTCATCGACGGCGGCATGACCGCTCTGTGACCGGCTCCGGCGCTCACGCTCCGGAAGGGACGACGATGTCCGACAGGGAGAGCACGACGATGTCCGACAGCACGACCGGCTCGGCACCACCGCTGCCGGGCCGCGGCATGACCCTGGCCGACCAGCTGGCCCGGCACGCCCGCACGGTCGGCGACGAGGTCGCCTTCTGCTGCGCGGGGACACAGCGGACGTACGGCGAGATCGACGAGCGGGTCAACCGCCTCGCGAGCGCTCTGCGCGACCGTGGGGTGGGCCCCGGCGACCGCGTGGTCGTGCTCGGGTTCAACACTCTTGAGGTTCTGGAGGCCTACCTCGCCAGCTGCCGGCTCGGCGCGATCTGCGTCCCGGTGAACTTCCGGCTCGTCGCCCACGAGATCGCCTACGTGCTGGAGGACAGCGGGGCCGCCGCCGTCGTCGTACAGGACGCGCTGGCCCAGACGATGGCCGAGGCCCGCAAGGAGGCTGGGCACACAGGTCCCTGCCTGGTGTTCGGAGCCGAGCACGACGGTTCCGGTGAGGACTACGAGGAGGCGCTGCGCACGGCGTCGCCGCGCTACGAGGGTGCGCCGGTCGACGAGCAGGCCCCCGCCTTCATCATGTACACCTCGGGTACGACCGGGCGTCCCAAGGGCGCCGTGCTCACGCACCACAACCTGCTGATGCACGCGTTCAGTGTCATGACGCACCTCGGCCTCCCTCCGGACGACAAGGTGTGGCTGGCCGCGACGCCGTTGTTCCACATCGCCGGGCTGTCCGGGATGCTGCCCACGCTCATGCGCGGCGGGCGCATCGTCGTCCTCCCGTCCGGCGGGTTCGACCCGGCCGGCGTGGTCGATCTGCTGGAGCGGGAACGCGTGTCGTCCTGCTTCTTCGTCCCCGCCCAGTGGGAGCTGATCTGCGCCGTACCCGGCATCGCCGGACGTGATCTGTCGGCGCTGCGGCGCGTCGCCTGGGGCGCGGCTCCCGCGACGACCACGTTCCTGCGCAGACTCATCGGCGCGTTTCCCGGGGCCTCGGTGGAGACGGCGTTCGGGCAGACCGAGTCCAGCGCCATCGTCACCATGCTCCGCGGCGACGAGGCCCTGAGCAGGATCGGCTCGGTGGGCACCCCGCTGGCCAACGTCGAAGTCCGCGTCGTCGACGACGACATGAACGACGTGCCGCGCGGTGAGATCGGCGAGATCGTCTACCGGGGCCCGGCGGTCATGAAGGGGTACTGGAACAAGCCGGCCGAGACGGCGGAGGCGTTCCGGGGCGGCTGGCTCCACTCCGGTGACCTGGGGCGGCAGGACGAGGACGGCTACTTCTACGTGGTCGACCGCAAGAAGGACATGATCATCTCCGGCGGCGAGAACATCTACTGCGCGGAGGTGGAGAACGTGCTCGCCGCCCACCCGAAGGTCCGCGAGGTCGCGCTGATCGCGGTACCCGACGAGAAGTGGGGCGAGACTCCGCTCGCGGTGGTCGTCGCCGACGCCGAGGACGACCCGCCCACGCCCGCCGAACTCGTGCAGTGGTGCGCGGAGCGCCTCGCCCGTTACAAGCACCCGCGCCACATCGCGGTGGTGCCGCTCCTGCCGCGCAATCCGAGCGGAAAGGTGCTCAAGACACAGCTGAGGTCCGACCGCGAGGCCGGACGGCTCGACATCCGGTCGGCCCGACCCGCACCGGAACGAGGAGAAGCATGAACCGACAACGACCGGACGGGAAGCCGCCGGCGCACACGTCCGGCGCGTCCTGGGGCGGCATGGACGCTGCGGACCTGGACGCCCTGCGCGAGTCCGTACGCGGCGAGTGCTCCCGCCACTGGCCGACGGCCACCACCGCCGAGGGGGGCGACCTGACCGGACTGTGGGCGGTGGCCGCCCGACAGGGCTGGACGGACCTCGCCGGCCGGGAACTCACCCCCGCCGCGATCGCGGTGCAGGAGGAACTGGGCCGGGTCGCCTGTCCGTTGCCCGTCGTCGACACCGCGTTGGCGGCGGGCGTACTGGAGGACCGGGGCCACGGCTCCGCCGTCCGCGAGATCGCCCAGGGCTCCCTCCGCCCGGTGCTGGCCCATGTGGCGCGCGGCCGGGTGAGCGGCGACACCGTCGTCGTACGGCACCTTGAGGTCGGGACCGACGCCACGCACGTCCTGGCCGTCGACCAGGAAGCGGGCCTGTTGGCCTGGCACGCCCTGGAGGGTGCCGTCGTCACGCCACTGCCCGGGTTGGCCGTTCCAGCCTGGTCCGAGGTGCGTCTGTCCGGGCCGCCGGAGTGGACCGCCAAACTGGAGGACCATCCGGACCTGCTCCTGCTGCGGCGTACCGGCCTGGCCGCCCGAGCCCTCGCCGCGGTGCGGCGAACCCACGAGCTCGCGGTCGAACACGCCTGTCAGCGCGAGCAGTTCGGCAAGCCGGTCGGTTCCTTCCAGGCGGTGTCCCACCGGCTCGTCGATGTCGAGACCGCGCTGACCGCGGCTGGGCAGCTCCTGGACCACGCCATGGCCCTCCTCGGCAAGGGTGATGAGCAGTGGCGGACGGCGGCGGAGATCCACCTGGAGTTCGTCACCGGAACCCTTGCCGAACTCCAGTTCGACGGGCACCACACCCTGGCGGCAGTGGGCTACTTCGAGGAACACGAGGCGCCCTGGCTGTTCCGCCGGGCCCATGCCGACCTGTCCGTACTGTCGGCGGCCGCCAGTCCGACGGGTGTGGGCGACCGGCTCCTCGACGAGGGCGCGCGGCTGCCGGACTTCGACCTGGGCCCTGAGGCGGAGCGGATACGCCGGGAGGTCCTCGATGCCTTCGAGCCGTGGACGGGCGGGCCTCCGGCCGGCCTGAGTTGGTGGGACGACACGGCGCGCGCCGTACTGCGGGACCGTGGCTGGATAGGTGTCGGCTGGCCCCGCGAAGTGGGCGGCGGTGGATTCCGCACGGCCGAGGCGGCAGCCTTCTCCGAGGCGATCGCCTACAGCGACCCTCCGGTCGGCAATATCTGGATGGGCATCAACTCCATCGCGCCGATGCTGATCAAGGCCGGACCGCCCGGGCTGCGGGACCTGCTGCTGGCGGAGATCCGGCGCGGCGACCTGTCCGTCGCACTCGGCTACTCCGAGCCCGGCGCGGGCTCCGACCTGGCCTCCCTGCGGACGCGCGCGGAGCGGGTGCCGGGCGGCTGGCGGGTCAACGGCCAGAAGCTGTGGGGCACTTGCGTGCCCGACTCCCGGATGATCGTGCTCGCCGCCCGGACCGCGCCGCAGGCCACCCCGCCGCACGCCGGGATCAGCCTGTTCCTGGTCGACCTGGACTCGCCGGGCATCACCGTCCAGCGACACCGGTCTCTCGGTGGTGACGTCTCGGCGACGACCTTCTGGGACGACGTCTTCATCCCCGAGGACCGGCTCATCGGCGAGGAGAACCAGGGGTGGGCGGCCCTGAGCGTCGCGCTCGCGGCCGAGCGGGTCCTGATCGGCGCCAGCGTCATGAAGGCCCACCGGGCCTTCGACCGGCTCGTGCGGCTGGTGTCCGAGCACCCGGAGCTGGTGCCGCCGAAGCGCAGGGCGGACCTGCGGCCGGAGATCGGCCGCCTGGCCGTTCGGTTGCAGGCGGCGCGCGCCCTGGTCAATGCCGCGGTCGAGGCGATGGCCTCCGGCGACGGTGCGCGGAAGGAGGCGCCGATGGCCAAGATCTCGGCGACCGAGCTGGCCGAGAACCTGAACGCCACCGCCGTCGCACTGCTCGGCCCGGACGCTCTCTACCACCACGGGGCCGAGGGCGCGGTCGGCGACGGGTACTTCGAGGAAGGTCTCCGTGCCTCGATCATGGGCGTGATCGCCGGCGGCACCGGTGACATCCAACGCAACCTGGTCGCCCGGGGGATGGGGCTGCCGCGCTGACCGCACAGCTCGGCGAAGGTACACCCACTGCTCACGTCATCTGCATCACGCGTATTCGTTTGCCCTTATTCGTCACTGTTCGTAATCGTTCGTACTCGTACAAGGAGCGCTGCGCGCATGAAGGCATGGCAGTTCACCGCGGTCCATGAGCCCCTCGTCCTGAACGAGGTGGCGGAACCCGTCGCCGTCCCCGGCGAAGTCGTGATCGATGTCAAGGCCGCCGGTCTGTGTCACTCCGACATCGGCATGCTGGAGGACGAGAACTGGCCCCGGCACGGGAGCAAGAACCCCATCACCCTCGGACATGAGATCGCCGGTGTGATAGGCGAGGTGGGCGAAGGCGTCACCGAGTGGAAGACCGGTGACTCGGTCAGCGTCTTCCTCACCTACGACTCCATGCCCGGCCACGAACGGGACGGCGGTTACGCCCCCAAGATGCTGGCCCGGGCCCAGGATCTGATCCGCATTCCCGCCGGCGTCCCCTGGGAGCACGCCGCCGTGGGCGCGGACGCCGGCGCCTGCTCCTACCACGCCCTGGTCGGCGTGGGTCAGGCCAAGCCCGGTGACAAGGTGGGCATCATCGGCTTCGGCGGTCTGGGGCAGATCGCCACGCGGATCGCGGTCCTCAAGGGCTACGAGGTCTACGTCGCCACCCGCAACCAGAACGTCTGGCCGCTCGCGAGGGAGGTCGGCGCCAAGCGGATCGTCAGCGACATCCGGGAGTTGGCGGACGAGCAACTGGACGTGGTCGTGGACTTCGCAGGCGCCGGTACGACGACAGGGGCCGCCGTGGACGCGGTCCGGCGTGGCGGGCGGGTCGTCCTCCCGGGTATGGCGGCGCTGGAGACCACGATCAGTACCAAGTCGCTGATCATGAAGCAGGTCACCCTGGTCGGCGCGCTGGGTGCCTCCCCGGACGCGCAGCGTGGTGTGTACGAGCTGATGGCCACCGGCGAGCTGAGCCCGGCCACCGAGACGATCGCCTTCGAGGACATCGCCACAGGCCTCTCCCGTCTGGCGAAGGGCGGACTGGACGCGCGTCTGGTCGCGCGGATGGGGGACTGAACCCGACCGAAGCGCCGGGCTCGGGACTCTGAGCCCGGCGTCCACCTGATTTCCGATCCGGCAGGAGAGCCGACATGAGCACCCACAACGAACGCGTCGCCATCGTGACCGGCGCGGCCCGCGGAATCGGCGCCGCCGTGGCCCGGCGGCTGGCACAGGACGGTTGCGCGGTCGCCGTACTGGACCTCGACGAGGCCGCCTGCAAGCAGGTGGTGACCGAGGTCGAGCAGTCAGGCGGCCGGGCCCTCGCGGTGGGGGTCGACGTCGCCGACGAGCAGGCGGTGCAGGCGGGTGTGGAGCGGGTGGCCGAGCGGTTGGGCGCGCCGACCGTGCTGGTCAACAACGCCGGTGTCACCAGGGACAACCTGCTGTTCAAGATGAGTGCACAGGACTGGGACGCGGTGATGGACGTCCATCTGCGCGGCTCGTTCCTGATGACCCGTGCGACCCAGCGGTTCATGACCGAGGCCGGGTGGGGCCGGATCGTCAACATCTCCAGCGTCTCGGCCCTGGGCAGCCGGGGCCAGGTGAACTACTCCGCGGCCAAGGCCGGCCTCCAGGGGTTCACCAAGACCCTCGCGATCGAACTGGGCAAGTTCGGCGTCACCGCGAACGCCATCGCCCCGGGATTCGTCGAGACCGAGATGACGGTGGCGACCGCGGCACGGCTGGGCGTTCCGTTCAATGACTTCAAGAAGGCCGTGATCAGCACGATCCCGGTGTCCCGCGGTGGCACACCGGCGGACATCGCCCACGCGGTGTCCTTCTTCGTCGGCGAGGCCGCAGGCTACGTGTCCGGACAGGTCCTGTACGTCGCCGGTGGCCCGCACGGCTGAGCCGAGGGCGGGGTGACCAGAAGGACGAAGCTGGCCGGGAGGACACCCGGCAGGGAGCGCGGCGCTTCTCACCGAGCGCGATCCGACAGGCTCGGACCGGCTGGATTCATCCGGCGGCCGGCGGCCGTACCGCTCGCTCCCGACCGCGCCTGATGCCGAGACTCTCGGCTTTCACCGTGGACGCCGGCCGCCGGATCACGGTGTGGGTGACCAGCGTTGCCGCAGTGCCGGATACCGACGTCTTCTTGGCGTCGGTCGCCATCCCCCTGCGGCGCGATCCACCACCGTCGCTTCCGTGACGTCCATGGGCATGAGGATTCCTGACCGCTCCGGCCGACCGCTTCCGGGTGGTGGCCCCGCTCGTGCCGGCGTACGGCACCACGGAACTCGCCCCTTCACTCGTCGGGCATTTCATCGCGGGATGGCCGGCGGCCGCTCGTCCTGGCGGCAGCGTTCGGTGTGCGCGAGCGGAGGGCGCTCCGGCTTCATGCCCGGCCCGTTCCACCCGGAACTGCCGGGCGTTCTGTCGTGGATCGGAACGCCGACGCGCCTGCTGCGGGGCGAGGACGACAAGGTCAGCGCCCGCGCCCTCGCCGCGGAATGGCACAGGGCGACTGTGATCTGCTGTGTTTTTCCGAACGGCTGCCGCAAAGTTGTTATTGATCATTTCCGATCCTTTGGCGCCGCACGCTTCGAGTGCTGTTGTTCTCGGTCCCCTCGGCGGTGTGTCACGAGGTGATCTACTTCTCCATTCCCTGTCGTGTGCAGGTAATTGTTTCGATCTCGGGGCGCCCCGTGAGTCGTTGTCGCGCCGGATTCACCGTCTTGTTCGCCCCGTGCCGGGAGATCGCCGAAGGT
Source organism: Streptomyces sp. NPDC054770 (assembly GCF_053611985.1). NCBI lineage: Bacteria > Bacillati > Actinomycetota > Actinomycetes > Kitasatosporales > Streptomycetaceae > Streptomyces > Streptomyces sp. NPDC054770. The sequence continues at coordinate 224,526 of NZ_JBSHBL010000003.1, forward strand.
GCGTCACATCTAAAACAAAAAACTCTATTGAGACGAGAAAGTGTTGTTCTTTGGGTGGGTTGCCCTTATCGTCATCGGCGTCACGTGGTCCCCCACCGACGTCACGTGGCCTCCATGGAGATGGTCAGGAGCTGTGTGCGGGCGAGGGCTTTCAGGACTCGTCGAACCGGCTCAGTCAGGCTCATTCCACCTGCGACGAGGCAGGAGAAGTACATGAAGGTCGCTGTGCAGCCACTGGCCCGCAATGGACGGGCGTCTCGCTGTATCACTCTGACAAGGTCACTGGTCGGCGCGCTGGCGCTGGCCACGCTGGCCGCATGTTCGTCCGGCGGGGCCGATACCGCTGCCGCCGGCTCGACCGGCTCGACCGGTGGGGGCGCCGACTATGTGTCGCAGTCGCGGGCGCTGCTGGACAAGGCGGCCAAGGGCGCGGTGACAGGTCCCTCGTTCGGGACGGTCGCCGCCACCAAGCTCGTGGCGTGGAAGCCGCAGGACATGCCCACCCCCAGCGCGCTGCCCACCGGCAAGAAGATCAAGGTGGCGGTGGTGTACGCGTTCCCCGTGGGTAGCCCGGTGTACCAAACGCATCTGATCGAGAAGATCGGCCCGAAGCTCGGCTGGGACGTGAAGGTCTTCCAGGCCGCGACGCCCACCCAGCAGGGCGCGCTGGCGGCGATGCAGCAGGCGATCCTCTACAAGCCCACCGCCATCGTCGCTTCCGTCGTCCCGGCCACCTGGATCGCCCCCGCGCTGACCAAGGCCCGTGCCCAGGGCATCCACACCGTCGGCATCCACCAGGACACGACGGGCGGTGGCGGCTACGACGCGTACGTTCCCGCTGCCGAAGGAGTCCAGAAGGCGCTCCTCGCGGCCTGGGCGGTCGCGCAGAGCAACGGCAAGGCGAAGACCCTGGTGGTCAGCGCACCCGGTTTCAGCGACGCCAATGTCCCGGCGGCCGAGAAGTACCTCAAGGCGTGCTCGGGCTGTTCGACGAAGAGCATCCAGTTCAACCCTGACGTCTTCATCGACCCGACGAAGACGCAGAGCAGTGTCGCCGCGGCTCTGGCCGCGGACCCCGACGTCGACTACGTGCTGTGGCCGAACGGGTCCGCGCCGCTGCCGGGTGCGCTGAACGGCATCAGCGCCTCCCGGGACCGGGACGCCAAGCTCATCGTCAACACCGCAGGGCCGGGCAGTATCCAGCTCCTCAAGGACGGCAAGGTGCCCGTGGTCGTGCACCATCCCGAGGCGATGTTGGCCCTTGCCGCGATCGACCAGGTCAGCCGGCTCGCCCAGGGGGAGAAGCCCTTGGCGCAGGACGCGCTGCGGCTGCCGGTCACGTACTGGACGAAGGAAGACTCCTCGGCTCCGGACTACGCGTCGATCACGGCGGCCGAGCTGAAGGCGAACGACTGGCTCTCTCCGTACGAGAAGGCCTGGAACGTCTCGCTCAAGGACACGGTCCTCGGGGTCAGGAACTGACATGACCAGTGAGAACCCGCTCAACGACGCTTCGCCCAGCGGCATTCTCGCCGCCGAACCGGCGGTCGACGCGGTGGGCCTGCGCAAGGTGTACGGCCCGACGACGGCTCTCGCCGGAGTGGACTTCCAGGTCCGCGCCGGTGAGATCCACGGCCTGCTGGGCGAGAACGGCGCCGGCAAGTCGACGCTGGTACGGCTCCTGGCCGGCGTCGAACGACCCGACGACGGAGAGCTGCGCTTCTTCGGGGAGCCCGCCTCAGGCGGCCCCGGCGAACGCCGGGGAGCGGGTCTGGCCTTCATCCACCAGGATCTTGGACTCTTCCCGGAGTTCTCGGTCGCGGACACGATCGCTCTGTCCAGTGGGTACGTCCGGCGAGCCGGGCTGATCGACGAGTCGGCCTCGGTGGCGGCGGCTCAGGCCGTGGTCGACCGCCTCGGCTTCGCATGCGACGTGACCAGGCCCGTGGGCGAACTGCCGCTTGCCGATCAGACCCTGGTCGCGGTGTGCCGGGCGCTGGCCCACGGTGCCCGGCTCATCGTGCTCGACGAACCGACGGCCTACCTCGAAGCCCGGCAGGCCAGGAAGCTGTTCGACCTCCTTGCCGGACTGCGCGCCGACGGGGTGGCCTGCGTCCTCATCACCCACCGCAGCGAGGATGTCCTCCGCGTCTGCGACCGGGTGACGGTCCTCCGCGACGGACGAACCGTCGCGGTGCGCACCGCGGAGGAACTGTCCGAGACGGAGCTCATCCGCCTGATCACCGGCCGAGGCGATGCCTCGGCACGGGCGGTGCGACGGGCAGGGGCGCGCTCGGCCCGATCCGTCAGGCTGGCCGTCGAGGAGCTGCGCGGCCGGGGCTTCGGACCGGTCTCGCTAACCCTCCACGAAGGAGAGGTCCTCGGTCTGTGCGGACTGGCCGACGCGGGCCAGTTCGCGGTCGGCCGGACCCTCGTCGGAGACATGCCCCTCGTAGGAGGCACCCTCACTCTCGACGGGCGCCCCTACCGGCCGAGCGGTGTGCGTGCCGCACTGGCGGCCGGGATCGGATTCGTCCCCGCGGACCGGGCGGCGGACGGCCTTGCCGCCTCCCTCACCGCCGCCGAGAACATGCTGATGAGCCCGCCCGGACCGTGGTGGCGCCCACTGCGCGGCAAAGCCGATGAATCGACCTGCCGTCGGCTGCTCGAAACGTTCCGGGTGTCGCCGCCCCTCGCCGACCGCGACGTGTCCACCTTCAGCGGCGGAAACCAACAGAAGATCCTGCTGGCCAAATGGCTGGGCTTCGACCGCCGTCTGATCATCCTGAACGAACCGTCAGCGGGCGTCGACGTCGGCGCCAAGGCCGACATCCACGAGGAGATCCGCTCGGAGTGCGAGACCAAGGGCACCGCGGCCCTGGTCATCACGACCGACTTCCAGGAAATGGTCGACCTGTGCGACCGCGCCCTGATCATGCGGCGGGGGCAGGTCGTCGGTGAACTCGACGAGTCCCGCCTCCACGCCGACCTGCTGACCGAGATGGCATACGGAGGTACGGTATGACCGCCCCGATCCGAGCGAGCGCGCCGAGCGCCGCTCCGCGACGTCACCAGCCCGGCTCCGAGGGCGTCGGCGTCCTGTCTCACCGCCTCGGCAGGTACGGCCTGCTCCTGCTGCTCGTGCTGACGCTGGTCGCCTTCAGCCTGGCCCGGCCCGAGGAGTTCGCGACCTGGGACAACGTGAAGTCCACCCTCGACCAGCAGACGCCCGTGATCATCGGTGGTCTCGCCGTGATGATCCCGCTGCTGACCGACTCCATCGATCTCTCGGTCGCGGCCAACATCTCGGTGGCGAACATCCTGGTGGCCGGCCTCACCACCAACGAAGGACTGTCGACCCCGCTCGCGGTCGTGGCCGCGGTCCTGGCCAGCACCGTCGTCGGCCTGGTCAACGGCCTGATCGTCGAGCGACTGCAGGTGACCTCGTTCGTCGCCACGCTCGGCATGGCGACCCTGCTGAGCGGGGTCGGCCTGGCCTACAGCAACAGCGCGGACATCCTGACCGTCCCGCAGGCCGTCACGTCGATGGCCCGTACCGAGATGCTCGGACTGCCGCTCTCGGTCTACTACGGCATCGTCTGCATGCTCGTCACGGCGCTGGTCCTCCGTTATCTGCCCGTAGGACGGAAGCTCCGCGCGGTCGGTGCCAACCCACGGGCTGCGGCACTCACCGGCATCCGACCGGGCCTGTATCGGGTGGCTGCCTTCACCTTCGGGGGCACCCTGGCCGGCGTCGCAGGTGTCGTACTCACCGGCCAGCTCGGCTCGGCGACGGCCTCCGGGGCGGCGAACAGCCTGCTCCTGCCGATCTTCGCCGCGGTGTTCCTGGGCTCCACGGCGTTCACACCCGGCAGGCAGAACGTGCCCGGTCTGTTCGTGGCCGTGCTGTTCCTGGCCTTCGTCTCCTCGGGCCTGGTGCTGCTGGGTGCACCGTTGTGGGCATCGCCGCTGGTCAACGGCGCGGCACTGATCCTCGCGGTGGCGCTGTCCTCGTGGGCGCTGCGTATGCGCGCCCGCCGGTTCCGCATCCAGCAGCTCAAGCAGCTGGACCGTGAGGAGAGCGAGGCAGCCTGAGGAGAGAATCTCCGCTCCGTGACCTCCCTCTGCCCGGGGGCCTCCCATCCGGAGGCCCCCGGCACCCGATGGATACTCGGCCTACGGCAGCCTGATCGGCCTGAGTTCCTCGAAGCGGTCGCCCGGTCCGGGATTGCCGGCCGTGGTCTTCCCGCCCAGCTGGGTCAGCACGCCCCACACCGCGTTGAGACCCGTGGTGACGGCGCCTTCGGCCCAGCCGCCCGTCCATGACACGTCGTCGCCGGCGAGGTAGATGCCTCGGTGGGCCGGGTCGAAGCCGTCCTGCATGAAGTGGGTGTAGAGGCGTTCCTGGTAGCGGTAGTGGCCGGGCAGGTTGTCGCTGAAGGCGCCCATGAAGTTCGGGTCGTCCTCCCACGAGATGGTGACGGGGTCGCCGATGATGTGCGAGGCGATGTCGACGTTCGGGTAGATCTGCTTGAGGGAGTGCAGCATCAGCCGCACGCGCTCCTCGACGTCCAGCGGCAGCCATTTCAGCGCGTCGTCGTTCCACGTGTAGGACAGACAGATCAGCGCGGGCTGGTCCGGGCCGTTGTCCAGCAGGTACGTGCCGCGGGTCAGCCGGTCCGTCAGCGTCGTGCTCATCACGTGCTGCCCGGTCTCGGGGTCGACGTCCTTCCAGAAGGGGCGGTCGACCACCACGAACGTCTTCGAGGACTGCATGTAGTGGGTGCGCTCGATCGCCGTCCACAACGGGTGGCTGAACAGCGATTCGTCGGTGTCGATCCGGGCGGACAGCAGCCAGGACTGGCAGGTGGCGATGACCGCCGGGTAGGCCGAGGTGCGGCCCCATCGGTCGGTGACCTCGATGCGGTTGCCGGGGCCTTCGGCGCGACGGATCCGCTTGACCGCTCCCCGGGGCGCGCCCCCATGCAGGGAGGCCAGGCTGGTGCCGGCCGGCCAGTGCGCGAGCTGCTCGGGTGCGTGCTGCCACAGCCGCTGGGGCAGGAGCTGCGCGCCGCCGAGGATGCGCTGCTGGTCGTCCTCGGCGTTGACGTACACCACCCGCAGGATCTCCAGCATCGAGTCGGGGAAGTTGGTGTCCCAGCCGCCCGTGCCGAACCCGACGAGCCCGAAGGCCTCCCGGTACTCGAACGGCAGCGACGAGAAGGCCTTCGACGTGGCGAGGTAGTGAGAGAAGGACACGTCGTCGAGGAGCGGGACCAGTTCGTTCCAGAGCTTCTTGACCGTGGTGTAGTCGCGGTCCGCGATGGCCTGCTGCATGGCGCCGAAGTGGGCGCGTTCCTCCAGGCAGTCCCGCCATGCGGCGGCCACGTCGTGGAACATCTGCGGAAGGTCGGCCGGGGACTCCGCGTAGTGCCGTCGGCCCGCTATCTCGATCACGGTGCTGTCGGATGCCGCGGTGAGCGGGTTGGGGAACGGCTTGGTGTCGAGGCCGAGCAGGTCGACGTAGTGGAAGAACGCCCGCGCCGAGCGGGGGAACCGCATCCCGCCGAGGTCGGCGACGGGGTGGTCGGTGCCGGGCTGGCGGGCGCCGCGCAGCCTGCCGCCGAGCTGGGCGGACTCGTACACGACCGGCTTCAGGCCCAGCTTCATCAGTTCGTACGCGGCGACCAGACCGGACATGCCGGCGCCGACGACGGCGACCTCCGTCCCGTGCTGCTCGGCCGGGACCGAGCCCAGGCCGTCGGGGTGGGCCAGGTACTCGTCGTAGGGGAAGGGGAAGTCGGGGACCAGCATGCTGACCCCGTGCGAAGGCGTGTTCACGTGATGTCCTGAAGGGCTCGTGCCGGGTCGGGATCCGGCGCGGGTCATATGAGCGAGGAGGAGAGGTAGTCGGTGTCGCGGCGGGCGTCGAGCAGGGTGCGGAGGTCCACGTCGGCCACCACCAGCTCCTCGTCGCTCTCCCCGGCGGCGACGCGTCGTCCGTAGGGGTCGCTGAGGCAGCTCAGTCCCGCGAAGCCGGGCCCGGCGTGGTTGGCGTAGGCGATGAAGAGCTGGCTCTCCAACGCCCGGGTGGGGACGACCATGCCGGGCACGAGGCGTGTGTCGAACGGCGTCGGCCGCCCGTCGGCGGACGGACGCAGCGGCACGGCGGTGGGCACGCACAGCAGCTCGGCGCCGGATCGCGCGACCGCGCGGGTGAACTCGGGGAACTCGACGTCGAAGCAGATGCCGAGCGCGACGTTCACGCCGTGCAGGGGGACGACCCGGGGCCGCTCCCTGCCGGGCGTGAACACCGAGTTCTCCGCCGGGCCGAACAGGTGCGTCTTGTGGTATCTGGTGAGTTCCAGCCCGTCGCCGTCGAACAGTGACGCGCTGACGAAGCGCTCGCCGTGCCGGTGGTCGACGGTCGAGGCGACCAGGGCCAGCCCGGCCGACCGCGCGATGCCCGCGATCGACCGCCGCTGCTCGTGGCCGTCGTCGTCGGCGACGGCGGTCGGGTCGTAGCCGCTGACGAACAGCTCCGGGGTCACCAGGAGTTGGACGTCCCGCGACCGGGCGGTGAGCGCCGCCTTCTCCAGAGCCGCGAGGTTGTGCCGCGGGTCGCCGCCGACGCCGGTGGCCTGCAGGACCCCCACCCGCAGGCGCGCGGGCTCAGCGGGTGTCATCGAGGGCGCCTTCGCACAGCCGTCGTACGACCTCAGTGAGCACGTCGACCCCGGCGCACAGGTCGGCGTCGTTCGTGTACTCGCCCTCGTTGTGGCTGACGCCCTCGACGCTCGGGACGAACAGCATCACGGTCGGGACGACGTCGTTCATGTTGATGGAGTCGTGCCCGGCCAGCGTGTGGACGGGCCTGCTGGTGAGCCCGAGGCCGTCGGCGCACTCGCGCGCCAGGTCGACACCGGCGGCCGGGTACGGCCGCACTCCCCAGGCGTGCGAACCGTGCACCTCGATACGGACGTCGACCTCGTCCTCGATCAGCTTGATGCCGTTCTCCAGGAGCTGCTTGGCCTCTGCGAGGACCTCCTCGTCGGCCGAGCGCAGGTCCATGGTCAGGTCGACCCGGCGCGCGACGACGACCGGGGAGTTCGGCAGCACCGTGAACTGGCCCACGGAGGTGTGCAGGACGCCGGCCGGGTAGCGGTCGGCCAGCTCGCGCAGCAGCACCACCAGACGGGAGGCGCCGAGCACGGCGTCACGGCGGTCGGCGATGACGGTGGACCCGGTGTGCGCCTGCTCGCCGTACACGGTGACCGTGAACTTCTCCGCCGCCCAGCAGGAGTGGACGAGCCCGATCGTGGTGCCGGAGTCCTCCAGGGAACGGCCCTGCTCGATGTGGATCTCGGCGCACGCGGCGGGCACCGGCCCGGTTCCGGTACCGGTGTGCCCGATGGCGGAGAGGGCCTGCGCGACCGTCACCCCGCCCGTGTCCCGGATGGCCAGGGCATCCGCGGCGGTCATCTTCCCGGTGTAGACGGAGCTGCCCATCATGGACGGGGCGAACCGCGACCCTTCCTCGTTGAACCAGTCCACCACCGCCAGGTTGTACTTCGGCAGGTGTCCGGGGGCGTGGCCCGAGGCCAGCCGCCGCCCGGCGTGCAGCGCCGCCGCGACGCCGTAGGCCCCGTCGAACTTGCCGGCCAGGGGCTGGCTGTCCAGGTGGGAGCCGACCAGGACGTAGGGCGCTCCCGGGTTCCAATCCAGCAGCCCGAAGACGTTGCCGATCGCGTCGGTCTCGACGGTGAACCCGTACTGGCTGAGCAGGGCCGTGAACCATGCCCGGGACTGGGCGTCGGCGGTGGTCGCGGCCTGGCGGTCGACTCCGCCGCCCGGGGTCTCGCCGATCCGGCTCAGCGAGCGGAAGTCGCGCAGGAACAGTTCGGAGTCGGTGGCGCCGCCCACCGTGGTGCGGGCGTCGGTTCGCTCAGTGGTCATGGGGGAGTTCTCCTCGGGACGGGACGGTGGACGGAACGGGTGGTGTCACTGCGGAGCCGGGCCGGTCTCGGACCCGGCGGGGCGACGGTCGGCCGCGAGGGCGAGGACCCGGCCGCGCACCCCGAACCACCCGACGACGAGCGCGGGGACGATGACGAGGAGCGTTCCGACCGTGAACGTCCCCACGGGGTAGTCGAACAGCATCAGGACGAGGACCCCGAACAGGAACAACAGCGTCAGGTACGAGGTCCAGGGGGTGCCGAAGAGGCGGAACACGGGGCGGCTCACCCGGCCCTGCTGCGACCAGCGGTACAGCCGCAGCTGGCAGAGCACGATGGTCGCCCACGTGCAGAGGATCGCCAGGGCGGTCGCGTTGATGGCGATCTCGAACGCCCGCGCCGGGACGAGGGCGTTGAGGCCGACGCCGAGCAGGGCCAGGACGGCGGTGAACAGCACGCCTCCGTAGGGCACGCCCTGACGGCTGAGCCGGCCCATGAACCGGGGAGCGGTTCCGGAGCGGGACATCGAGCGGTAGATGCGGCCGGTCGAGTACAGGCCGGCGTTGAGGCTGGACAGCGCCGCCGTGAGCACCACCAGGTTCATCACACCGCCCGCGCCGGGCAGGCCGATGCTGTTGAAGAAGGTCACGAACGGCGATTCCCCGGCCCGGTAGGAGTCGTACGGCAGCAGCAGGGCCAGCAAGGTCGTGGATCCGACGTAGAACACGGCGATGCGCCAGATGACGGCGTTGACCGCCCGCGGCATCACCTTGGCGGGGTTCTCGGCCTCACCGGCCGCGACGCCGATCAGGTCGATGCTGGCATAGGCGAACACGACGCCCTGCACGATGATCACCGCGGGCAGGATCCCGTTCGGCAGGATCCCTCCGTTGTCGGTCACCGTGGAGAGCCCGGCGGCATGCCCGTCGACCGGGAACCCGGCGGCGAGGAACACGGCTCCGGTCACGAGGAAGACCACGATCGCGGCGACCTTGACGAGGGCGAACCAGAACTCGAGCTCGCCGAAGAAGCGGACGGACACGAGGTTCGCGCAGGTCACGACCAGCAGCGCGGTGAGCGCCAGGAGCCACTGGGGGACACTGCGCAGTGCCGGCCAGTAATGGAAGTACGTGGCGACCGCGGTGATGTCGACGATCGCGGTGAGAGCCCACGAAATCGAATAGACCCAGCCGGACACGAAGGCGGCCTTTTCCCCGAAGAACTCACGGGCGTACGAGACGAAAGACCCCGAGTTAGGGCGGTGCAGCACCAGTTCGCCGAGCGCGCGCAGAATGAAGAACGCGAAGATACCGCAGAAAGCATAGACGATCGCCAGCGCCGGACCGGCCGATGCCAGTCGGCCGCCGGCACCCAGAAAGAGACCGGTGCCGATTGCCCCGCCGATGCCGATCATCTGGATCTGCCGGTTGGAAAGCTGCTGCTGGTAGCCCGACGAGTCGCCGCTGGAGGCAGCGGGACGGGTTGACTGTGGGTCCGTTTCGACAGCCACGAGCTCCTCCTTTTCCCTGCACCGAAGGGTGCGCACCGGAAGGGTGTCAGCGGCCGTCGGGGCGGACAATGAAAATCTGCACCGTGTGCGGCGCCAAAAATTTGGCCTCTGCACAATGCGCGTCGGGCGATTTCCGTCGGGGGCCACCGCTACGTAACATCACGGAACCGCGTGGCATGTCGCACCGGTGGAAAGGAGACGCGCGTGTTCGACCACGACACGGAGCGATGGGACGACGTCATCGAGCGGACGCGCGGTCGACTGGACGCGATGGTCGAGCAGTTCCTGGCCCGGACCATGGCGGACCCCGCGTACGCCGACTCCACCCTGACGGCGGAGGATCTGCGCGGGACCAGCGTCCAGTCCTTCACGGCCATCCTCGACAGCCTGCGCTCCGACGGGACCGCGGACGTGCTGATCTCCATCGCCGAGTCGATCGGCACCCGGCGCGCCCGGCAGGCCGTACCCCTGGACAGTCTGCTGCGTGCCGTCCGGCTCGACTTCACCGTGCTGTGGGACCACCTGGCGGACCCCTCCGGCGGCGCCGACCCCGCCCTCCTGGTGCGCAACGCCGGACGTGTGTGGGCCACGGTGGACGCCTTCGCGGCTCATGTGCAGGAGCACTACCTCGCGGAACAGGTGGCGATCGAACAGGCCGACGCAGACCTCCAACGGCAGTATCTGTCCCAGCTGTTCGGACCGACCCGGCCGACCGCGGCCGCGCTGGACCGCATCGCCGGCGCGCTCCGGATCCCCAAGACGGGACGTTTCTGTGTGGCGGCCACGTCCAGGGACGACGGAGTCACGGTCCGAAGGAGACTGCGGACCCTCACCCGCCGGGACGACAGCTTCCTCACCTACGACATGGGACACCACACGCTCTTCATCTGGCCGACCGCGCAGACCGCTCTGGCCGGACTCCCGCCTACGGCCAAGGAGTTGTTCACCGACATGGCGGTCGCCGTCGCACCGGTGGCACGCGGACTCGTCCGGGTCCGGGAGGCGGCCGCGGCGGCCCGGGAGATCATGACCGATCTGCCGATGGACAGCACGGGTGTCGCGACGCTCTCCGACCGCTGGAGATCCGTCACGCGGCATCTGCTGGCTGCCGTCGGTTGTGAACTCGGGCAGATCGTCTTTCCGTACCTGGACAAATGCACGGAGCTGGAAAGGGCGAAGATCCTGGAAACCGTCCGAAAATATCTTGAAACCGGCAGCCTGGGTGACACCGGCCGTGCTCTGAACTGCCACCGCAACACCGTGCTGAACCGGCTCAACGCTTTCGAGAGGTACACGGGTCTCGATGTGCAGCGGCCCTACGACGCGGCGGCAGTGATCATTTCCCTGGAATAGGGGTGAGGCTTCCGTCGCCGGACGGGAGGCTGTTCCCTCGCTCGCACCCGCGAGCCGCGGGTCTGTCGCCCGTCACCCATCCCGGCGTACGCCGCCTCTCGCTGGCCGACGCGGCCGAGACCCTGCGGACGGGCTCGGTCGACGCCCCGCTCGTGGCGGGCGGCATACCGCGGCGCCACCCGCCTGCTGGTCGTCCGTGCAACCGAACGCGTTCCCCGCAACACCGTCAGCAACCAGTTCCTCGACGTCCGCAGTCTTGTCGGCGCGGCCGCCATCGCCCTGCACCCGGGGATCGCGGCCCGATGTGCTTCTTCGCCTGGGAAGCGGCTCCGGTCATGGCAGGAACAAAGACCTAAGTACTCCCCATTCTTGCTGGTCAGGGGTGCTTTTCGGTTCTCCGGCCGTCTGTCGGACACTAGGCCTCGTGACAGCGCGATGCTCACCAGCGAGTGGCGCAGCGCAGTCGCCGTACGCCCGCTGCTGGTGCCTGGGCCGGGGCCGCCTTGCCATCCGATGGCCCCAAGCCCATGGTGGGTATTGCCCGCGTATGCGGTAGAAGGGTCAGAAACGCCATGAACGGGTCCGGCCGGAAGATCGGGTCGCTCACCGGCGCTCGTGTGGACACGTCCGTCGCCATCGCGGTGATGGACCGAGACGGCCGGGTGACGTATTGGAGCAGCGGGGCGGAGTCCCTTCTGGGATACACCCCTGCAGAGATCATCGGCAGGTCGGTGGCCGACCTTGTCACTGACGACGGCACGACGCTGCACCGCGACGGGCGGCACCTGGACATGCAAGTGCACCTGAACCCCCTGCTGGACACCGATCGGGAGGCGGCATACCTGGTGACGGTCTGCCCCGGCCAGGCGGCGAGTGCATCCTCGGACAACTCGCTCATGCGGTGGATGTTCGAACAGCACCCCGCCCCCCTCGTCGTGTACGACCGCGACGCACGGGTGCTGCACGGAAACGCGATGATGCTGCGGACCATCGGCATGTCGGAGGACGAAGCCCGCGGCCGACGACCGACCGAACTCGTCGACGACTGCGTGGCCGAGGACGTGGAACGGCGGATCCTCCGGGTGGGCCAAACAGGGGAGCCGGAGTTCACCGAGCCGTTCGTCAGGCTCCCGGGGGAGTCCAAGGCGCACGCCTGGGCCGTCGATATCTTTCCACTCGATGACGGGGCAGGCCGGATCCGCGCAGTGGGCTGGGCGGCATCCGACTACTCCCAGCAGTACGCCTCCCGGGAGCGACTCGCCCTGATGAGCGAGGCTCGGACCTGTATCGGCTCCAGTCTGGACATCGTGACAACTGCCGGGGAACTGACGGAGGTTGCTGTTCCACGCTTCGCCGACCACGTCAGCGTCGATCTACTGGAATCGGTCTTCGGCGGTGAGTTGCCCGCGCCCACCCGCCCGCTCAGCCCCACCGTGCTGCGCCGTGCGGCCCATCGATCGGTGTCGCCGTCGCCGCCCGAGACCGAGCTGAGCCCTGGAACAGCACACAGTCATGCCCCGTCTTCACCGGTCGCCCGATGCCTGGCCAACGGCAGTGCAGTGCTGCACGAGGTCAAACCCCTTGAGGCCGACCCCTGGGTGGCCGAGGAACACCTGCCGGCGGCGTTCGCGGAGTCACTCGGCACGCACTCACTGATCGCAGTGCCGATCCGCGCCCGGAGCACGATCCTCGGGGTGGTGCTGTTCATCAGGTCTGCCACCTCTCGCGAGCCTTTTGGCCTCGATGATCTGGCCGTCACCGAAGATCTGGTTGCGCGGGCCGCGATCTGCCTGGACAACGCCCGCCGGTTCACCCGCGAACGCGGAATCGCGCTCGCCCTCCAACGGAACCTGCTGCCGCAAGGGCCGATCGTGCACCAGGCCGTCGAGACGGCCGCTCGCTATCTCCCAGCAGGGGGAGGCAATCAGGCGGCCGGCGACTGGTTCGACGTGATTCCGCTGCCCGGTGCGCGTGTAGGCCTCGTCGTCGGTGATGTCGTCGGTCACGGCATCAACGCGTCGGCGACCATGGGCCGACTCCGCACGGCGGTGCGTACCCTCGCCGACATCGACCTGCCGCCCGACGAACTCCTCACGCATCTCGACGACATCGTGACCCATGCGGCGGACGACCAGGACCCCGACGTCACCGAAGAGATCCCCGGCGACATCGGTGCCACTTGCCTGTACGCCGTTTACGACCCGGTCTCCAGCACCTGTTCCATGGCTACGGCCGGCCATCCGGCTCCGGTACTGCTCTCCCGGGACGGCGCCAGCAGTGTCGTAGACCTCCCCGTCGGCCCGCCACTTGGTCTGGGCAGGCTGCCCTTCGAGGCGACCGAGCTCACCCTGGCCGAGGGGAGCCTGCTCGCCCTCTTCACCGATGGGCTCCTTGAGACCCGCGTGCACGACATCGACGAAGGACTCCGCGGCCTTCGTCATGCCCTTGAGCAGCCGGCCTCGTCACTCGACACGCTGGCCGACGACATGCTGGAAACGTTGTGTCCCGGAACTCATGGCGACGACATCACCTTGCTGCTCGCCCGCACACGAGTCTTCGACCGGCGCCATGTCGCCTCCTGGGACCTGCCCAGCGATCCAGCCACCGTTGCCGAGACACGCAAGCGGGTCCACGACCAGCTCGCCATGTGGAGCCTGGAGGAGGAAGCGTTCACCACGGAACTGGTTGTCAGTGAACTCGTCACCAACGCCATGCGCTACGGGCGACCGCCCATCCAACTCCGGCTGATTCATGACAGCAACCTCATCTGCGAGGTCTCGGACAGCAGCAGCACCGCTCCACACCTGCGCCGCGCCCGTGTCTTCGACGAAGGCGGCCGTGGACTGTTCCTGGTGGCGCAGCTCACCGAGCGATGGGGAACGCGCTACAACCGAACCGGCAAAACCATCTGGGCCGAGCAGGTCATCCCTGTTGCGGCCGCCGGCCAAGCCGCTTGATCGCTCTCCCCGCCTCAGGGAGAGGACCAATCTGCTTCTGTCCCGAGGATCATCGTGTGTCGTCCAGGGCACCCGACATGAGCCGGCGGACCACCTCGGTCAGCAGATCGGTGCCCGCGCTGATGTCGCGGTCGTTCGTGAACTCGCCCTCGTTGTGGGAGATTCCCTCGATGCTGGGCACGAACAGCATGATCGAGGGCGCGACGTCCTTCATGTTGACCGAGTCGTGGCCGGCGATGGTCATCATGGTCTGGTGGCTGAGGCCCAGCTCGTCGGCGGCGCGGGTGGCGAGCTCGACGCCGGCCGCCGGGAACGGCGCCACGCCCCAACCGTGCGTCTGTACCTGCTCGATGGTGACCGACGCGCGCTCCTCGATGCCGGGGATCGACTCGGCCAGTTTCTTGGCCGCCGCGTCGAGAAGTGCCTCGTCGGGCGAACGCAGATCTACGTGCATGCGCACCTCGCGCGCGACCACCACGGGAGAGTTGGGCTCGATGGTCATCTCGCTCACCGAAGTGTGCAACGGCACGTCCGTGCTCTGCTCGGCCAGTTCGCGCACCGCCACGACGAGGAGCGAGGCGCCGAACAGGGCGTCGCGGCGGTCCGCCATGATCGTCGATCCGGTGTGCGACTGCTCGCCGCGGACCACGACCTGGTACTTGCGTGCCGCCCAGGTGGCGTCCACCAGGCCGATGGTGATCCCCTTGTTCTCCAGGTCGCGGCCCTGTTCGATGTGGATCTCGGCGTACGCCGCCACGTCCGGTCCGGGGTAGTCGCCGATCGTGCCGATCTCACGGAGGGCGGCTTCGACCGTGGTGCCCGCCGGATCGGTCGTCGTGAGGGCGGTGCGGGCCGGCAGCTTCCCCGTGAACACCGAGCTGCCCATCATGCTCGGCTTGAAGCGGCAGCCTTCCTCGTTGAACCAGTTGACCACCGCCACGTTGTACTTCGGTACGGCGTCCGAGTCGCCGTACCGCCGCACGGCCCGGTGCGCTGCGTGCGCCGAGGCCAGGACGCCGTACGCCCCGTCGTAGCGGCCGCCGAGCGGCTGGCTGTCCAGGTGGGAGCCGGTGAGGACGTACGGGGCCCCGGGTGTGACGGTGAAGAGACCGAACTGGTTGCCGACGCCGTCGTAGCGCACCTCGGCGCCACGGGCGGTGAGCCACCGGTGGAGCCAGGCGCGCTGTTCTCCGTCGGCGGGGGTGGCGGCCTGGCGGTCGACTCCGCCGGCGGGGGTGGCGCCGAACGAGGAGAGGGTGGCGAAGTCCTCCAGCAGCGTGTTGGCGGAGGGGATGTCCGGGGTGCTCATGGTCACGTCCTGTCGGAGTCGGAATGTGGCATACAAGAAGGGGGAGGCACTGGTCTCGCGTCTCAGGCGGCCGTCGCCGGTGCGCGGACCGCCGGGTCCTGGATCAGGTGCAGTACGGCCGGAAGTCCGCTCGCGCGGGCGCGGCGGAACGCCTCGCGGAAGTCGTGGTGCGAGGTCACCGTCTCTCCGTACGCGCCGTACGAGCGGGCCCATGCCGCGAAGTCCGGGTTGGTCAGCCGGGTGCCCGACGGGCGGCCCGGGTAGGCGCCCTCCTGGTGCTCGCGGATCGTCGCGTAGCAGCCGTTGTCGACGACCAGGGCGACGAAGACGGCGCCGTGTCCCACCGCGGTGGCCAGTTCCTGGCCGTTCATCAGGAAGCAGCCGTCGCCCGCGACGGACACGACCTCGCGCCCGGGGAAGACCAGGGAGGCGGCGACGGCGGCCGGTATGCCCATGCCCATGGCGCCGTTGCGGGGTGCGAGGAGTGAGGCGGGTGTCCGGTGCGGAAGGTGCCGGGCCGGCCAGAGGGCGTGGTTTCCGGCGCCGTAGGTGATGATCGCGTCGGGGGCGAGTTCCTCCCGCAGCACGCTCATGACCGCTGTGAGGTCGACGTGGGTGTCGTCTTCCGTGGTCGGTGCTGGGGCGGGAGTCGAGAACCGGGCGTGGGCCTCCCCGGCGGCCCTGAACCACGCGAGGTCGGTGTCCGGTGACGCGGGCGTGGTGACGAGGTCGAGGACGAAGGCCGGCGCGTGGGCCGAGACGAACTGGTCGATGCGGCCGCTGTGGCCCTGTGCGTCGCCGGGGAGGACGAGCACCGTCTCCGAGTCGAGGCCCAGGGTGTATCCGTCGCTGAGCACGTCGCCGCGAGGGGTGCCGAGGAAGACCGTGAGGTCCGCCTCGTCCAGCAGCCGGGCCGCGTGGTCGCCGCGGCCGTAGCCGAGCGAGCCTGCGTAGGCGCCGGTGCCTTC
This sequence comes from Streptomyces sp. NPDC054770, assembly GCF_053611985.1. NCBI lineage: Bacteria > Bacillati > Actinomycetota > Actinomycetes > Kitasatosporales > Streptomycetaceae > Streptomyces > Streptomyces sp. NPDC054770. The sequence goes on from NZ_JBSHBL010000003.1 coordinate 240,578, forward strand.
GAGGTCGTGGGGGACCGCGTCGTAGGCGCGGAAGTCGGCGAGGACGGGGATCGAGTGCCGGGTCGCCCAGCGCATGAGTTCCTGGCCGCTGTCCGCGGTCCAGCCCTCGCCTCCCACGACGAGCAGCGGGCGTCGCGCGTGCTCGAACCGGCGTACCAGTTCCTTCAGTTCGGCCTCGGCGGCGCGGGGCCGGGGCACCGCGAGCGGCCGGACCACGCGAGAGGGGCCCGCGGGCAGGGTGAGGACGTCCTCGGGGAGGCCGATCACCACCGGGCCGGGCCGGCCGCTGCGGGCCACGTGGATGCTCTCCGCCACGACGCGGGCGGCGGCGGTGGGGTCGTCCAGCATGACGACCTTCTTCGCCGTGCTGCCGAACCACCCGGTGAGGTCGAACTCCTGGAACGCCTCCCGGCCGCGGTCGGGCACCGGGACGAGTCCGACGAAGAGGAGCATCGGCGTCGCGTCCTGGTACGCGGTGTGGACGGCGATGAAGGCGTTCGCGGCGCCCGGCCCCCGGGTGACCATCGCCACTCCGGGCAGCCCCGTCAGCCTGCCCTCCGCCAGCGCCATGAACCCCGCACCGCCCTCGTGCCTGGTAACCACCGTCGAGATCGGCGAGTCGTGCAGGCCGTCCAGAACGTCGAGGAAGGACTCACCGGGAACGCCGTACACCCGCCGTACGCCTTCGCGCTCCAGCTGCGCGACGATCAGATGGCCGGCGGACAGGGGGCGCTCGGGGGGCTCGGATGCGACGTTCGCCATCGGGTTCTGTTCCTTCTCTTGAGGCCGCGGTTGCCCGGCCAGTGTTGCTTTCGGGGCGGCCGGAGACACGGGGCAAAGGCCCCCGGATGCGAGCGCGGCGATGTGCAGATGAACAGAGCCGGGCGGGAGGCCGACGTCCGTCCCCTGACTGTTCTTCTGTCCGACCCCACGTCCGTAACAAGAAGTTTTCATCCGGGGTGCGAAGCGCGACGTGGCGCATTGGTCATCTGCACAGTCGACGGCCCGTGGCGGTGTGCTTCTGCTTCTTGTGGCCGGTGAAGGGGGCGATGCACGGTGGGCCGACCCGATGGCGCCCGCACAGCACCCAGACGCTTCCTCTGCTCAGACCGGAGTCCCCATGACCGCTCCCGCTTCCCCGCCGACCCCCGACAGCCGGCTCGACGCGACGAAGATGCGCAGGATCTCCCTCGCCAGCATGGTCGGCACCACGGTCGAGTGGTACGACCTGTTCCTGTTCGGCACCGCCTCCGCGCTGGTGTTCGGCAAGGTGTTCTTCCCCGAGTTCGACGGGGCCGTCGGCACGATCCTGTCGTTCCTGACGTTCGCCTCCGCGTATCTGGCGCGCATGGTGGGCGCCGTGCTCTTCGGCCACTTCGGAGACCGGCTCGGCCGCAAGTCCATGCTGCTGATCTCCCTGACGGCGATGGGCGTGGCCACCTTCGCCATCGGCCTCGTCCCCGGCTACGGCACGGTCGGCGTGGCCGCTCCCCTCATCCTGCTCGGCCTCCGAGTGGTGCAGGGCCTCGCGCTCGGCGGTGAGTGGGGCGGCGCCGTACTGATGACTGTCGAACACGCACCGGACCACCGGCGCGGGTTCTTCGGTTCCATGGTCCAGATCGGCGTGCCGATCGGGACGCTGCTCGCCAACGGGGCGTTCCTGCTGGTGGCCTCCACCACGAGCACTGACGCGCTGTACTCGTGGGGCTGGCGGATCCCCTTCCTGGCCTCGGCCCTCCTGGTCGGCATCGGCCTGTACATCCGGCTCCACATCGAGGAGACGCCGTCCTTCCAGGCGGTCCGGGACGAGGGCGCCAAGGCGAAGATCCCGTTCGTCGCCCTGATGCGCCGGTACTGGCGCCAGGTGCTGCTGGGCGGTGTCGCGACGCTGTCCACGGGATCGACCTTCACCCTGATGGTGGCCTCCGGCGTGAGCTACGGGACCAACGACCTCGGGCACTCGAAGAACCTGATGCTGTGGGCGGTCATGGTGTCGTGCGGCATCGCGTTCCTGGCGATCCCGTACTTCGGCCGGCTGTCCGACCGGGTCGGCCGCAAGCCCGTCATCTACGCGGGCATCGCGGCGGAGGCCGTCCTCGCCTTCCCGTTCTTCTGGCTGCTGGACACCGGATCGGCACCGTCGGTCTTCGTGGCCTACGCGCTGATGATGCTCGCGTTCTCCGCCAACTACGGTCCGATCGCGACCTTCCTCGCCGAGCTCTTCGGCACCCGGGTGCGGTACTCGGGCCTCTCGGTCGCCTACATGCTGTCGGGCCTGCTGGGGTCCGCGGCGACTCCGGCGATCACCGCGTGGCTGCTGACGGCCACCGGAAACAGTTCCTCGATCGCCTGGTACGTGCTCGGCGCGGCGGCCTTGTCCCTGCTGGCACTGTTCCTGCTCGCCGAGACCCGGTTCGGGAACATCGACGAGCCGGGCGCGGCGTCCCGGTCGGCCGGGCGCCCGATCGGGGCCGTCGCATGAACACGAGCGTCAACGGGATCAGGCGGATCGACTCGCCGCCGGGCGTCCCCGCCGCCGTAGGCCCCTATGTCCAGGCGACGTCCGCCGGAGGCTTCGTCTTCACCACCGGCCAGATACCCGCCGCCCCCGGCCGATCGACCGGCACCTTCGAGGACGACGTGCACGCGACCCTGCGCAACCTCGAAGCCGTGCTCCACGCGGCGGGCTCCGACCTCGACCACGTCGTCAAGGTCAACACCTATCTCAGTTCACCGGACCAGCTCGCGCCCTACAACCAGGTCTACGAGACGTACTTCGCCGACCGCCGGCCGGCGCGGACGACGGTGTGCGTGGGCCTGTGGGGCGTGTCCCTGGAGATCGACTGCGTCGCGGTGGTCAGGACGGAGACGGAGCGGTGAACGCCGCAGCCCCTGATCAAGTGGCCCTCGGGAAAGCAGAGTTGCTGGAGCGCCTCAAGGCCGTCGATCTCCCGACCCTCGGCCACCTGCTCGAAGAGGGCTTCATCGATCCGGCCGTACGACGGCTGGGGCAGCCGCGCCGGATGGCCGGTACGGCCGCCACGCTCGCCCTCGACGCCCCGGACGCGACGGCGGTGAACCGCGCACTCGTCGCACTGCGCCCCGGTGACGTACTGGTCGTCGACATGCGCGGCGACCACACCCACGCGCCGATCGGCGCCGTCACGGTCGCGGCGGCGCGAGCGCGTGGGGCCGCGGGCATCCTCGTCGACGGAACGGTGACCGACGTGGACGCACTCACGGATCCGCACTCCGGCCTGCCGGTCCACGCCCGGGGCACCAGCTGTCTGACCACCAAGCGGCTGGACGGCGCGGGAGGGCGGCACCAGGTGCCCGTGGACATCGGAGGTGTCCGTGTCGCGCCCGGGGACATCGTCCTCGGCGACGCCAACGGGGTGATCGCCCTGCCGCCGGCCGCGCTGACCGCCGTAGTGCGTCAGGCGGAACTGTCGGACGCGGCCGAACCGGAACTCCTCGCGCGGATCCGGGCGGGCGAGGACCTCCGGACGCTCCTCCACCTCGGCTGACCGAGACCCAGACCTCAGCAAGGGAAGAAGCACGTGACGGATTACAAGATCGTCGACCCGGCCTCGAACGTCCTCGTACGGCGGTATCCGACGTCGGACGACGCCACTGTCGAGCGCGCGGTCGCGGTCGCCGCGGAGGAGTTCGCCGACTGGCGCTGGCGTCCGATCAAGGAGCGCGCCGATCTCGTCCTCGCCGTGTCGGGGGAGTTCGGGAAGCGGCGCGAGGAACTGGCCGCGATCATCACCCGAGAGATGGGCAAGACCACCCGTGAGGCACTGGGCGAGGTGGACCTGTCGGCGGCGATCTTCGCGTACTACGCGGAGCACGGCCCCGATTTCGCCGCGGACCAGCGGCTCGACATCCGCGGCGGCGACGACGTGGTCGTACGGTCCGATCCGCTCGGCATCCTCCTCGGTGTCATGCCGTGGAACTACCCGTACTACCAGGTCGCCCGTTTCGCGGCGCCGAATCTCGTCCTCGGCAACACCGTCGTCCTCAAGCACGCCCCGAACTGCCCCGAGTCGGCGCAGGCGATCGAGGACATGATGCGGGCGGCCGGACTGCCGGCCGGCGCGTACGTCAACGTGTACGCCACCAACGAGCAGGTCGCCCGTATCGTCGCGGACCCTCGGGTCCAGGGCGTGTCGCTCACCGGCTCGGAGCGGGCCGGGCGGGCGGTGGGCGAGGTCGCGGGCCGCCACCTCAAGAAGTACGTCCTCGAACTCGGCGGCTCCGACCCCTTCGTGGTCCTGCCCGACGCGGACCTGGATGCTGCCGTCGGCGCGGCCGTCGAGGGCCGGATGGGCAACGCGGGCCAGGCGTGCACCGCCTCGAAGCGGTTCATCGTGGTCGACTCCGTCTACGACCGTTTCCTGGCCGCCTTCACCGAAGCGGTGCGGGCCCTGACCGTCGGGGACCCCACCGACGACGGCGTCTCCTTCGGCCCCCTCTCCTCCGAGGAGGCCGCCCGGACGGTGATCGCGCAGGTGGACGACGCGGTGGCGAAGGGCGCGACCGTGGTGACCGGAGGCAGGCGGCCCGCCCGCGAGGGCGCCTTCGTCGAACCGACCGTCCTGACCGGTGTCACCCCTGGCATGCGCGCGTACCAGGAGGAGATCTTCGGCCCGGTCGCCGTCGTCCACCGGGTCCCCGACACCGCGACGGCGATCCGCCTCGCCAACGACACGCCGTACGGCCTGGGCAGCGTCGTGTTCGGCCGCGACCTCGACACGGCGAAGGCGGTCGCCGACGCCCTCGACGTCGGCATGGTCTCGATCAACGGCCCCTCCGGCACCCAGGAGGACCTTCCCTTCGGGGGGGTCAAGCTCTCCGGTGTGGGCCGGGAACTGGGCGCCTACGGGATGAGCGAGTTCGTCAACCGGAAGGTCGTCCGCGTACGCGGATGAGCCCGTCGCTGCCGGGCGGGGAGGAACGGGCCAGGATGGAGCACATGCACACCCCGACTTCCCCCTCGGCCCTGCCCCCGCCGGACCCCCATGTCGTCGCTCTGGCACGCCAGTGCCTGGAGGAGATCGACACCCTGGTCGACGAGTGGGCCGACTACGTGGGCCCGCTGCGTGCGTCCTACTCGGACCTGGTCTCCCCACAGGACTTCCGCGACAGCGCCTGGCAGGCGTTCGAGGTCCTGCTGCGCACCGTCGCCCGACTGCCCGTGCCGGAACACATCGCCGGTGTCTCCGAGCGGGTCGGCGAACAGCGCGCCAGGCAGGGCGTTCCGCTGGACGCGCTGCTGCAGGCCGCCCGCGTGGACTTCCGGGTCGTGTGGGCCGCCCTGGTGCGCCGCGCGGGCGACGAGGGCAGGGCGCAGTTGGTCAACTCCGCCTACTACGTGTGGGAGGCGGTCGAGCACCATGTCACCGGCATCATGACCGCCTATCAGCGCACCGTCCTGGAGATGGGGCGGCGGACCGAGGACGAGCGGCGGCTGTGGTTCAGTCGGCTCCTGGACAGCGACGGCCGCAATCCCACCGTGGTGCAGGACGCCGCGCGGGCGCTCGGGTTCCAGGTGTCCGGGCGCTTCCTGTGCGCGGTCACGCCCGGAGGCGGCGAGGCGTCGCTGCGCGGAGTCGCGAACGCACTCCGCGGCCTCGGTGCCCCGCTGCAACAGCAGGCGGTCGCCTCGGACATGGTCCTGGTCGTCCAGTTGAGCCCCCGACTCACCCGGGAAGCGGTGCTGGCACAGCTTCAGGGGACACCGTGCGGTGTCTCCTCCGAAGTGACCGGGCTGCCCGAGGTGCCCCGCGCGGTGGCGCTGGCCACGGCCACGGCCCGCGTCCTGCCGCCCGACGCCACCGAACCGCATCGGCTGGAGGACAGCTGGCTCGACGTCCTGGTCCACCGGGCCGGGGACCTCGGCCGGGATCTCGCGGCCGATGTGCTCGGCGGGCTGCACGCGGGAGTTCCCGCAGCGGAGGCGGACAGGCTGCTGGAGACCGTCCAGGTGCATCTGTCGGGCAGCGGCTCCGTCGCCGATACGGCTGCCGACCTGTACTGCCACCGCAACACGATCCAGCAGCGCCTCAACCGCTTCGCCGAACTCACCGGCCGCGACCCCAGACGCCCCGGGGACGCGGCCCTGCTGGTCCTGGCACTCAGCGCGCGTCGCCTGCAACAGATGTGACGCCTGGCGCGCGCCGGGCCCGGTGGACCGATCCGTTCCCAGAGCGCCTACTCGCCGATGAGTGGTCGCAGCGTCTGGTGGGCGATGCGCAGGCCCTGCTTCACCCTCTCCTCGGTTCCGGACCAGACGGGGTCCTCGTGTTCCACGGAGACCGTGCCGGCGTAGCCGAGTTCGTGGAAGCGGTCGATGACGCGGCGCCAGTCCACCTCGCCCAGTCCGGGTACCCGGTAGCGCCACCACCCCATCTCCCAGGGGTTGTCGCCCTTGTGCACGGTGCCGAAGAAGCCGGAACGGTCGCGCTTTCCGGGGAAGAGTTCCACGTCCTTGGCCTGGGTGTGGACGATCCGGTCGATGTACGGCTCGATCGTCGTGAGGGGGTCGATGCCGATCCACGTCAGGTGCGAGGGATCCCAGTTGAGGTAGAAGTCGAGCCCGAACATCCACTCCCACAGCTCGGGGGAGTAGGCGAGGTTGCCCGGGTAGCCGTCGGGGTGCCAGCCCTCCATCACACAGTTCTCGATCACGATCTTGATGCCGCGATCCGTCGCGTAGTCCACCAGCGCGGGCAGGACCTTCTCGCCCTCGCGCAGGTTCTCCACGACGGAGAGCGTCGGGTCGCGCCCGATGAACGTGCCGACCGACTCCACCCCCAGCCGTGCCGCCACGTCGATCACGTGCCGGAGATGGGTTCGGATCGCCTCCCGGGTCGCGGAGTCGGGGTGCAGGTTGTTCTCGTAGTAGGCCAGGGAGCTGATCTCCAGTCCGGTGCGGCGCAGGAGTTCGCGGGTGGCATCCTCGTCGGCCGCCGAGAAGGTCGACACCGGGAGATGGGAAGCCTCGAAGTCGCGGCCGCCGGTGTTGGGCCACACCGCGACTTCGAGGCTCTGGTAGCCCTCGGCCGCGGCCCAGTCGGCGATCTCCTCGAGCGACAGGGAGGGGAGACAGGCGGTCAGGAATCCGAGCTTCATGGCGCGGGTCCTTCGGTGAAGGGGATGGGTGTCAGCCGGGGACGGCGGTCCACACACGTTGGTCCGCCGAGGCCAGGACCGCGTCGACGAGGCGGGCGGACCGCGCGCCGTCGAGCACGGTGGGCAGGCCGTCCGGTGCCTCGCCGCGCAGGGCGGCGTAGGTGTCCTTGACGAAGTTCTCGAAGCACTCCAGGTAGCCCTGGGCGTGCCCGGCGGGTACGAGCGAGAGCCGGGCTGCCTCACGGGCGTTGGAGGTCGGATCGCGGACCACTGTTTCGGTACGGTTCCCGTAGCCGAGCCACAGGGACTCCGGGAGCTCCTGGTCGAAGACGGCGCTGGCGTCCGCGCCGTCGAGTTCGAGCCACAGCCGGTTCTTCCGTCCGGCCGAGACCTGCGAGACGGTCGCGGACACCAGGACTCCGTCCGTCGTCCGCCCGAGGACCCCGACCGCGTCCTCCGTGGTGACCGGGACGCGTACGGCGTCGGCGAGCGATCCCACGGAGAACGACGGGCCTCCGGCGTCGGGACGTTCGGCCACCGTCGTGGCGGTCTCGGCGAGCACCTCGGCGATCCGTACTCCGGCCACCCACTCCACCAGGTCGAACCAGTGCGAGCCGATGTCGGCGAAGGCCCTCGACGGGCCGCCGGTCACGGGGTCCACGCGCCAGCTGGTGCTCCCGGGGGAGAGGAGCCAGTCCTGGAGATACGAACCGTGCAGCAGCTGCCAGGGACCGAAGTCGCCGGCCGCGACCCGGGCCCGCAGTTCGCGGACCATGGGGTGATAGCGGTAGACGAACGGCACGGTCGCGATCCGCCCCGAGGCCATGGCGGTGTCCGCGAGCAGTTGGGCCTCGGCCGCCGAGGTGGCGATCGGCTTCTCGCAGACGACGTGCTTGCCCGCGAGCAGCGCGTCGCGGGCCTGGGCGACGTGCAGGTGGTTGGGCGTGCAGATGTGGACCACGTCGATGCGGTCGTCGTTCAGTGCGGCGTCGACGTCCGGATAGGCGACGTCGATCTGCCAGTCGTGTGCCGCCGTCCGGCTTCGCTCGGGTGTGGAGGCCAGGATGCCGACCACGTCGGCGCCCGCTGCTCGTGCGCTGCGGACATGGACTCCCGCGATCATTCCGGCGCCGAGGACGGCGACCCGTGGGCGTGGGATACGTGGACGTCGTACGTGATTGTCGGTGACGCGTGGGGTGTGCGTGTGCCCAGTCGGGGCGGCCATGCAAGATCCTTTCGGCATGTGCCGTACGGGAGCTCGCTGTTCCGGTCTCATCCACGGGCAACAGTAAGAGCCAGACTTCTGTCAGGAAAGCCCTTTGAATATTGTCGTTTCTGGAATATTAATCGCCTGTTGGTGTCGTCGACCTCACCAAAGGAGCAACCGTGGCAGCACGACTGGGCGCCCCGGGCACTGGATCGCGCCGTCACCCCGACGCGGTTCGCAGCCAGATCGCCCGGCTGATCGCGGCCGGCGAGGCGTCACACCGCCTGGACCTGTCCCGGCTCACCGGGCTCTCACGGTCCTCGATCCACACGCACGTACAGGATCTGGTGGACGCGGGCCTGTTGCACGGGGAGGACGCCGGCGGCGGGGGAAGAGGCCGGCCGGCGTTGCGGCTCAGCCTCGCGGGTGACGCGGGCGTCGTGCTCATCGCCGACCTCACCCCTTTCTCGACGCGCTGCGTGGTGACCGACCTGACCCAGCGGGTGCTCGCCGACACGGCTTTCCCCTGGCCACTGGCCGAGGGCCCCGAGCCCACCGTGGCCCTTCTGGTAGAGCGGTTCGCCGACCTGCTCGAACAGGCGAGGGTCCCGGCGGACCGGCCCCGGGTCCTGGTCGTCGGACTGCCGGGCCCGGTGGACGTGGCACGCGGCATGGCCGTCCGCCCGCCGATCATGCCGGGCTGGGACGGCTTCCCGGTGGCCGAGTGGCTCGGGGACGCGCTCGGCTGCCCCGTCCTGGTGGACAACGACGTCAACCTCATGGCGCTCGGCGAGGCACGGACGGTGCCGCCCGAGCAGTTGCCCGTGCTGTTCGTGACCGTCGGCGCCGGCATCGGCGCCGGCTTCGTGCTCGCCGACGGGACACTGCACCGGGGTGCCGACGGTGCGGCCGGAGACATCGGACACATCCGCGTCCCCGGTGCCGATGAGGTGGTGTGCCGGTGCGGAAAGGCAGGCTGCGTCGAGGCGGTGGCGTCCACCGCGGCGCTCGCACGGGGCCTCACCTCGACCGGTGAAGCCTCCCTCGACATGGCGGAAGACGGTGCCGCAATGCGGGACTTCGTGGCACGGCTGCGCGACGGTCTGCCGGACGCGCTGCACGCGGTGCGGTCTGCCGGGGCCACGCTGGGCGAGGTCATCGCCCTGTGCATCCACATGCTGAACCCACGTCACGTCGTCATCGGCGGCGAGATCGTCGAGGCCAGCGACGACCTGCTCTCCGCGGTACGGGGCGTGGTGTACCGGCACGCCCTGCCGCTTGCCACCCGCGAACTGTCCATCACCCGCAGCCACTTGGGGCGGGACGCGTCGATGATCGGGGCGATGGTGCTCGGCATCGAGCATGTGCTCTCGCCGACCGGGATCGGGCGCTTCCTGGGGCCACGCAACACCCCCTGAGCTGGGCGGTCCGCTCAGCGGACCGGCGGCCTTCACCGCCTCCCACCGTCGCCACTAACTTCCATCGCGTCTCGCACGTCCGGTCTCATCCACCGGCGGACTCGTTCCGCTCGACCGCGACCTGGGAGACACGGTGAATCGAACAACCCCTCGTGCACACATCGGCGTCGTCGGCGCAGGCATGGTCTTCGACGCCTACGCCCGGGGCCTCAAGTGGTACGGCGACCTGCCCATCATCAGGATCGCCGACATCGACGTCGGCAGAGCCCGTGCCAAGGCCGAGCTCCACGGCATCCCCGCGTACGGCACGCCCGCCGAGCTCTACGCGGACCCGGACGTCGACGTCGTCGTCAACATCACGCCCCCCGTGGCCCATTGGGAGGTGACGCGGGACGCGCTCGCCGCCGGCAAGCACGTGTACAGCGAGAAGCCGCTCGCCGCGACGGTCGCCCTGGGCCGCGAGAATCTGGCGCAGGCACGGGCCGCCGGTCGCGTCCTCGCCGGCGCCCCCGACACGTTCCTCGGCACGGCCGGCCAGACGGCACGCGCGGCCATCGACGGCGGCCTGATCGGCACGCCCTTCGCCGCCACGTCCTTCGTCCGCTCGTCCAAGGTCGAGGCCAAGCATCCGAACCCCGGGTTCTTCTTCCAGCCCGGTGGCGGACCGACGCTCGACTGGGGCCCTTACCACGTGGCCGCCCTGGTCAACCTGCTCGGACCCATCGCCGAGGTCGTCGGCACCAGCACGATCCCGAGCCCCCGGATCACCGTGACCGCCCCGGACCGCGTTGTCGACGAGGTCGAGGTCACCGTCCCGACGACCACCGCGTCCATCCTCCGCACGGCCTCCGGGGCGATCGTCTCCACCCTGTACAGCTTCGACATCTGGGACATGACTCTGCCCCACATCGAGGTGTACGGCACCGAGGGCACCCTGAACATCCCCGACCCGAACCGCCATGACGCCCCGGTCCTCATCAAGCGCCGTACGGATGCGGACTGGTCCGAACTCCCCTCGGTCATCCCGCCCACCCGCGCTCCGGAAGCCGGCCCTTTCCGCGGCCACGGCGTGAACGATCTCGTCGACTCTCTGCGCGGCGCACCGCTGCGCGTCCCGGGTGAGTTCGCGCTGCACGTGCTCGAAGTGCTGGAGGCGATCGAGCAGTCGACGTTCGCCGGCGGAGCCCGGGCCATCACCAGTCAAACCGTGCGGCCCGAGGCCGCGGCCCTCCCTCAGTCCGTTTCCGTCTGAGTCCCCTCCGGCCCGCACGCCGGTACCGATCACGCAAACCCTCCGAACGATCGTGCATGACCTGAGAGGAATCCCCCATGCAGCGCAGAACACGTGCAGTCGCGCTCGCGGCTTCGGCCATGCTGGCCGGCGCCGGTGTCACGGCGTGCGGCGGCGGCTCCAGCTCCGCCTCCGGTGACAAGACCATCACCTACTGGGCGACCAACCAGAGCACCAGCCTCGACGCGGACAAGAAGATCCTCCAGCCGGAGATCGACAAGTTCACCAAGCAGACCGGCGTCAAGGTCAAACTTGAAGTCATCCCCTCGGCCGACCTGCTCAACCGCATCCTCGCCGCGACGACCAGCGGCAAGGGACCGGACGTACTGAACATCGGCAACACCTGGTCCGCGTCACTCCAGGCGACCGGAGCCTTCGTCGGGTGGGACAAGGCGATGATGGCCAAGGTCGGCGGGGAGTCCCGCTTCCTGCCCACGGCGCTGAAGTCCACGGGCGCCGTCGGCCAGGACCCGGTGAGCCTGCCGCTGTACACCAGTTCGTACGAACTCTTCTACAACAAGAAGCTGTTCAAGGCCGCGAAGATCAGCTCGCCGCCGAAGACCTGGAGCGAGTTCGTCGCCGACGGGCGCAAGCTCACCAAGGACACCAACGGCGACGGCAAGACCGACCAGTGGGGTCTTGGCCTGCAGGGCGCCTCGTCCTCGTTCGCCGCGCACTTCGCGTTCATTCTCGGCACCCAGCACGGAGCCAAGGTCTTCGACGGCCACACCCCGAAGTTCGACGACACGGGGATGGTCGACGGGATCGACCAGTGGCTGTCCTGGATCGGCAAGGACGGCATCGTCAACCCGTCCGACGCCGAGATGACCGACAAGGTCGCCCTCCTGCAGAACTTCGCGTCCGGCAAGGCCGGAATGATCCTCGCCCAGTCGTCGACCGGCAAGACCCTGGGTCAGTACAAGCTGACGACGGCCGACTACGGCGTCGTCCCGGTACCGGCCCAGGACCCGGCGGTCGCGGGTGGCAAGGACATCGGCTCGTTCGTCGGCGGCATCAACGTGGCGGTCTTCAAGAACACCGGGAACCTCGACGGCTCCACCCAGTTCGTGAAGTTCCTGACCAGCGCCAAGGAGCAGGTGTACCTCAACAAGACCTACGGGACGCTGCCCTCGGTCACCGACGCCAAGGACCCGGCGTTCGACACCCCGACGCTGGCCGTGGCCCGCGAGACTCTCGACTCCCGGGCCGTACCGCTGCCGCAGATCGCCGAGGAAGCGCAGTTCGAGACCCTGGTCGGCCAGGCGATGAGCTCCTTCGCCGCGCAGACCGCGACCGGGAAGCAGCCCGGCAAGTCCACGATCAAGAGCGAGATGGCCGCGGCTGACCAGAAGCTCGAAGCGGGCAGCTAGGAGCAGGACTATGGCAGTCATCAGTCCTTCCGGGACACGTGAGAGCCCCGGGGCCCCGGACACGCCGAAGCGGTCCGCGCTGGGCGGCCGCTTCCGGGGGCGCGGCCGCCGCTGGATCCCGTACGCCTTCCTGTTCCCAGCCTTGGCCCTCGAACTGCTCATCCACTTCGTGCCCATCGTGCTCGGCGTGGCCATGAGCGGGCTGCGGGTGACGCAGTATCAGATCAGCCACTGGTGGGAGGCGCCCTTCACCGGCCTCGGGAACTTCAGGATCGTCCTGGACTTCGACGGCCCCACCGGCAAGGCCCTGGCCCAGTCGTTCCTGGTCACCCTAGGCTTCACGGCCGTCGTCCTGTCCGGGGCCTGGATCGTCGGCATGGCGGCGGCGCTCGCGCTGCAACGAGCCTTCCGCGGCCGGGGCCTGCTGCGGACGCTGTTCCTCGTGCCGTACGCGCTGCCCGCGTACACCGCGGTCATCACCTGGCGTTTCATCTTCCAGCGCGACAACGGCATGCTCAACCACCTGCTCGGGCAGCTCGGGCTGATCGACTCCAACCCGTTCTGGCTGATCGGCCACAACGCCTTCTGGGCCGAGTGCGTCGTCGCGATCTGGCGGATGTGGCCCTTCGCCTTCCTGATCCTCATGGCCGGCATGCAGGCGATCCCGGGCGAGGTCTACGAGGCGTCGAGCATCGACGGAGCGGGTCCCTGGCGGCAGTTGCAGATGATCACCCTGCCGCTGCTCTCCTCGGTCAACAAGGTGCTGGTCCTCGTGATGTTCCTGCACACCTTCAACGACTTCAGCACCCCGTACATCCTGTTCGGCGGCTCGGCCCCGCCGGCCGGGGACCTGATCTCCGTGCACATCTACCAGAGCTCGTTCGCCACCTGGAACTTCGGCCTCGGCTCGGCCATGAGCGTGCTGCTCCTGCTGTTCCTGGCGCTGGTCAGCGCCTGCTATCTCGCCTTCACCCGGAGGACCGGCCATGAATCATGACACCCCGGGCTACCGGCTCTTCCGGTACGTCACACTGACGCTGCTTTCGGTGTTCGTCCTGGCTCCGCTGTACGTCATGCTGGCCTCGTCGCTGAAGACGCTCCCCGATGTGCAGGGCGAGTTCACCTGGATCCCGTCGTCGCCGACGATCCAGTCCTTCATCGACATCTGGCACACCGTGCCGCTGGCCCACTATTTCGTCAACTCACTGATCGTGGCCGTGTCCGCCACGGTGCTGTCGGTGCTGGTGGCGGTCTTCGCCTCCTACGCGTTGAGCCGCTGGAAGTTCCCCGGCAGCGGAAGCTTCAAGTCGGCGGTGCTCGCCACCCAGATGTTCCCCGGCATCCTGTTCCTGCTGCCGCTGTACCTGCTGTTCGTCTACGCCGACCAGAATCTCGGCACCGACCTCGTGGGCACCCGCACCGGTCTCGTCGTCACGTACCTGACCTTCTCCCTGCCGTTCGCGGTGTGGATGCTGGTCGGCTACTTCGACACGGTGCCGCGCGATCTCGACGAGGCGGCGAAGGTGGACGGCGCCGGGCCACTGCGCACCCTGCTGCAGATCATCGTGCCCGCGGCGACACCGGGCATCGTCGCCGTGTGCATCTACGCCTTCATGACGGCCTGGGGCGAAGTGCTCTTCGCCTCGGTCCTGACCGACGAGCAGAGCCGCACCCTGGCCGTTGGTCTGCAGGCCTACTCCACCGAGGCGAACGTCTACTGGAACCAGGTCATGGCCGCCTCGCTGGTTGTGTCCGTCCCGGTGGTGGCCGGATTCCTGCTGCTCCAGCGCTTCCTCATCACCGGATTCACCGCCGGCGCAGTGAAGTGACCCAGTGCCCCAGTGACCCCGACAGATTGGAACTCGCAATGCCGGACATCGGCTTGCAGCTCTACACATTGATGAACGTCCTGGAGGACCGTCCCGCCACGCTCGCCAGGATCGCCGACCTCGGAGTGACCGCGGTGGAGCCCTTCCGCCTGGGCCGCAGCGAGCTGACCCGTACCGCGCGCCTGGCCGAGGCGCGCTCGCTGAAGGCCGACATCGACGCCGCCGGCCTCACGGTCTCCTCCACCCACGCCCGCCTCCCCGACGCCGAGGACCCCGGCTGGTTCTTCGAGGAGATGACCGAGGCTGGCGCGCCCGTCGCCATCGCCTCGACCCCCGAAGCACTCCCTGGATTCACCCGCGACGCCCTGGTCTCGGCCGACGGAGTGCGCCGGTATGCCGACCGCCTCAACGCCCTGGCCAAGGCGGCGGCCGGCCATGGCCTACGGGTCGGCTACCACAACCACTACTGGGAGTGGACCCCGCTCGACGACGGCCGCTACGGCTACGACGTGCTGTGGGACGCCCTGGATCCGACGGTCGTCGCCGAGGTCGACCTCTACTGGGCACAGACCGCGGGCCAGGTCCCCGCCGACGTGGTCGCCAGGCTCGGGGAACGCGTCGAACTCGTCCACGTGAAAGACGGCCCGGCAGTACGCGGCGAACCGCAAGTCGCCGCCGGACAGGGCTCGGTGGCCCTGGCGGACGCGCTCGACGCAGGCCGGGACTCGATCCGCGTGCACATCATCGAAGCGGATGGCATCGCCGAAGGGGCGGACATCTTCGACCTGGTCGAGGAGAGCGTGGCCTGGCTCAAGGCGCGTCAAGGAGGTGGGGCGTGAGCTCCACCGCGTCTTGACTGCAAGGCGCGGGCCGACGGTAGTCACGCCCAGGGGCCACACGGAGTGGCCACCGCCGCGGGAATCGGCGCTCTTGAGGCGTCCGTGGGCGGCTCATCGCAGTAGAAGGTGTAGTCGGGGTCTGAAGCCGCCGGTGTCGAGCAGGCTGCGCGTGGTGTAGTCGGTCAGGTTGCGGAAGCCGAGGGCGATGGCGTGTAGGTGTTCGTCGGCCGTTGATGGCCTCGGTCAGGCCGTTGGACGTGTCGGGTCGGTCGAAGTAGGCCGGCACGTCAGCGGCGCGCTGTTTCAGTGTGGTGTCGAGTCGACTCGGTTCGGGCAGTCCGGCTGGGGCGCCGTGACTGATCGTCTTGATGACGGCGGCGAGTTCGGTCTTGCCGGTGAGGCGGTCGGGTTGCCGGTAGGCGGACACGATGCGCTGGTAGGCACCCCCGGGCCGCCTCGACCGCGGCGTGCTCATCGGTAGTGAATACGCTGGTGAGCCGGGCCTGTTGGCGGTCGATGAGCAGGTTGACACCGTTGCGCAGCACTGTGCGGATGCCGTTGATCGGATCACCGACCCGGCCGCGGTGCCCGCAGGCGTGTTGCTGGACGCGTTGGCGGTATCGGTCGGGCGCATCGCCGGCCAGGGCGACAACAATGATGACGGTGACGAACTTGTCCCCGCGTCGGGTGCGGCGCCACGCATGCTCATCCACGCCTGAGACTTGGACACCGTCGAAGCGGGTCGGGTCGGCGATCAGTAACTGGTGGCCGGTCGTCAGGACGGCGCCATTGACGGTGTGCCGGGACACCCCGAGCCCGGCGGCGATCCGGGCGATCGACATCCGGTCGATGACGGCACTCTTTAACGCCCGCATCTCCGCCTGCGTCGAGAGTTTCACCCTCGGCGCGGCGGCCGCGGTCGTGTCTTGGCGCCAGACCTGCCCGCAGCCCGAACAGCGGTAGCGGCGGATGCGGACGTGCAGGATCGTTGCCCGCCGGTTCGAGCGGGACGTGCGCCAGCCCGCACAGCGTGGTGGGGATGCGACTGTTGGTCGACCGATTCCAAGCCGAGGTCATCCAGCCGGTGGAACGTCGTCAGGGTGGCAGGGTGGCAGGTGGCGCCACGCGCGAGCCTGGGGTGTAACCGCTGGTGATCGTCCGGTGGTGTTTGGCCGGTCAGGTGCGGTCGTGGAGTGTGATCTGGTAGCCGTCGGGGTCGGCGAAGGTGAAGGTCCGGCCGAAGGGGCCGTCGATCGGCGCGGAGGCGATGGTGTGACCGTCGGCGACGAGTGCGTCGTGGATGGCCTGGACGTCGGTGGCGTGGAGCCAGATCGCGGCACCGATGCCGGGCTGGGTGACGGATGTGAGGTCGGTGCCGGGAAGGACGTCGCGGACGGCGAACGCGATCGGCTTCGTCTCGAAGACGACGGCGTGGGCAGGTCCGGCCGGCGAGCGGACGAGGCCCAGGTACTGCTCGTAGAACGCCTGTGAAGCGTTGAGGTCGCGTACTTGGAGCGAGATGAAGTCGGGGCCGGTGGCGGGCATGATGACTCTCCTTCCGTGCGTGTCAGTTTTCTGACATGTGGAAAGTTATGTCAGAATGCTGACATGAGTCAAGAAGGTGTCGGCGTCGACCTGGAGACGTCACTGGGCTACCTGCTCAAAGAAGCGTCGAGCGCCCTGCGCGCGGCCATGGAGGAAGTGCTGCGGCCGCTCGGGATGAGCGTGACGCACTACTCCTGCCTCGAACTGCTCGCGCAACGGCCGGGCTTGTCGAACTCCGAGCTCGCGCGGGGCGCGTTCGTGACCCGGCAGACGATGAACGTGCTGCTCCAGGCCCTGGAACGAGACGGGTACGTGACCAGGCCCGCGGAGGCACCGGTCGGGAAGGTGCTTCCCACGCGGCTCACGCCTCGCGGCCGACGAAGCCTCGAGAAGGCGAGCGCAGCGGTCCGGTCCGTCGAGGCCAGAATGCTGGCCGGCCTGGCCGAGACCGAGCAGTCGGAGGCGTTCCGGATCCTGCAGAGCATGATCCGTTCCCTGCGCGGTGACAACGACGGTGCATGACGGCGTAAGTGGGGCCTTGCCGATGACCCGATCGACACCCAGAGCCCATCGCCGGCAGCTGCGCCATCGCCCGGGACAACCTCTACATCAACCTGATGGCCTGGCAGAACCTGTCCGAGAAACTCGGTGTCGACGACGAGGGGACGGCGGCCTGGCGGGGGACGCCGCGAGCGTACAGGAGGCAGAACAGGGCCGTGAGCGAAGCCGGGCCTCGCTCCCCCGAAGCGCTGGCTCTCGGGAGTGGGATCGGGGTTGTCTTAGAACAACCGCGGATAGGTGCCCGACGGCCGACTTCGGGATCTTGGTGCACTTCGGGCAGAGCCGGGAGATGCCCCCCTCGAACACCATCTCCCCGCTGTCCTTCACCAGCTCCTTCGTCGCCAGCCACTGCGCCGGCGATTTCCCTTCCATCTCCTGCTCGCCCGGCAGCCCGCAGTACCGCTTCATCGCGTCCGCGGCCGTCGCCGTGCCCTGCTCGTCGAAGTGGAACGACGTGCCCAACACCATCGCGTCGAAGTCCTCCTCCGGCGTCGACCTGACAAAGCGACGTGGTGTCAGGGCGGCGACGCCGGCTACATCGAGTACCCCAGCCACCAGTACTGAGCGCTGAACCGGCCTGCCTACCCCTCATCGGCCTCCTGGTCGGCGGCTTCGTTGGCGCGGTCGATCTCGGCCATGTGCTCCTCCGCCCAGGTCCGCAGCCCCGCAAGTGCGACTTCCAGGGACAGCCCGAGTCCGGTGAGTCGGTAGAAGACCCGCGGCGGCACGGTCGGTTCGACCCGGCGCGACGCCAGCCCGTCGCGGGTCAGGCTTCGCAGCGTCACGGACAGCATCTTCTGTGAGACGCCGGGCATCCGGCGTCTCAGCTCCGCGAAGCGCACCTCGTCCGGTGCGGCATCGGCGAGTGTCTTGACGGCCATGGACGTCCACTTCGTACCGATGCGGTCCAGCAACTGCCGCGTCGGGCAATGGGGATCGAACAGATCGCCGCGTACCCCGCGACCGGCGGCCCGGGCTCCTCGGGTGGTCACCTGTGACTCACCACCTTCCTTGAAAGTGCCGTCTAGGAAGCGGTCGGACAGTTACCTATCGTTCTGTGGTCACCAATGGTAACCAGCCGGAGAAGCCGTCATGCCCGTCACCACCGCACACCACCTGCGCCGTATCGCTACGAACGGCGTCCAACTCAACGTCGCAATCGCCGGGGACGGACCTGCGGTTCTCCTGCTGCACGGCTTCCCGCACACCTGGCAACTCTGGAGCGGCATCATGGACCGACTCGCCGGGCAGTACCGGGTCATCGCCCCGGACCTTCGAGGCTTCGGTGCCAGTGCACGTGCCATCGAGGGTTACGACGCAGGCACCCTCGCCGCCGACGCCGAAGGACTGCTCGACGCACTCGGCGAGCCTTCGGCGGCGGTGGTCGGCATCGACGCGGGCACCGCCCCCGCCGTCCTGCTCGCGCTGCGCCGTCCCGGCCTCGTCCGGCGCCTGGTCGTGATGGAGGCACTGCTCGGCCGCCTGCCCGGAGCAGAGCACGTCGTCGCGGGCGGCGCCCCATGGTGGTTCGGCTTCCACGCCGTCCCCGGCCTCGCCGAGACCGTCCTCGCCGGCAACGAGGCCCCGTACATCGACTGGTTCCTCGACTCGGGGACGCTCGGGCGAGGAGTACCCGACGACATCCGTGCGGCCTTCGTCCACGCGTACACCGGGAGCGAAGCCCTGCGCTGCGCGTTCTCCTATTACCGGGCCCTGCCCACCAGCGCGCAGCAGATCCAGGACGCCGTCGCGACAGCTCGGCTGACCATGCCCACCATGGCCGTCGGCTCTCACCCCGTCGGCGCCGGGCTCGAACGCCAACTCCGTCCCATCGCGGATGACCTGGTCGGACACCATCTCCAGGACTGCGGCCACCTCATCCCCCTCGACCGCCCCGACGCGTTGTTCGCGCTCCTTGCTCCCTTCCTCTCCGCCGATCTGCCGAAGTGACTGAAGCGGGGCCGAAGGATCACGGTCGGCGCTTCGGGCGTTCGTCCCACCGGTGAGTTGTCCGGGACCGCCGGATCAGGCTGCGCACGGTGATGATTGCGTCGGCGAGGTCGAAGAAGGCATCAATGACAGTGACGCGACGCTCGTAGCTCCGGGCGAGACGGGGAAAGGCGTTCTGCCACGCGTGAGTGCGTTCCACGTGCCAACGCCGACTGCCCTGAATGGGTGCCTTCTCCCCCTTGTGTGCGATGCATCCGTGCAGGCCGCGTTCGCTGAGCAGAGCGCGGGTGGTGTCCGAGTCGTAGCCGGCGTCCAGGTGCACGGTGATGATGTCGGGCAACGGGCCGAGGCCCTCCAGACGGTCCAGAGCCGGGGCGAGCAGCGGAGAGTCGTGGCGGTTGGCACCGGCCAGTACACGGCCCAGCGGAATGCCGTACCCATCCGCCATGCTCGAGCGCTTCAGTCCCTGTTTGCCGCGGTCGACCGGTGAACGTCCGGTGGCCTCCCCGCCTCCAGGTGCCTTGGTGATCGGTCCCTCGACCGCGATCCGGTCGAGGACGAGACCGACGATCCGGTCGTAGGACTCCAGTGCGAGCTGAATGAGCCGGGCGAAAACCACCAGTCGTATCCATTCGTCGCGGCGGCTGCGGATCGTGGTGGCCGAGCAGGTTGTGTCGGCGATCGCCTCGTAAGAACAGCCGAAGCACAGCAGTTGCAGCATCTCGTCGAAGATGATCCGGTCGCTGATGCGTCGGCGGTGGCAGCCGAGTGGATGGTCCGGGTGGTACTCCGGCCGCTCGGGCAGCAGGGCTGCGAATTGGTCCCAGAGCGGTTCGGTCAGCCATGACGGAAGGGCGGGCGCAGGTCTCCCCAGTGATCACAGAGCGTCGCAACTCCATGATCACCGGGACCTGTGCCCGCCTGTTGCCGGTGTCCCCAACCGCGCCCACCCGCGCGACCTCTTAACGGAGGTCGGCAGGCACGAACAGGGATAATATGTAGCGAAAGGTACGTGTGACGTTCCTCGCGGGTTCGTGACCTGCCCGGCCCGCCCGGTGGACATGGTTCAGGTCGTTTCGGCGCTCAGGGTCCGGGCGACGGATCGGCGGGCCGCGATGCGGGCGGGCAGGGCGGTGAGTGCGGCTGTGACCGCCACCGTCGCGAGCGCGGCGCCGAACAGCCACCACGCCGGCGGGTAGACCGTCCCCGCGCCGCTGAAGGGCAGGCAGAAGGCAATGCCCAGGGGGACGCCGACGAGGGCGCCGGGCACGGTGGGCAGGAGTTGTGCGGCCGACAGCCCGGCCGTCACCTGTCCGGGAGTGGCGCCGAGAGTGCGGGCGACGGCCATGGTGTGCCGGGCCTCCAGCGCCGTCGTCCAGGTGGCCGTGAGGGTGTTCACGGCGGCGAGCACGACCAGCGCCGCGGTCACGGCGACTATCGTGTGCCGGCTCTGAGCGTCCTTCAGATTGCCCAGGTGGGGCGAGTCGATCCCGTAGCCCACCTGGCGCTGGACGAAGATGATGAGCAGTGCCGTGATGGTGATGACGGTGGCTGCGATGCCGCATGCCTGCAGGAACGCCCGGCCGGGCCGACGGGCGATCAGGCGCAGTCCGAGCAGCACCGGGACCGGCAGCATCGCGGACAGTCGTGTCAGACGGGCTCGCTGATCGGGTTGGCGTGCCGTGTCGGCCAGCGCGGCGACGGTTTCGGTGCGCATGGCTCGCACGGTCGGACCGAGGGTGGTGAGGAGGGCCACGGCCAGGGCGACGACGGTGGTGACGGTGATGACGCCGCCGCTCGGCCCGGCGGACGTGGTCAGCAGGCTGGCGGTGGGGTTGACGACGACGGGCTGGGTGAACCGTGCGGCCAGCAGCCCGAGTGCGTCGGCGATCAGTGCCAGGGTCAGGTATTCGGTGAGCAGGACGGCGGCGATGAGGCCGGGCGTGGCGCCGACGGCCTTGAGGAGTCCCACGCGGCGGGTCTGCCGGGCGGCGCGCCCCGCGGCGAGGGTGGCCACGCCGACGATGGCGAGGAAGCTCAGCAGCCAGCTGCCGATGACCAGGACGGGCTGGCTGCCCTCGATGATCGAGGCGTCCTGGACGATCATGAATTGCCAGCTGAAGAAGGTCGCGTAGACCGAGGGGCCGCGATGCGCGTTCAGGAACGCCCGGGTCGCGTCCGGGTCGTGCAGTTTCAGATAGAGGAGGGAGGCCACCGGCAGGTGCTCGGCGGACAGCGCCCGGGTGTCCTGTTCGCTCATCCAGACCCGGCCGCCGGAGTCTCCCGGCCCGCCACCGGCGCCGACCAACTCCGCGAACGGGTACACCATGCCGGCAGCGCTCACGGCCGTCCCGACGACCGGCATGGAGCGCCCGGCGACGGTGACGTGGTCGCCGACATGCACGCCCAGCGCGTTGGCGAAGCCGCGTTCGACCACGACGCCTCCGGAGCGCACCCAGGTGCCGGAGGTCACCAGCGGATGGTCCACCGTGCCCGGTCCGGGGCCGGCCGCGGTCACCACGACGTGCGAGGCGGAGCCCTTCGCCGTGAGTTTCGAGTAGTACTGGAGGTACGGGCCGCTGTGGGCGGCGACCGCGGGGTCGCTGGTCAACGCGTCCTGAGTGCGGGCCGTGTCGGCGGAGTCGTCGGGCGAGACCGCCACGATGTCCGGACCGGCCGTGACGGCACGGGTGTGGCGGTAGAGCGTCTCGGTCGCCCCGCCCAGTGACCCGCCCAGGGCCAGCATGCCGGTGGCGACCGTGAGGGAGAGCAGAAGCATCGCGGCCTGGCCGGGATGGCGGCGCACATCGGACCGGACGAGGCGGAAGACGAGCAGGATGCGGCCCATGGCGGTCAGCCCTCCCAGCCGTGCATGCCGTCCACCGGCTGCCCGCGGTCCGTCATCCAGGTGTCGTCGACGAGCATGCCGTCGCGCATCGACACCAGCCGGTCCGCGGTGGCCGCGACCCGCTCGTCGTGGGTGACGATCACGAGGGTCTGCCCCGCGGCACGCAGGTCCTCGAAGAGCCGCAGCACATCGAGGGTGGCCGCGGTGTCCAGGTTTCCGGTCGGCTCGTCGGCCAGCAGCACCGAGGGCTCGTTGGCCAGGGCGCGGGCGATGCCCACCCGCTGGCGCTGTCCGCCCGACAGCTGCCAGGGCAGGTGCCGGGCGCGGTCGTCCAGCCCGACCCGCTCCAGCAACTCGTCCGCGCGACGCCGGGCCGCGCGCAGCGAGCCGCCGGCCAGCAGCACGGGCAGCTCCACGTTCTCCGCCGCCGACAGTTCCTCGATCAGGTGGAAGGCCTGGAAGACGAACCCCACCGACCGGCGGCGCAGGTGGGCCAGGGCCCGTTCGCCGAGGCTGTCGATGCGCCGGCCGTCCAGCCACACCTCTCCGTCGGTGGGCCGCTCCAGGCCGCCCAGCAGGTGCAGCAGGGTGGACTTCCCGCAGCCGCTGGGTCCCATGACGGCCAGCATCTGACCGGCCCGAACGTCCAGGTCGACGCCGTCCACCGCGTGAACCAGGCTCTCCCCACGGCCATGGGTCCGCAACAGGTCGCGGGCCTGGAGCACCGCGTGGAACTGGTTCATTCGTCCTCAGCCTCGTTCTCGACCCTCGACCAGGATTGCTCGCAGGCCCGCAGCCAACTCAGGTCTGCCTGGAGCCGCAGAGCGACCCCCTCCAGCAGCAGGCCGGCGGCCGATCCGTCCGGCTCGGCCAGCAGCGCGCGCTGCGCCTGCCGCAGGCGTCCGAGCAGCTCGCGGCGGTGCGCGGCCACCAGCTCCATCGGATCGGCGAGCCGGGCGGCTCTCGCCGCGGCGAGCTTGAGGTGGAGCTCGGCCAGGTCCTGCTTCGGCCGGCTCACCTCGGTCAGCCAGGTGGTCACCCGCTGCTGTCCGGCCGGTGTCAGCGCGTACACCTTCCGGTCCGGCGGCCCTTCCGTCTCTTCGCGGACGACCAGTCCCGCTCGTTCCAGCCGGGCCAGGGTCACGTAGATCTGGCCCGCGTTCATCGACTCTCCGAGCGGCCCCAGCGTCCGCCGCAGCCACTCACGCAGGTGGTAGCCGTGCGATGGCTCCTTGGCCAGCATCGCCAGCACCACGTCTTGCATGCGTCCCCCCAACGGCTGCCCTATGGATAGCGGTTAGCCGTCATCGGAGTCAAACGTGCCTTGTTCCTACGGCAGTTGATGCGCCGGGTTACGCCTCCGGACGGTCATGGCGCCGCGTCGAGCAGATCGACGGCACTCTGCTGACGGGCGGCGTCCACCTGGTCGAGCGGCCCGTACCAGCGCAGCCCGTACTGGTCGAGGGCGTTGCGGTCGCTCGCGTAGGCGCGGTCCGCCTGGCGCTTCAGGTAGGCGGTGTAAGGGTGGTCCGGCAGCAGCGAGTCGAGCTTGCCGAGGCCGCGCACGTCGGCGCCCTTGAAGGACGGCCCGTCGGCTCCGCAATCACCGCTCTCGCACGGATCGCGCAGGATGCCGTCGGCGGTGTGGAGTCCGGAGGCCGTGGTGGCGGCGTCGGCGATCTGCCGTGCGCTGGTGAGCAGTCCGCCGTCACCGGTGGCCCGGTACAGCTCGGCCAGGGCGCCGAGAAGGACGCCCTGGTTGTACGACCACACGGTCTGCCCGTTGTTGCCGCAGGTGGACAGGTCGATGCCGTCGTTGACCAGGTGCGAGCCGTTGACCATGCCGGTGCCCTGGAACCACGTCCAGCCGGCCCGGGCGCGGCCGAGGTAGGTCGTGTCGCCCTGGACGCGGTTGTGGAGGGCGGCGTTGAGCTGGATGTAGAGGGAGTTGGCGATGGCGTTCTTGTACGTCTTCGCCGTGCTCCACCACACCCCGCCGCCGCAGGTGGAGTCCCAGTAGGCCGCCATGTGGTCGGCGTCCGCGCGGGCCGTGTCGAGGTAGCGGCTGTCGCCGGTCAGGTCGTAGGCGGCGACCCAGGCGAGGCCCCACCAGCCGGTGTCGTCGAGGTAGTCGTTGCGGAACTGCCCGCCCTGCGCGTCGATGTTCAGGTCGTAGGTGCGGGCGATCGCGTACCGGTAACTGCCCATGCCCGTCACGCGGATGTTGTCGATGACCGCGGTCAGGGCGTTCGCGGAGTTCCACCAGCCGGTGGTGTCGAACAGCCCGGTTCCGTAGTTGTAGAAGGTCATCAGACCGGTGGCCGCGGCCGTGCGCGGCTCGCCCGCGTTCCAGGTGGTGCGGGCCCAGGGGGTGCAGGCGATCTCGGCGCGGTCCCCGGCCTTTCCGCAGGCGCGCAGGGCGCCGACGCCGAGGTCGTTCCAGTCGTCCACGTTGTACATGAGTGTGCGCCAACCCCGCTGACCGGTGGGCACGGTGGTGTCGCCGAGCCTGCTGCCGGAGCTCCAGGTGCGGCCGCCGTCGAAGGAACGGTCGAGCCACACCTCGTCGCCAGGGCTGCCGTTGCCGATGGAGGCCCAGCCCATGGCGTCGGCGTCGTCGAAGTGCAGGACGACCGACCGGGAGTAGATGCTCGCCGTGACCGGTGTGCGGTCGCCCGGGGAGAGCGCGGGGTCCCGGGTGTCGCAGTACTTGTTGCAGACGGCGGCCGCCGCCGTGGGGTCGGCGGCCGATGCCGGGGGTGTGAGCGGGACGAGGACGGTGAACAGGGCCGGAGCGAGTGCCGCCGCCAGTCGGCGAAGAAGACGGCTTCCCGGTCTGCGAGCGGACGGCATGGGACCTCCCTGTTTCGGGGGCGCGGGCGGGAGAGCGCTCTCGGAACGTAGGGAAGGGGCGGTCAGCCGTCAACATTGCTCACGGGTAAGGAAGTTGCCCCGAAGTCTGCATCAAAGGGCACCCGCCAGCAGCTCCGCGGCGGCCACCCCGGAGGCGGCCGTGGCGCCGTGCGTGAAGATCTGGGCGGCCGAGGGCACGACGGTGCCCGGCAGGCCCATCTCCACGACGATCGTGTCGGGGCGGGCGGCGACGAGCTCGGCGAGGGCCTGTGCCATCCACGTGTGCCGGGCGGCGTCGCGCACCACCACGACCAGGGGCCGCCCCGAGGCGGGCGCGAGGGCCTGCGCCTCCAGCGTCCCGGCCTGTGCCAGCAGCTCCTCGTGGCCCACCCGGACGGAGGTCGTCCCGGGCAGCCGCTCGCCCAGCGGGGCGGCCACGCCCCAGGGGGTCTCCTTGCCGATGGCCAGGTTGGTGGTGGGCACCAGTTCCACCACGTGCGGTGCGTTGACCAGGGGCAGGGCATGCCGTACGGCCCCGGTCAGCCGGATGGCGCGGCGGGCCGCCGTGAAGCCGATGCCCTCGGCGTCCCAGGCGGCGGTGCCGGCCGGGCTGAGCCCCGCCGACCAGGCCGCGAACTCCCGGACACGCAGGCTCGCCTCGGCGAGCCGCTCCTGAGGCAGACCGCCGGCCAGGACGGCCTCCGCGAGGGCGTTCACGAGCAGGAGGGCGGTGTCCTCGTCCGCGCTCTCACCGCCGACACAGACGGCGTCGGCGCCGGCGGCGACGGCCCTGACCGTGGCCCCGCCGATCCCGTAGCGCCCGGTCACGGCACCCATCTCGATGGCGTCGGTGACGATGATGCCGTCGAACCCCAGCTCCTGACGCAGCAGTTCGTCCAGGATGCGGGGGCTCAGCGTGGCCGGCAGGTCGGGGTCGTAGGCGGGGACCAGCAGGTGACCGCTCATCACCGCACGGACGCCCGCGTCGAGGGCGGCACGGAACGGCGGCAGGGCCTGCTCGGCGATCCGGTCGCGATCGGCGCCGTAGACGGGCAGGCCGTGGTGGGAGTCGACGGCCACGTCGCCGTGGCCGGGGAAGTGCTTGGCGCAGGCGGCGACACCGGCCGACTGGAGTCCCCGGATCCAGGCCCCGGTGTGGCGCGCCACCACCTTGGCGTCCACGCCGAAGGACCTGACCCCGATGACCGGGTTGTCGGGGTTGGAGTTCACGTCCGCACTCGGTGCGAAGTCGAGACTCACCCCGGCCGCGCGCAGCTGGCGGCCCAGGTCGGCGGCGACGGCCTCGGTGAGCTCTGTGTCGTCGACGGTTCCGAGTGCGAAGTTGCCCGGCCGGGTGGAGCCGGTCGCCGACTCGATCCGGGTGACGTCACCGGCCTCCTCGTCGATCGCGATGATCAACTCCGGGTTCTCCGCGCGTAGTTGCCCGGTCAGGCGGGCGACCTGTTCGGGCGTGTCGATGTTGCGGGAGAAGAGGACGACCGAGGCCAGGCCGTCCCCGATCTCGCGCAGCACCCAGTCGGGGGCCGTGGTGCCCACGAACCCCGGTTGCAGGACGGAGCGCGCCAGTCGTCGCAACTCCTCGCCGTGCTTGCTGGAGATCATAGCGTGCACCCTCCTGTTGGTACAGACCAATGCGTCTCTGTCAGCTAACCATCCGTGTCAAGTGGGCCCGGATCGTCGCCTGTTGGGGAAACCCGCCCTCAACTGCGGCGTTTGACAGGATGAGTTGGTCTAGTCCAGGTTGTAGGTACGCGAGTTCGAAGAGGGGCTGGTGCGGCCCGTGGTGCAGTGACCCTGCCGAAGTGGTCCCCGCCCCTCACTCCGCGCAGTTGGCGGTCCGGACGGGCCGCCGTATCTGAGATCGAGGTGTGGAGCACCGTATGTCCACGACTGACCGTTATCTCCATCGAGCCCCCTCGGACATTCCCTACTTCAGCTCGGACGGCGAGACCTACCTCGCCCAGACACCCCTGCGGGACCTGACGAAGAGCCGCCCGCTGCGAGTCCTCTCCGAGGAGGACTTCGCGCACTGGCAGACGTACGGCTACGTGGTGGTGAAGCAGGCCATCCCCGCCGCCTCGGCCCGCGAACTGCTCGACTTCGCCTGGGAGTTCCAAGGACTGGACCCCGAGCGCCCGGACACCTGGTACGAGGAGCGCGAGTACCGCTCCGACCTCGACCGGGACCTGCACATCTACGGCTTCGTCGAGGCCTACCACCACCAGCTCCTCTGGGACAGCCGCCAGACCCGCCGGGTCTACGACGCGTTCGTCGACGTCTGGGACTGCGAAGA
The DNA here is from genome assembly GCF_053611985.1 of Streptomyces sp. NPDC054770. Classification (NCBI taxonomy): domain Bacteria; kingdom Bacillati; phylum Actinomycetota; class Actinomycetes; order Kitasatosporales; family Streptomycetaceae; genus Streptomyces; species Streptomyces sp. NPDC054770. The sequence goes on from NZ_JBSHBL010000003.1 coordinate 267,740, forward strand.
GCTGTGGGTGACGCTCGACCGGCTCAACCTGAATCCGCCCAACATAAAGAACCGCGACCGGGCCCTGATCCCGGGCACGGCGGAGGGCTTCGACATCGAGCTGCACTGGGACGTCGACACCACGCTCGGCGTACTGCCGCAGCGGGTCCAGGGGATCATCGCCCTGACCGACACCAGGGCGGAACTCGGCGGCTTCCAGTGCTGCCCCGAGCTGTTCAAGCGGTTCGACCAGTGGAAGGCGTTCCAGCCGGACGACCGCGACCCGATCCGGCCCAGCATCGACCGCGCCGAGTTCCCCGTGGTGCGGCCGGAGCTCGAAGCCGGCGACCTGCTGATCTTCAACGGCCTGCTGGCGCACGGCGTGGCACCGAACACCTCCGAGCAGACGGTGCGCGCGGTCCAGTACCTGTCGATGATGCCGGCGCTGGAGTCCCACGACACGCTCAGGCGCTCCCGGGTCGAGTCCTGGCGCACCCTCGCCACGCCCGACTGGAACGCGACGCTGCTGGGCGACGCCACCCGGCACGAGTCCCTCAGGTACGGGACGGCCACGCTCGACGAACTCGGCTCCAGGCTGCTGGGCCGCACGTCCTGGAGCGGGGCGGACCTCGACGGTGCGGAGCAGCCGGCCGGAGAAGAGACATGCGCCGAATCTGCCTGACCCTGCCGACCAACAGACCCTGCACGGCGACGATCACGGCCGTGGCCGAGGAAGCGGCCTACGCCGCACGGCACTTCGACGTCGAGGTGCACCTCCTGATCCTGGACTCCTGCGCCGCGCCGGCCTACGCCGAACACGCCGACGCCGTGCGCCGGATACCGGACGACCCGCGCATCGTCGTACACCACCTCGACGAGGTGCGGCAGCGGGACTTCCTGCGGCGCGCGATCGACCGGTCCGCGGCCATGAAGCCCGACCTCCTGCTGGACCTGATGCTCCCGGCCCGCCTCTCCTACGGAGCCTGCACCAACCGCGCCTTCCTCATCGCCGCCGCGCTCGGCTGCGAGTCCGTGCACCGCAGGGACTCCGACAGCCGGTACCAGGCCGTGAACGGCGAGCCCGTCTTCCCCGTCCACCACGAACTGGCAGCACTCGGCAGCCGCGCCGCCGACGCCGCCCAGCACGTCACCGAGACCGCACTCGCCGCCGACCGCATGGACCGGCGGGTGGCGATGGTCGGCAGCTCCTTCGTCGGCGAACTGTCCGTGGACATCGGGGAGATACTCCGGATCGACCCCGGCGTCTACCACGACATGGTCGGCCTGTGGGCACCCGTGCACTGGTCGTCCGAGCAGAAGCGGGAACTCGTCGAGGAGTCCTTCCGCGGCGCGGGCACGGACGCCTTCACCGCCGACCACTCCACCCTGACCGTGGTCGACCCCATGCGCGTGGACATGTGCAACATCGCCTTCCACGGCGTGCACGAACGAGTCCCCCTGCCACCGGCGACCGACACGATCGGCAGCGACTACTTCCTGATCCACCTGGTCCACGACGCCGCGTTGCCGGGCGTCCTGCACAACCGGAACATCGTCAACTACTACACCGGCGAACGCCGCACCGACGCCGGGTTCACGGCGTACCAGCTGCGCTTCGTCAAGTTCCTGCTGTCGATGCTCTACTTCAACTTCGTCTACGACCACATGGCCCGGGCGGGCGAGTCGTTGCTCGACGGGCAGGGGCAGGTCCGCGCGTCCGCCGTGGCCCGGCTGGCGCGGGAGAGCGCGGAGCTCGACCGGAGCGAGAACGTGCACCGGCTGGACGTCCTCGACACCGCCTACCGGAAACTCGGCGGCCGGTACGCCGAGTTCGCCGACCTCCTGGGCCGGCGCCGGGAACGCCTCCTCGACGAAGCGCGCGGCGACATCGAGGACTTCGCCCTGCTGACCGAGACGTGGCAGCCGCTGGTCGACGCGGCCCGCCGCACCTACGTACCCCGGACGCCCGGGCAGCGGCGGTGACGGCGGCCATGGCCCACGCCTCCGCACCCCTGCTCGCCGCACTGGCGGACGCCACCGAGGACGGGATCTTCTTCGACCTGGCCGGAATCCGGCGCGGCTACGACACACTCCGGCGTGAACTGCCCGGCGTCGACATCCGGTTCGCCATGAAGTCCTGCCCGGTCGACGAGGTGCTCGCCTGCCTCGCGAGCGAGGGCGCGGGCGTCGACGGGGCGAGCCCCCGCGAACTGGAACAGGCGCTGCGCGCGGGCGTGCCGGCCGGCAGGATGCACTACGGCAACACCGTCAAGTCCGACCGGGACATCGCCGATGCCCACCGCCTCGGCGTCCGGGACTTCGCGACCGACAGCGTCGAGGACCTGGCGGCCATCGCGGCCCACGCCCCGGGAGCCCGCGTGTTCTGCCGGCTGGCGACGAGCGGCGACGGGGCGCTGTGGGGACTGAGCAACAAGTTCGGCTGCTCGCCCGAGGACGCGGTGCGGATCCTGGAGGCGGCCCGGGAGACGGGCCTGACACCCGCCGGTCTGTCCGTGCACGTCGGCTCCCAGCAGATGACCGCGGACGCCTGGCACAGCGCCGTCGAGTGTCTGGCGGACGTCCTGACCGTCCTGGGCCGGCGCGGGATCGTCCTGGACCACGTCAACCTCGGCGGCGGCCTGCCGGCCCTGGGCTACCTCGACCGGCACGGCCTGCCCCTGGAACCCCCACTGGACAAGATCTTCGCCGTCGTCCGGGAGGGCATGCGGCGCCTCAGGGAGGTCCACGGCGAGCACCTCGCCTTCGTCATGGAGCCGGGGCGTCACCTCGTCGCCGACCACGGGGCCATCCGCGCCCATGTGGCCCGGCTGGCCGAGCGGCGCCGACCGGACGGCGAACCGCGGCACTGGCTCTACCTGAGCTGCGGCAAGTTCAACGGCCTCTACGAGATGGACGCGCTCCAGTACCCGCTCGTCTTCCCCACCCACCCCGACGCCGAGTCCGTCCCCGCCGTCGTGGCGGGTCCCACCTGCGACAGCGACGACGCCTACCCGCAGGGACACGCCCTCGTCCACGTCCCGCGCCAGCTGGCGTCCGGCGATCCCGTCTGGGTGCTCTCCAGCGGCGCCTACGCGCTCAGCTACACGACCCAGGGTTTCAACGGCTTCGCCCCGCTCCCGTACACCTGCGTCGGCGGAGGACACCCGTGAGCACCGACGGCGTACGCGTACGCCACATCACCGACGCAGACTGGGACGCCATCGCGGCGCTGGAGTCCCGGGCCTACACGGAACTCGGCCTCTCGGAGGGGCGCGCCGCCCTGCGGTCCCGGGCGGACGCCTCGCCGGAGACCTGCTTCGTCCTGGACATCGGCGCACAGCCGGCCGGGTACGTACTGGCCCTGCCGTATCCGCCCTTCGGATACCCGGACCTCGAACGGGCGGAGGAACCCCTGGTCCCGTCGCAGCCTTCTCGCAACCTGCATCTGCACGACATCGTCGTCGCGGAGCCGCTGCGGGGCAGAGGACTGGGAGCGCGCCTCCTCGACCACCTCGCCCTGGCCGCCGCCGCACGCGGATTCGAGCGGATCTCCCTGGTCGCCGTCGGCCGCAGCGAACCGTTCTGGTCGGCACGCGGGTTCACCGCGTACCCCGGGATCTCCCCGGACGGATACGGCGCGAACGCCGTCTACATGTCCCGTACGACGGCCGACCCGACGAAGCGAGTTGATGTGCGTGTTCCCTGTCCGTGACCCCTTCCAGCGCAGCCGGCTGGCCATCGCCGCGCTGTTCTGCTCCCTCGGCTTCCAGTACGCCACCTGGGCCTCGCGGATCCCCGCCATCAAGTCGGACCTCGGACTGACCGCGGCCGAGGTGGGGGTCCTGCTGATGGCGGCCGGCATCGGCGCCGTGGCCTCGTTCCCCCTGGTGCCGGTGCTCATGAGACGGCTGGGCTCCGCACGGCTGTCGCTGCTGTCGGCCCTCTGCCTGACCCTGCTGCTCCTGGCGCTCGCCCTCGCGCCGGACTATCCGGTCGCCCTGCTGGTCATGCTGGCCGACGGCGTGTTCGTGGGCTGCCTGAACGTGGCCATGAACGCACAGGGAACGGCCCTGGAGACCCGGTACGAACGCAACACCATGGCCAGACTGCACGCGACGTTCAGCGCCGGCTCCCTGCTCGCCGCGGTGCTCGCCTCCGGCATGAACGCGGCCACCTCCTCCGTCACGGCGCACTTCGGCGTGGCCGCCGCCGTCCTCGTCCTGCTGGCGGCTCTGGCACGCCCCGGTCTTCTCGAGGACGAGGCTCCCGCGGCGGAGAAGCAGGCCAGGAGCCGTACCGGATGGAGCCTTCCCAGCCGGGTGACGCTCTGGATGTGCTGCGCCATGGCGTTCGGCACGGTGACCGAGGGCGCCATGAACGACTGGTCCGCCCTCTACCTGAGAGAAGTCGCCAAATCCACGGCGGAGTTGGCCCCGATGGGCATCGCCGTGTTCTCCGGCATGATGGTGCTGGCCCGCCTCTTCGCGGACGGCTGGCGCAGCCGCTGGGGCGACGGGCGCGTCGTGCTGTACGGCAGCGCCCTGGCCGCCGCCGGACTCGCCTTCGCGCTGCTGAGCGGGGGAGTGGCGGCGGCGCTGGTCGGGTTCGCCTGTGTCGGACTGGGCTGTGCGGCGGTGACCCCGTGCGTCTATGTCGCGGCGGCGAAACAGGGTTCTCAGGCGCTGGCACTGGTCGCGGCGATGGGCACGACGGGACTGCTGGCCGGGCCGCCGGTCATCGGTTTCGTGGCGAGTTCGAGCAGCCTGGTGTGGGGCTTCGGAGTCGTCGCGGCGGCGGCCGTGGTGGTCTCCCTGTGCAGTACGCGGATCCAGTGGACACCGGCCGGCGGCTGACCGGTGTCCGCGCCGGTCACGGCACAGGGACGGTCACACCGGTTTGCGCCACACCGAGATGTGCTTGGCGGACTCCTGGGTGAACGGCGAGCCGTCCCAGTCGGCCACCCGGCGCTCCAGCGCGAGGCCCGCGATCCGGGCCATCAGGTCCAGCTCTGCGGGCCACGCGTACCGGTGCCGGGAGGCGTCCCGGCGGTAGCGGCCGTCCTCGCCGTCCCGGGTGAGGTGGTGCGAGACCAGGATCTGCTCGACCAGGTCGAAGGTGTCGAAGCCGAGGTGCCCCGCGGAGACGTCGAACGGCACCGCGACCTGGCCGGGCGGCAGCAGCCGCAGCGGCGGCACCCCCAGCTCGATCACGAACCGGCCGCCGGGCCGCAGATGCCGCGCCGCGTTACGGAAGCACTCGACCTGCTCGTCCTGGGTGAGCAGATTCGAGATCGTGTTGTAGACGAGATAGACCAGCGCGAACTCACCGGGCACCGTGGCCGTCGCCATGTCCCCGATCACGACCGGCAGGGTCTCCTCGTCGGTCTTCTGGCGCAGGACCGCCACCATGTGCTCGGAGAACTCGATGCCCGCCACGGGCACCCCGCGCTCCCGGAGCGGGACACCGACCCGCCCCGTGCCGACGGCGAACTCCAACGCCCCGCCGTCTCCGGCCAGTTCGGCGAGGAAGTCGACGGTCGGCCCCAGCACGGCGGCCGAGGACATCTCGTTCTCCTCGCCGTCGTAGCGGTCGGCCTCGGCCTGGCTCCAGAGTTCACTGCTCGTCATGATCGGCCACTGTGCCGTGTGCACGAAGGCGCTGTCCACGGGATTTCCCGGCCGTCGGACCCCGGCCGGCCCGCGCCCCGCCGGGTGCCGGCACCAGCCCCAGCCGCTGGGCGTGCAGGACCGTCCCGAGACGGTCGCGGGTACCGAGCTTGCGGTAGATGTTCTCGACGTGCTTGTGCACCGTGCGCGCCGAGATGCCCAGTCGGCGGCCGATCGCGTCGGCGGTCAGGGCGTCGGTGAGCAGGAGGAGCACGGTGAGCTCCCGGGGCGTCAGCGCGCTCTCCGCCGCCCGCTCCTCCGCCTCTCCGGCCGACCGGCGCCACTGCCGGAGAAGCTGGCGCTGCTGCTCGACGGCGGCCAGCAGCGGCTGCGCGCGCTCGGCGATCCGTACGTGGTCGTCGGTGAAGTCCGTGCCGGAGCGGTAGACCAGACAGCCCGTGATCGGCGCGACCGTACCGGGCAGCGGAAGCGCGAGCACCTGGTTCAGGTCCAGGCCGGCACCGAGCACCCGCGCGGTCTCGCTCAGCGGCCAGGCGCGGCCCGCGAGCCGACGGGCCGTGACGGGGGTACGGCCGGGGCCGGCCGCGTAGTGGCGGGCGAACGGATAGCCAGAGCGCAGCACCCCCAGCGCCTCGTCGCCGAGCCGGCCGAGCGCGGTGGCGGCAGCGGACGACAGACCGAGCGTGCCCCTGCCCTCGCTCCAGTCGTCCAGCTTGTAGATCAGCGTCTCCCCGCCGCACAGACCGGTCACGGCGTCGGCGAGCAGCGGCCAGAGCCGTTCCGGCTCGCGTTCGTTGAGCGCGGCCACGGCCACTTCGGTGAGGCGTTCGTAGGCCCTGTCCAGCCCGTGTACCACGTGTTCCTCTCTGCTCGTGCTCCTACGCAGTTGTACGCATACCCATGCGACGGCCGGGTGTCGCATGCTTCAACCTGGCACCGGCACCGGATGGGACGACTCCGGTCACGCGGGCCGCCGGCACGGGGGAGCGGCGGCCCGCATCCGGTCGCCGGGCCCGGTCATCCGCCCCAGGCGGCGGTGCACAGCACCCGGTCGACCTCGTCCGTGTAGCGCGCCGCGGTCAGCCAGGCCCGGGCGAAGCGGCGGGTGTCCGCCGGAAGGAGCCGGCCGAAGGCGTCACGCGAACGTTCCGCCGCCGCGGCGAGCAACTCGTCGAGGATATCGCCGGCCGTGCCCAGACCGTGCCGGTGCAGACGGCGGGCATCGGCCGCGGAGTCACCAGGGAAGGCCAGTACGCGCCGCCCGCCTGAAACCGCCTGCTCGACCCGGCGGCGCAGCAGGTGCAGAGGCGCCTCGGGCCCGGCCTCGGAGGCACCTGTGTGCGCGGCGGACGGCACCGCGGGCGCCGGAGCCGGCAGGTCCGCGTGCTGGAGCCGGTCCAGCCCCAGGTCGACGCGGCTCCCCGCGCTCGTGGGATGCTCGGTCGCCAGCAGCTCGGCACGGGCGTGCGGGGCCACGGCGAGACGCGCGATCACACGCACCCGGCCGCCCCGGGCGGCGGCCAGCAGCCGCAGGTTGTCGCGGTGCGGAAGCGCCGGATGGTCGTGCGCCGCCGTCAGCCGCAACGGCACACCACCGCAGTCCGCCAGCAGGCAGTCACCCGCCGCCTCGCGCACCGCGCCGACCAGCGTCACCTCCAGGAACAACAGCTCATGGCCGCTGCTCAGGGCCCGCCCGACCTGGTCGGCCACGGGCACCGCCCACAACCGGTCCAGCGGCTCGGCCCGCCAGTCAGCCCCCGACGCCCGTACCGCCCGCACTCCCGCGCCCGACCCCAGCCGGCCGGTCGGCGACACCGTCGCCCCCGACACCGCGAGACCCGCCCGCGCCAGCTCGCGATGCGTCAGCGCCGTGTCCCCGACGCGTACGGCACGGTCGGCGGCGCCCACCGCCCGGCCCGCGCCGCCCGGCGCCACGTCCGAGACCGTGTACAGCCGGCCCTCGGCGTCGGCGGTCCAGGTGACCGCCCCCGCATAGCCGCTCGCGGTGAGCACCGGCTCCGAGAACAGCCCGTACAGCCGCAGCGAACCGTCCGGCGTGTACGGCTGCCGTACGGTGCCGCGCAGTCCGGCCAGTTCGGCGCCGGCGGCGAACGGGACGCGGTGGGCCACGGACAGGGTCTCCGAGACGGCGCCGACGAGTTCGGCGAGCCGGAACGCCGGGTCGGCGGCCCGGGCCGCGCGCAACGCGGTGACCACGGAGACCGCCGCCGCGGCCGCCCGCGGCAGACCCGCGAGGCGCGCGGTGTGCGCGGCACGCAGCAACTCCGCCTGCAGCACGGCGCCGGAACCGTCCGTACCGGCGTCGAGCACGGCGGCCACGGCGTCGAAAACGGCCTGGGCGGCGCTGAGTTGCCGGGCCGTCGGCGTCGCGGACTCCTCGGGGGCGGGCACCGTCCGGGCGCCGGACACGGGCGTCGGCCGGTCGGTCGGCCGGCCGGCCTCCGCAGCCGGGGTGGGCCCGTCGGTGTCCGCGGCGGCGGTGGACTCGGCGCTCTCCGCGGACCTCGCGCTCTCCGCGGACCTCGCGTTCTCCCCGGCCCCCGGGATCTTCCCGGTCCCCGCGCGCTCCGCGTCACGCATGCTCCCGGCGGCCTCCGCCATGTCGGCCACCGGTGCCGCCGAAGCCGCCGCCGCGCGGTGCAGGCAGTCCGGGGCCAGCAGACAGCCGCAGCGGATGGCCGCCGTGTCGGCCACGACGCCCCCGGGAGCGTCGAGTTCGAGTTCGGAACCCTCGTCGTCGACGGTGATGCGCACGGTGTCGCCGTCCCGGACGACCGGCCGGTCCGCCAGCTTGGCGACGCCCGCGTCCAGCCGCTTGCGCAGCCGGGGCGACAGGGCCGCGACCAGCTCCGCGGTCACGGCCGGGGCGACAGCGGGCAGTTCCCGTTCCGTGCTCATGCGATCTTCTCCCCTACCCAGCGGGCGAGTTCGAGCGGGCTGAGAGCGGCGACCGGCATCCCGGCGGCGACCAGCTGCCCCGCGATCCCCGTGGAGTAACGGGGGCGCCCCGAGTCGTCGAGGCTCGCACAGCCCAGGACCTGACAGCCCGCCCCGACCAGCGCCCTGACCTCGGCGAGCAGTCCGCCGACCGGATAGCCCTCCTCGAAGTCGCTGACCACGACCACGAGCGTGCGGGACGGCACCGTCACCAGTTCACGCGCGTGCCGCAGCCCGGCCGCGATGTGCGTGCCACCGCCGACACTCACCTCGAGCAGCAGCGACAGCGGGTCGTCGACGTGCCCGGTGAGGTCGACGACCTCGGTGGAGAACGCCAGGAAGTGCGTGGACAGGGTAGGTACCCCCGCCAGCACCGAGGCGGTGAGCGCCGCCCAGATCGTCGACGCCTCCATGGACCCGGACACGTCCGTGACCAGGATCAGCCGCCAGTCGGCGGCGCGCCGGGCCCGGGTCCGGAAGACCGGGCGCTCCGGGATCACCTGGACCGTGCCGTCGGCCGCCCGGCGGGCGGTGGCCAGGTTGGCCCGCAGCGTACGCGGCAGGTCCAGGCCGCCGCCCGGACGCCGGCTCGGCCGCGGCAGGGCCGTGCCGTGCAGGGCGGGGCGCAGCCGGGTCGCCAGCTCCCGGGTCAGCGCGTCCACCAGCCGCCGGACCAGCGGGCGCAGCGCTGCCAGCCGCGCCTCGGGCAGCCCGCCCGCGTGCCGCAGCACCGACCGCAGCAGGTCCACGGAGGGCCGCACGCGGTCCGGATCCAGCTCGGCGAGCACATCCGCCCGGCCCGTCGCGGCGGCCGCCGCCAGCACCTCCTCCCGGACGCCCGGCCCGAACAGCACCGCAAGTTCCTCCGACCACTCCCGCACTCCGGGATACGACGCCTCACGCCCGCCGCCCCCGCCGCCGAGGTCACCCCGGCTGCCCTCGCCGCGTCCGCGGCCGTACAGCTCGTCCAGTGCGGTGGCCAAGGCACGTGTCGGCTTCGGGAGTCGGTCGGTGCGGCGGCCGAGCAGCAGACGCCAGCGGTCGGCGGGGGGCAGCCGGTGGTCCGCCACGGCCACGGTGCCAGTGACCGGTTCGGGCTCCGTGCGCGCCCGCGACGGGGGCAGCAGGCCGAGCGTGCGCAGGGTCTCGCGGGCGGTGAGGTCCGCGCGGGTCCAGGTGGCCAGCGCGGTCGGGTCGATCGCGCCGGTGTCGGCCACCCGGTCGACGCCGAGACGCTCCTCGACCCCGGTCAGCAGACGCTCCCGGTCGGCCGGGCTCAGCGTGTCGAAGCCGCCGCGCAGGGCGGGCAGCCGGTCGAGGAAGTCCCGGTCGGACAGCCCCGACACCCGGTCGACCAGCGGCTCCAACGCCGGTGCGGCCGCCTCCAGCAGCCGTCCGGCGGCCGTCAGCAGCCCGGTCAGCCGGCCGGTGAGCGCGGACCGGGACTCGGCGTCGACCGCCCCGTCCACCCAGGAGGCGACCCGGCCGCCGAACCCCTCCGGTTCCTCCTGGCCGAGCAGCACGCGAACGGCTCCGGCGGCGCCCCGCATCAACGGGGAGCCGTCGGCGGCCAGCCGGGCCAGCGCGTCGGTGAGCCGGATACCGCCTGACAGGTCGGCGCGGTGCGCGAGTTCGAGCAGGGCGTGGGCGTCGGCCGGGTCCTCGGAACCGGTCAGGCCGTCCACCTGCCGCACCGCGGCCGCGGTCAGCGACTCGGCCACGGCGACGGCCCTGGCCGTACGGTCCTCGGCCGCGTCGAGACCGGCGATGTGACCGGTCCGCAGCCGGTCCAGCAGAGCGAGACCGGCGAGGAGTTCAGGGAGGGTCCCGGTGCCCGGCAGTATCTCGGCGGTGTCACCGAGCCGCTCCGCCACGAGGCCGGGCAGACCGCAGCGTGCCGCCTGCTCCAGGCCGTCGAGCACCTGCGCCGCCGTCGGGCCACCGGCGTCCCGCTCCGTGCGGCTCCGCTCGCGCAGCAGACCCTCGGCCGCCTGGGCCAGGGTGACCCCACGGACCCCGGCCGCCGTCAGCATCGCGGCGGTGGCCGGCGTCCAGCGCACCTCCCAGCGCGAGGTGAGGGCGTCGGCACCGCCCGCGCCGGTCACCGACCTGGGCTCGGCGTACGGCACGGAGCACAACGCCAGGCGGCGCAGCAGGAGTTCGCGGCGCCGGTCGAGATCCGAGCGGAGGGGGTCGAGCCGAAGGTCCCGGACCGTCCCGGTGTCCGCCGGGCCGGGCAGGCCGAGGTCCGCGAGCTCCGCCTCGACGGCGGGGGCGAGACCGCTGCGGGGCGCCTTCGGCGCGGGACGGCCGACGCGGGTGCCGATCAGGACGTTCTCCATCGCCCGCGCCACCGCCCGGCCCCGGCCGTAGGGCTCGCCCTGTGTGAGCACGGTCTGGACGGCCTCGACCAGTTCGCCGCGGCCTGCGGCGGGAAGGTCTCGGAGGCGGGCGAGGTCTCCGGCGAGGCGGGTGATCTCGCGGGCGTCGGCGGGGCCCGAGGGGTGGCCCGATGCGCGGAGTTCGGCGCAGATGCGGACGGCCGCGCGAGTAAGCATGTCCGTCAGAGCTCCGGGTTCACCGGCCGCTTCGAGGACCATGTGCTGCCACTCGGGGTCGCGGATGCCGGCCGGGTAGCCGGAACGCTCGTCCAGGAGGGCGTAGGTGTAGGGGATGAGGGAGGTTGTCCATTCGGGTGCGGGTGGGTGGGGGCTTGGCGCGCAGTTCCCCGCGCCCCTGAAGGGGCGCGATAGTGCCGGAGTGTGGAAGGCGCCGACCACTACGGCGGCTCGTGCGCCGTTCGCCGTCGCCTCGGCCAGCCGGGAACGCATCCACTCCTCTCGGCGCAGATCCACCTCCGGCACGGCCGACTCCTCCCGCAGCGCCCACCCCGTCAGCAGCGCCGCCCGCCGCAGGGCCTCGGGGGGCGAGCCGGGTGCGGCGGCCTCGACCAGCCGGTCCCAGAGGTCGTCGCCCGGTCGGCCGGTGAGCCGGGAACGCAGGGCGTCCGACAGCCGGCCGGGCCCCTGTGCGGCGCGCTCTCCTTCCCGCCATCCCCGATCCGCCAGCGGCAGATCGCAGGCCACGACCGGCACCCCGCGCCGCGCGGCCCACCGCACCGCCGCCAGTTCCGGGGAGAAGTCGGCGAACGGATAGAACGCCGGGCCGGCGCTGCCGTCGGCAGGTGCCGCCGCGAGGGCCACGGGAGCGCGGGTCTCCTCGTGGGCGAGCCACGGCAGCCACTCCTGCAGCTCCGCGGGCAGCTCGACGAGCAGTACGTCCGGTTCGGCCGCGTCCAGCAGCGCGGGTACGGCGGCGGCCAGGGAGGGCGCGTGGTGCCGTACGCCGATCAGGAACGGCCCTGCCGGGTCGGTGAGGGCGGCGAGGGCCGCCTCGGGGGAGTCGGGCACCGGGTCATGCCTCCAGGACCGTGCGCAGGTCCCACAGCGTGCGCCAGGTCGCCGAACCCTGTTCCGCGCGCCGCCGTACCGGACCGTCCCAGTAGCCGCGCAGCCGGGCCGCGTCGGCGGGGTCGTCCTTGCGCACGACGCCGAGCAGGTGGCCCGGGAGCAGGCCGAGGACGTCGCGGTCCCCGGGGAAGTAGGCCGCGGCCAGGGCCAGCGCGCCCGCCACCGCCACCGCCTCCGCCGTACTCATCACCGTGGACGGGCGCTCCACCTCCCAGCCCTCCGCCGACCGTCCCTCGCGCAGATCACGGAACGCGGTGACCAGGGCCTCCAGGACCGCGTCGTCGACCTGGAAGGGTGCCCCGGCCCGCTCCACCGACGCCCGGGCCTGGCCGCGTACCAGCGCCGTCTCGGCGTCGAGGTCCGGAATCGGGCCCACCGTCTCGAAGTTGAAGCGCCGCTTGAGTGCGGCGGACATCTCCGAGACGCCCTTGTCCCGCAGGTTGGCTGTGGCGATGAGGGCGAAACCGGGCGCCGCATGCGCCAACGCGTCGTCCGTGCCCGCCAGTTCGGGGACCGCGATGCGCCGCTCGGACAGCAACGACACCAGGGAGTCCTGGACTTCGGGGAGGCAGCGGGTGACCTCCTCCACGCGTGCGACGGCACCCCGGGACATCGCGGTAAGGACCGGAGAGGGCACCAGGGCCTGGCGACTCGGTCCCTGGGCGAGCAACAGGGCGTAGTTCCAACCGTACTTGAGCTGGTCCTCCGTGGTGCCCGCGGTGCCCTGGACGACCAGGCCGCTGGTGCCGCACACCGCGGCGGACAGCAGCTCGGACAGCATCGACTTGGCGGTGCCGGGCTCGCCGACCAGCAGCAGTCCCCGTTCACCGGCGAGGGTCACCACACACCGCTCGACCAGGGCCCGGTCGCCGACGAACTTGCCTGCCACGACGAGCCGGCGCGGCACCCCCTCCGGTGCCTCGGCGTCGTCGGGCAGCCGCAGCGCCTGGCCGGCGCTGCCCATGACGAAGGTGACGACGGCCCGGGGCGTCAGCCGCCAGGCGGGCGGCCGCGGACCGGCGTCGTACGCGGCGAGGAAGGCCAGTTCGGCGGCGTACCGGTCCTCGGGCGGGACGATCTGGCGAAGGGGTGCGGTGCTGGCGGTCATCGGTGGTCGTCCTTAGCGGCGGTACGGGTGGCGGTGCCGGTGGTGGTGCACGTGGCGGCGCGGATCGTGCACGTGGTGGCGCGGATCGGGGTCATCGGCGACGGCCGCCGCGGGTCGCGCGTGTGGTCAGCTGCTCGTACGCGGGGGCGTCCCCGGTGTGTACGCGCTCCCAGGCACGGGCGAACAGCTCCGGCACCGGGACCAGCGGGAGGGTCCGGTCGCCGTCCTCGACCGGGTAGAGGGCTTCCTTCCAGGTCTCCAGCGGCAGGGCCGGAGCCCTGAGGTCGCGCCAGCCGCCGGGCAGGAAGAGGGTGCGGCCCGCGCGTGGGCGCTTCGCCTCGACGACCGGACCGGTCGCCGCCAGCTCGGCGCGCGCCTTCTTGATCCGGGCGGGCTTCCAGCCGGTCCAGCGCGCGCAGTTCCGGTCGGTCGGGTCGGGGAGCGCCAGCAGCTGCAGGTAGAGCGCCGCCGCGTCCTCGCCGAGACCGTGCGCCTCGGCGACCTCCGCGACCAGCGCGGGCACGCTGACCGTGGGGTCCTGGGCGTACCCGGCGGGTCCCTCGGCCGCGAGGGCGCGGGCGAGGTCGTCGCCGAGCAGGTTCCGGACGGCACGCAGCCGGGACGCACGCCCCGCGCCGAGCAGGCCCTCCAGGAGCCCGAAGACGGGGTCGTCGGCCCCGCTCAGCGCTCCCGGCCGGAGCAGCACATGCTCCGTGTCCGCGTACCAGGGACGCAGCACCAGGGCGTCCCCGGCCCTGGTCAGCCCGTTCGCGTCGGCGCCGCCGGTCTCGGGCAGGCCGAAGACCTTGCGCAGCTGCACACAGGCCGGGGCGCCCTTCTCGGTCCAGTCCAGGTTCAGGTCGAGCAGCAGCCCGGGGTCGGCCAGCCGGCGGCGCAGTGCGCCCAGCCCGTCCGAGAGGCCTGCCCGCAGCGGATGCCCGTACGGCAGTACGTACGCCAGCGCGGCCAGGCTTCCCACCGCCCCGGCCAGCGCGTGCGAACCGGGTACCGCCGACGGGTCGGCGGGCGTGAAGTCGCCGTCCTTGTCGGGCCGGAACACCGTGGTGCGGGCGAGCCAGGGAGTGCGCGCGGGGTTGAGCACGGCCTCGGCGTGACCGACGCCCATGCCGGCGAGATCGGTGCTGAGCTCCTCCGGCAGGCGTACCAGGGTGCCGAGGCGCTCGGCCCACAGCCGGCCCGCGGTCGCCGTGTCGGGGCCGGTCGTCCACAGCTCGGCCGGGTCGTCCGGCAGCAGCGCGCCGAGGAGTAGCCGCTGCTCCTCCCGGCCCAGCCCCTCCAGCAGCTGTGCGCCGAAGGTCCGCTGACGGGGCTTCAGGCCCACGGTGGCAAGCCCCTCGGCGGTGGGGGAGTGCGGGTGGCCGGCCAGCAGTACGGCGGCCTGGAGGGGGCCGAGCGCACCGTCCGTCGCGGTCGCCAGCGCCTCCGGGGCTTCCGGCCGCCAGGGGGCGGCGCCCTTCTCCCGGATCATCCGGGTCAGTTCGGCCAGCCGGTCCGCCGGGATCCCGGTGGTGTGCCGCGTCTCCCGGACCAGCGTGAAGTGGCCGACGGCACCGAACGCCCCGGACGGGTCGTGGTCCAGCGCCAGCCACTCCACCGCGTCCAGCCGGGCGTCGACGCTCTGGCAGCCGAGGACCACCACGGTACGGCCGTCCCGGCGCAGCACCTGCCCCACCCGCTGCTGCTTGTCGTGCGGCTCGCTCAGTACGACCGCGCGCAGTGTGGTCCCGAGCCCGGCCAGCGGTCCCTCGGTGAGCGCCTCGAACAGCAGGAGCAGCGGCTCGCGCTGGACGTCGGTGAGGGCCGGCGAGGCGGCACGGTAGGCGAGCGGCCGCAGGGCGCCCAGGACGGGCGGCCATTCCGCGCCGATGGTGGGAATGGTGTGCTCGTCGCTCAGCCAGCCGTCGCCGACGGCGGCGAGCCGCTCGCGTTCCGGCAGCGGCCTGCCGTCGGCGGGCCGGCCGGACAGCACGTGGTTCACCGCGCGGATCTGGCGCAGCGCGGCCCAGCCGCCGTGCCACGCGCTCTGGAGGTTCACCACTCCGGCCGCGGCGTCGTACAGCGAACGGTCCCCGCCGTGCTCCGGCGAGTAGTCGGCGAACATGCCCTCGGTCCGCTGCCGGGGCTGCCGCGGCCGCTCCTCCGCGGGCCTGGCCAGGGTCGCGGCGACCTCGGCGAACCGCAGTGCCGCACGGACGAGGGCGGCGACACCGGCCAGCAGCCGCCGGTCGGTGAGTTCGGGCAGCGCCCGCGCCACCGCTGCCACGGTGACCGCGTCGGCGGTCGGCACCGCGGCCCTGGCCCTGTCGTCCTTCCCGGCCTCGGCCAGCGCCTGCTGCCGTTCGTCCAGCGCCGTCGCCGTCGCCCGCATCAGCTCACCGGCCGACGCGTCGGTCAGGGCCCGCAGCACGGCCGACCCGCGCTCGTCGCGGGGGCGCAGCGCGTGCCAGAACGCGACCGGCGGCACCAGCCGGGTACCGGCCGCGTACGCCCCGCCGGACTCGCCGAAGGACACCCGCCCGAGCTCGGTGCCGTCGTCCGCGTGCAGGGCGACGCTCCGGTACATCTGCGCGGCGATCGGTGCGGCCCCGCCCGGCAGCCGCAGCGCGCCCAGCGGCACCCCCGGCACCCGGCCGTTGCGGGCCGCCCGCAGGGTCGCCGTCCGTCCGTCCGGGGTACCGGCGGTCGTCCGCGTCTCCGCGCCCTCGCCCTCCGTGCGCACCCACCGCCCGAGGACCGTGCCGTCGGTGCCGAACGGGCTGTGCTCCAGGCCGGGTTGCAGCGGCAGCACCTCGCAGGAACCGTGCAGCAGCGAGGCGTCCTCGCGGACGGCCGACGCCAGCAGCGCGGGCAGCGAGGCACGCCCGTGCTCGCCGGTCGCCGGGTCGTACTCCAGCCACAGCGACTGCCGGCCCTGCCTGCCCTGCCGCCAGTACGTGGTGCCGTCGCCGATGACCGGGCGGCTCGGCGGCAGCACCGTGTCCCCGGCGTGCAGGGTGCGGCCGCCCGTGGCCCGGCCGCCACCGGGCAGCGGGATCGACGCGTTGTCCGCGTCCATGCCGGACCACCAGCCGGTGATCTGCTCACCGCCGAGCGCGACCACCTCGGACGGGCGGTTCGACCAGTAGCCGCGCTGCTTCGAGCCGTCCCGCCACATCACCAGCAACTCGCCGTCGGCGTACCGGAACCTGGGCCGATTCCAGCGGTCCAGGTCCGTGGGCAGCCGCAGGTCGTGCGTGAGCAGGATCCCCTCGGGGCCGACGACGACCGCCTTGTGACCGCGCGCCAGGATCAGCGCGGGCCATGCCTCGGTCACCGACAGCGCGTTGTCCTGGTCCCTGCGCACCTCGGCGTCGAGCAGCTCCAGCGCCTCCTCCAGCGCGGGCCAGCCCAGTTCGTCCAGGATCCCGGCGCGCAGCGTACGGCCGAGGACCGGGACGATGTCGTACCCGGTGAGCCTGCGGACGGCCTGCGGGCTCTCCTGCACCACGGCCCGGAAGGGGCGCAGCCGCTGCAGCTCCGCGTCGACGCCGGGCAGCCCGGCGGTGGCGGCGAACCCGGCGGTGGTCTCCCGCAGCCACTCGCGCAGGACGTCACCGAGCACCGGATGCGCGGCCACCTTGGGCAGCTCCGCGGGCCCCTGTCCCCGCCCGAGCCCCTCGACGGCCTCGAACAGCAGCGCCCGGTAACGGGATTCGGCGGCGACGGCCTTCAGGTCCCGTCCGCCGGGCCGCTCGTCGCGCAGCCAGGTGGCCAGCGGCAGGTGCACCTGTGTGTCCGCGTCGGGGACGGCCAGCGTGATGCCCTCCGCCACGCACAGGTCCAGCAGATCGAGGTCCGCCCCCGGATGCCAGCGCCCGGTGAAGAGGTCTACGGGCCGGCCGCCCGCACGCAGCCGGGACGCCATCCGTTCCACCAGCGCCAGCGTCGCGGGGGAGCGCTGCGAGTACGCCGACCCGTGCTTGCGGTGCTGGGCCCAACGGCTGAGCCAGTCCGCCGCGTCGGCCTCCTCGCCGTTCTCCCCGCCGTCCTCGGTGAGCAGCAGGTCCGCCCCGCACTCGGCGAGCAGCGTCAGCCAGAACTCGTCGTCCGCCACCTCCCGGCCCAGACCGGCCGGCATGATCTCCAGCAGCCGTCCCCGGATCCCGGGCCGCCGCTCGGCGAGGACCGGCAGCACACCACGGTAGGCGTTCCAGAAGGAAGTGGGCGCCCGTACCGCGGCCGGGGACGCGAGCAGGTCGGCGACCAGGGCGCACTCCTCGGTGACCCGGTCGAGCCCGGCCGCTCTGATCAGCCCGCGCGCGTCCTGCGGCAGCGAGGTGTACGGCGGCATGCCGGCCGCGCAGCGCTCCACCGTCAGCTGCCGGAACTGCGCCCAGGCGGTGGCCGGTTCGAGCCGCTGCGCGAGGTCCTTCACGTACTCCTTGAGCGCCTTGACGGTGAGCGCCCCGGCGAAGGCGAACTCCAGGAACACCGCCCGCTGCCGCTCCTCGTCCACGGCCAGCGCGTGCACCCGCTCGGCCTCGCGGGCCTTGCCGAAGAAGGCGGCCGCGTAGGTCGTGTTCTCGTGCTGGAGGAAGACCCGCGCGGCCTGCTCGTAGAAGGTCGGCAGGAAGTGCGGGACCGCACGGCCGAGCCGCTCGCCGAGCGCCTCGAAGCCCTCCTTCGCGTTGCCCGGCTTCGACTTGGCCTGCCGGGCCAGCCGCTCGACGTCCTTGACCAGGGCGAGGGCGTGATGGCCGTTGGCCGGGTCGTGCACCAGCGCCCAGGCCGGGAAGCCCAGGGTCTCCCGGCGCACCTGACCGACCTCGGGCGCCGCCGGCTCCCGGGTCAGGCCGAGGAACTCAAGGGCCAGGTCCTCGGCCTCGCCGAGGGTGCCCGGCACCAGGCGGACCACCGTCCGCTCGTCCAGGGCGGGGTGCGTGTACGTGCGTGCGGTGAGGACATCGGCGTCCTCCCGCGCGGTCGTGCCCGAGGGCAGGATCGCGCCGGCGTCGAGCAGCGCGGCCGTGGTGTCGTCGTACGTGGTCATGCCGCCCGCTCCTCGTCCTCGATGTCCCGCCCCGCGTACAGCGCCGCCGCCATCCGCATCCCCTCCGACCAGGCGACCGGGCCGACCTGACCCAGCCTCAGCGTCCGGCCCGCCGGATCGGTCCACGCCAGCGGTCCGGTCTCGGTCTCGAAGTAGCTGTCGTAGTCGCCGATCCAGACCCGGGCCTCGACCCCGCGGCCCTCCTCGAGGACGGAGCACACCGCGTATCCGCCGCGCACGCGGTACCCCAACTGCGTGGCCCTGCCGTGCAGGAACCGCAGCTCCTTGAAGACCCCGCCCGCGTACTCCTCGATCTGGGTGCCCTCCGCGTCCAGCGCGGCCGGGCGGTGCCAGACCTCCCGGAAGAGCTGCTGGGCCCGCTGCTCGACGCCGAGTTCCACGGCGAACTCCCGCAGCTCCGCCAGGTCTTCGAGAAGCACCGGGTGCGGCAGCCGGACCAGTTCGGGGGCGATGCGCACGGTGTCGCCGTCGAGGTCGACCAGGCCCAGCCCGCGCCCGGCGTCGGCGTCCCGCAGGAACCCGGCGACCTCGCCGTCGGCGCCGGTGACCACCAGGTCGCGCAGCGCCGCCCGCCAGGCGGGGTCCGGCCAGACCCGGGTCAGCACGGCGATCGGCACCGGAAGGGACCGGGTCATCCACCGCTCCACGTCGGCCAGGCACTGCCGTTCGTGCCGCTCCAGCCACTCGGCGAGCTGCCGCAGACCCAGCACCGCGGGATCGTCCGCCAACTTCGCCGGCACGGACTTCAGCCGCCGCCCGGCCGCGTTGCGGCAGACCACCTTCCCGTCGTCCAGGGCCACCTCGTAGTCCCCGGCCGTCACCCACCCCATGCGTGCCTCCCCGCACCCCAGTGATCAAGTGATGGCGACTGTAGGGGAGACCACTGACAACGCCCTCCGCGGTCTGCTCCCAGCTGGGGAAAACGCGGATCAGGGAGGGGAGAGAGGCCGGTTGAGGGCTCGGTCCGGTACGGCGACGGCCCCGCGCCGCAGGCGGAGGTGCCTGGGCCGGGGCCGTGGGAATGTCGGGTGGGCGCGGGGTCAGTCCTGCCCGGACTCCTTCTCCCGCTTCAGGTTCTTCAGCCGCACGGTCTCCTTGCGGACCTCGGCCTGCGTCGCGCGCTCCTTCTCCAGCCACTCGGGCAGCTCGCGCTTGAGCTCCTCGATCTGCTCGGTGGTGAGCGGCTCCGTCACCCCGCCGCGTGCCAGCCCCGCGATGGACACGCCCAGCTTGGCCGCGACCACCGGACGCGGGTGCGGCCCGTTGGCGTGCAGCTCGCGCAGCCACTCGGGCGGATTCGCCTGGAGCTCGTTCAGCTCGGCGCGCGAGACGACACCCTCCTGGAAGGCGGCGGGCGTGGCGGGCAGGTACACGCCCAGCTTCTTCGCCGCGGTGGCGGGCTTCATCGACTGGGCGGTCTGGTGCGAACTCATGAGATCAAGGGTATCGGCCGGGTGCGGGAGCCCTGACCACGACCGGCCGTGCGACCGACCGGGCGACCGGCCGTGCGACCGACCGGGCGACCGGCCGTGCGACCGGCCGTGCGACCGGCCGTGCGACCGGCCGTGCGACCGACCGACCGGCGGCCGTGGCCGGTGCCGACCGGTCGGCCGTCCGTGGCCGGTGGCCGTCGGCCGCCCGTGGCCGGTGCCGGACGGTCGCCCGTGGCCCGTTAACCTGGGCTGGTGACAGGCTCGGAGGAAACACCGTCGTTCCGGCTCGCGTACGTCCCCGGCGTGACGCCCGCCAAATGGGTCCGGATCTGGAACGAGCGCCGGCCGGACATCCCGCTCGCCCTCCACCAGGTCCCCGCCGCCGAGGTGTCCGACCTGCTGCGCGCGGGTGACGCGGACGCCGGTCTGGTGCGGCTCCCGGTGGACCGTACGTTCTTCAGCGCGATCCCCCTCTACACCGAGACCACGGTGGTCGTCGTGCCCAAGGACCACGTGATCACGGCGGCCGAGGAGGTCACCGTCGCCGACCTCGTCGACGAGGTCCTCTTCCACCCCCTCGACGACGTCTTCGACTGGGACGCCCCGCCCGGCGAGCCCGCCTTCGAGCGCCCGGCGAC